>NZ_CP093341.1:1944252-2268294 GCF_022637455.1 Lysobacter sp. S4-A87
TGCGGCTGCTCGACGAGCAACCGGCGCTGGCCGCGGCACAGGCCGCGGAGATCCTGCAGGCCCTGCCGGACCACCCGACCGCGCTGCTGGTGCTGGGCGCCTCGCGCTCGGCCTGCGGCGACAGCGACGGCGCGCTGGCAGTGCTCGAACCGCTCGCCCACGCCCAGCCAGGTTCGGCGCGGACCCAGCTGGAGCTGGGCATCGCCCTCGGCCGCGTCGGCCGCGGTGACGAAGCGTTGCTGGCATTGCGCCGCGCGGTCGCGCTCAAGCCCGACCTGCCCAGCGCCTGGCTGGCCCTGGGCGATCACCTCTCGGCGACCGGCGACAATACCGCCGCCGAAGCCGCCTACAGCCAGCACATCCGCTATTCCAGCCGCGACCCGGCGCTGCTGCGCGCCGGCGCGGCGCTGGCCGAGAACCGCATCCCTGAGGCCGAGGCGCTGCTGCGAGCGCACCTGGCCAAGTCGCCCAACGACGTCGCCGCACTGCGCATGTTCGCCGAGCTGGCCGCACGCCTGGACCGCAGCAGCGACGCCGAGAAGCTGCTGGCGCGCTGCCTGCAACTGGCCCCGGACTTCCATGCCGCCCGCCAGCACTACGCCCTGGTCCTGCACCGCGGCAACAAGTCCGGGCAGGCGCTGGTGCAGATCGACACGCTGCTCGCCACCGCCCCGGACAACCCCGGCTATCGCAACCTCAAGGCGGCCGTTCTGTGCCGCATCGGCGACTACGCGACCGCCATCGGCCTGTACGAAGGCATCCTGCGCGCGTACCCGCGCCAGACCCGTGCGTGGATGAGCTACGGCCACGCGCTCAAGACCGCCGGCCGCCAGGACGAATCGATCGCCGCCTACCGCCGCTGCATCGCGCTGGAGCCGTCGCTCGGCGAAGCGTGGTGGAGCCTGGCCAACCTGAAGACCCTGCGCTTCACCGCGGACGACATCGCGACAATGCGCGCGCAGCTGGCGCAGCCGCGCCTGTCGGACGACAACCGCCTGCACCTGGACTTCGCGCTCGGCAAGGCGCTCGAGGACGCCGCGCAGTACGAGGCCTCGTTCCAGCACTACGCGCGCGCCAATGCCGTGCGCCATGCCCAGATCGACTACAACGCCGGCGCCACCACGGCCAAGGTCAACCACGTCCGCCAGCTGTACACGCGCGAGTTCTTCGAGCGCCGCGCCGGCAGCGGCGACGACGCCCGCGACCCGATCTTCATCGTCGGCCTGCCGCGCTCGGGTTCGACCCTGCTGGAGCAGATCCTGTCCAGCCACAGCCTGGTCGAAGGCACGATGGAGCTGTCGGAAGTCACCTCCATCAGCCGCGAGCTGCGCTCGCGCGCCGGCCCCGATGCCGCGGGCCCGGGCCGCTACCACGACGTGCTGGCCACGCTCGACCACGACGAGCTGCGCGCCCTCGGCCGCCGCTACCTCGATCGCACCCGCATCCACCGCCACACCGACGCGCAGTTGTTCATCGACAAGATGCCCAACAACTTCATGCACGTCGGCCTGATCCAGCTGATGCTGCCCAACGCGCGCATCATCGACGCGCGCCGGCATCCGCTGGCGTGCTGCTTCTCCAACTTCAAGCAGCACTTCGCCCGTGGCCAGGGCTTCAGCTACAGCCTCGACGACATCGGCCGCTTCTACCGCGACTACGTCGCGCTGATGGCGCATTTCGACGACGTGCTGCCGGGCCGCGTCCACCGCGTGATCTACGAACGCATGGTCGACGACACCGAGCACGAGGTGCGCCGCCTGCTCGACGCCTGCGGCCTGCCCTTCGAGGAACAGTGCCTGCGCTTCTTCGAGAACGAACGGCCGGTGCGCACCGCCAGTTCCGAACAGGTGCGCAAGCCGATCTTCCGCGAAGGCCTCGATCAGTGGCGCCATTACGAACCCTGGCTCGAACCGCTCAAGGCGGCGCTCGGCCCGGTGCTCGACACCTACCCCGAGCCACCTGGGGAACATTGAAGCAAGCAGTTCGGTTTCCGCTCTATTTCGTCCGTCTGGGGAGAGAAGAACGATGCAGAAGTCCGGCAGTAGATCACGTACACACGTCGCACCCGCGCGGCTCAAGCGCTTCCCGCTGACGGCAGCCATCTGCCTGGCGTTCGCCTCGCCGGCGTTCGCACAGGATGCCGCCACGCAGGCCCCGCCCGCCCAACCGGCCCAACCCGCGCAGACCGCCGGCCAGCGCGAGGCACTGGTGCTCGACACGGTCACGGTGACCTCGCAGAAGCGTTCGGAAAACCTGCAGAAGGTGCCGATCAGCATCGAGGTGCTCGGCGAGCAGAAGCTCGACGAACTCAACATCACCGATTTCGAGGACTACGTTAAGTTCCTGCCGAGTGTCTCCTACCAGACCTTCGGCCCGGGCTTCTCGCAGATCTACATGCGCGGCGTCGCCAGCGGCGGCGACGGCAACCACTCCGGCTCGCTGCCGAGCGTGGGCGTGTACCTCGACGAGCAGCCGATCACCACCATCCAGGGCCCGCTCGACCTGCACATCTACGACGTCGCCCGCGTCGAGGCGCTGTCCGGCCCGCAGGGCACGCTGTACGGCGCCAGCGCCCAGGCCGGTGCGCTGCGCATCATCACCAACAAGCCCGACGCCAGCGGCTTCTCCGCCGGCTACGACCTCGAGCTCAACAGCGTCAGTGACGGCGGCATCGGTCACATCGAGGAAGGCTTCGTCAACGTCCCGCTCAGCGACTCGGCGGCGATCCGCCTGGTCGGCTGGAACCAGCACGACGCCGGCTACATCGACAACAAGCCGCAGGACCGCCAGTTCCCGATTCGCACCGACGACGGCGGCACGCCGGACGACACCAGCGACGACACCCGCGCCAGCTGGGGCGGCGTGCTGACCAACCGCGACTGCACCAGCACCGACCTGCTGGTCTGCACCGGCCGCGCCGACGACGACTACAACGACGTCGACACCACCGGCGCACGCCTGGCCCTGCGTTGGGACATCTCCGACGACTGGGCCATCACGCCGATGATCATGGGCCAGACGGCGAAAGCCAATGGCGCCTTCTTCACCGACCGCGAAGTCGGCGACCTGGCGATCAGCCACTTCTACAAGGAGAAGTCGGACGACCGCTGGTGGCAGGCCGCCATGACCGTCGAAGGCAAGATCGGCAACTTCGACCTGACCTACGCCTACGGCCACCTCAAGCGCGACGTCGACGTCGACTCCGACTACAACGACTACGGCTTCTGGTACGACACGCTGGCTTCCTACAGCGCCTACGACGACAACGACAACTTCATCAACCCGTCGCAGTACATCCAGGGCAAGGACCGCTACAAGAAGGACAGCCACGAGCTGCGCCTGAGCTCGCCGGGCGAAGACCGCTTCCGCATGACCGCCGGCCTGTTCTACCAGACCCACAAGCACGACATCGAACAGCGCTACAAGATCGACGGCTTCGGCTCGCAGTACTCGATCACCGGCTGGCCCGACACCATCTGGCTGACCAAGCAGGAGCGCGAGGACAAGGACGAGGCGGTGTTCGGCGAGTTCTCGTACGACTTCATTCCCGAAGTGCTGATCGGCACCATCGGCGGCCGCCACTTCCGCTCCGAGAACAGCCTCAAGGGCTTCTTCGGCTTCAGTGACGGCTGGTCGTCGGGTTCGTCGTACGGCGAATCGATCTGTATCGAGCAGTTCGGTCCGGACCCGGCCAGCTGGCCGTCGTTCAATGGCGCGCCGTGCCAGATCTTCGACAAGACGGTCAAGGAAAGCGGCAACCTGGGCAAGGCCAACCTGACCTGGCAGATCAACCCGAGCAAGATGATCTATGCCACCTGGTCCGAAGGTTACCGTCCTGGCGGCATCAACCGCCGCGGCACGCTGCCGCCGTACCTGTCGGACTACCTGACCAACTACGAGATGGGCTGGAAGACCAGCTGGGCCGACAACCGCGTCACCTTCAACGGCTCGGTGTTCCACCAGGAGTGGGAAGACTTCCAGTTCTCCATCCTCGGCGCCAATGGCCTGACGGAGATCAAGAACGCCAACCAGGCCAGCATCGACGGCCTGGAGATGGACGTGAACTGGGCCGCCACCTACAACCTGCAGATCGGCGCCGGCGTGGCGTTCTACGACGCCAAGCTGACCGAGAACTACTGCGGCTTCACCGACGACGCCGGCAACCCGGTCACCGACTGCGCCGATCCGGAAGCACCGGACGGCACCCGCCTGCCGGTCACGCCGGAGTTCAAGGGCAACATCATCGCCCGCTACAACTTCACGCTGGGCACGATGGATGCCTTCGTGCAGGGCGACGTGGTGCACGTGGGCTCGCGTACCTCGGACCTGCGCATCCTCGAGCGCGGGATCCTCGGCGACCTTGATGCGTACACGGTGGCCGACCTGTCGGCTGGCATCAGTCGCAACAACTGGACGGCGAGCATCTACATCAACAACGTGTTCGACGAGCGCGCCGACATCTACCGCTTCGCCAGCTGCGCGGAGACCGTGTGCGGTGCTTCGGGCGTGGTGCCGGAATACCCGAACGGGCAGATCTACACCGTGACCAACCAGCCGCGCACGATCGGCATCCGGTTCGGGCAGAAGTTCTAAGGGCGCGCACGAAAGAGGTACGGGGTGAGGGAAGCCGGCGGCAATCGGGGGGTTGCCGCCGGCTGTTTTTCTTGAGCCCTCCACCGCGTAGCCCGGGTAAGCGAAGCGCACCCGGGAACGCGGCGGCCCCAAGGTGCGCGGTGTGCCCCGGGTGCGCTGCGCTTACCCGGGCTACGTCCACACGACATGCCGGCGACCAGTAGACTGCGCCCAACGGGTTGGGGGTCGGCGGGGTCGATGAGGACACTGGTTCTGGGTGGCTACGGCAACTTTGGCGCGCGCATCTGCCGTGCCCTGGCCGGCGATCCTTCCATCCATCTGCTCGTCGCAGGACGCAACCGCGACCAGGCGCAGCAACTCGTCGACACGCTGGATGGCACCGCCAGCGCGGTGGCCGTCGACTTCACGGCAGCGGACTTCGCGCAGACCCTCAGGCAGCTGGACGTGGGACTGGTCGTGCACGCGGCCGGGCCGTTCCAGCAGCAGTCGTACGCCGCGGCACATGCCGCCGCCGAGGCCGGCGCGCACTACATCGACCTCGCCGACGGCCGGCGCTTCGTCTGCGACTTTCCGTCAGCGCTAGACGCGCAGTTCCAGGTCGCCGCGCGCATCGGCATCACCGGGGCGAGCACGGTCCCGGCCCTGTCATCGGCCGTGGTCGAGCATCTGTGCGCGGGGTGGACCGCGATCGATTCGATCGATATCTGCATCGCGCCCGCGCAGACCGCGCCGCGCGGCAAGGCGACGCTGGCGGCGGTGCTCAGCTACTGCGGCGAGCCAATCAGGATCTGGCGCGGCGGAGCATGGAGCCAGGCGCCGGGCTGGGCCAGCCCGGAGCGCGTCGACTTCCTGCGCATGCGCCCGCGCATCGGCGCGCTGTGCGACATCCCTGATCTCGAGCTTTTTCCGACGCACTACGCCGTGCGTGACCGCGTGATGTTCCGGGCCGCGCTGGAAGTCGGGATCACCCAGCGAGCATTCGCGCTGCTGGCGGCGCTGCGCGCCCGTGGCCTGCTGCGACGGCCCGAGCGACTGGCCGGCCTGTTGAATCGAACCGCCGTTGCGCTCGACCCCCTCGGCACGGCGCTGGGCGGGATGGTCGTCCGCGTCGAAGGCCTCGACGGGCACGGGCGTCCTGCCCGTCGCGCCTGGCACATCGCGGCCGACAACGATCATGGCCCCGAGATCCCGTGCATGCCCGCGATCCTGCTGGCGCGCAGGCTGGCCGCCGGTACCGCGATGCCGGCCGGCGCCTTCACCGCCACCGGTCTGTTGTCGCTGACCGAGTTCCAGGGCGAGTTCGCACGCTGGGGCATGGTGACCGACATCGTCGACGAAACTGCGACGTCCACTTGCGAGCCCATCACGGACGCCACTCCCGCATGACGACCTACCTGCTGGTGAAGTGGATCCACATCCTGTCGAGCGTGGTGCTGGTCGGCACGGGCTTCGGCACCGCCTTCTATCTGTTCTTCGGCAACCGCAGCGGCAACGTGCAGGCACAGGCCGTGGTCGCGCGACTGGTGGTGCGCGCCGACTGGTGGTTCACCACGCCGGCGGTGCTGATCCAGCCTGCCAGCGGTTTCCTGATGGCCCACCTGGCCGGCTGGCCGCTGACGACACCGTGGCTGGCGCTGTCGATCGGCCTGTATCTGGTGACCGGCGCGCTCTGGTTGCCGGTGGTGTGGCTGCAGGTCCGGATGGCGGCCATGGCGACTGCAGCGGCCAAGGGCGGCGACGAACTGCCGGCCCGGTACTGGCGCTATGCGGGATGGTGGGAGGCACTCGGCTACCCGGCCTTCGCGGCCATGCTGGCGGTGTTCTACCTTATGGTGGCCAAGCCTGCGAGCTGGTCGCAGCTCCTTCCCTGATGCCACGACGGCCTTTGCCGATGACCATGACGACTCGTCGCGATGCGATACCCAGGATCGGCCTGGCGCTGGTCGTGGCGTTCCTCGCCTTCGGTTGGCTGGTTGCAGGCACCCATGCAGCCGGGACTCCATTGCACTCCGTCGTGCTTGTCGTTCCTGTTGCCGGCGGTGGCACATGACCGCACTGGTCGTGCTTCCCGGTCTGGACGGGACCGCGACCCTGTTGTCCGCTTTCGCCGACGCGGTTCGCCCGCACTTCTCCTCGGTGCAGGTTGTTTCCTACCCGAGAGATCAGATCCTGGATTACCGGGAACTTGAAGCTATCGCCCGAAGCGAACTGCCCACCGATGCCCCATTCGTCCTGCTGGGCGAATCGTTCTCCGGTCCCATTGCGATGTCGATTGCCGCCAACCCACCAGAAGGGCTGGTCGGCCTGGTGCTCTCGACCACCTTCTCGCGTCGCCCGGTCCCTTCGCTGTTGCCGTTTGCACCTTTTACCTCGATCGCACCGGTCCGGCGCTTGCCGGAGTCGTTGCTTTCCTGGCTGCTGCTGGGAGATTGGGCCACGCCCGGTCTGCGGTCGTCGCTGCGAAGCGCGCTGGCGTCGGTGTCGCCCCGCGTTTTGAAGACCAGGGCCGCGGCGGCACTCCGGGTCGACTGCTCGGCCTGCCTGGAGAGGATCAAGGTTCCGGTCCTGTACTTGCGTGCTACCGGGGACCGGCTGATATCCAGGACCATTGCCGACAGCATCGCTGCGACGACACCCCAGGTCACCGTGGTAGACATCGCCGGACCGCACCTCCTGCTCCAGGCCGCACCCGGTCCATGCGCCGCCGCAGTAGTCGGGTTCTCGACCCAGACCCCAGCGGAGTACCTTGGTGATCACGGCACGTCCGCACGTCACAGTCCCATTCCGCAGAGACCCGCATGAACAAGCCGATCCCGCTGATTGCCGTTGCCGCCCTGATGGCTGTTGCTGCTGCGGGGACTTCGTTCGCTTCCGGGTCGGGCAGCGCGGCGGGCACGAAAGCTGCCGCAGATCCGTTGTTCGACACCATCTCGACGATGGATACCGAGGTGTTTGGCGCGTTCAACACGTGCAGTGAGCCGGGGCAACTGCAGAAGCACGCAAGTTACTTCGCCCCCGATGTCGAGTTCTATCACGACACCGGCGGCGTAACCTGGTCGCGGCAGGAGATGCTCGCCAACACCGAGAAGTACGTCTGCGGCCATTTCCGCCGCGAGCTGGTGCCAGGCACGCTCGTGGTCTATCCGATCAAGGATTTCGGTGCGATCGAACAGGGCTCGCATCGTTTCTGCCAGTTCGATACGGGCAAGTGCGAGGGCCTGGCCGACTTCCTGATCGTGTGGAACAACAACAACGGAAAGTGGCAGATCACGCGGGTGCTCAGTTATGGGCACCGGGCCAACAAGTAGTTGCCAGGCGAGGCGCGGCCCGGAGAGATCTACCTCTTCCGAGTCGAGGCCCTCATGAGGTCAGCTGTCAGGCAGCGGCGAGCTTGAGTTTGCCAACCCGCTGCAAGTCGACGTGCTGGCGTGCGACCCAAAGGTCGTAAGCATCCTGCATGGCAAGCCAGCTCTCAGGAGAACGGCCTATCGCCTTGGACAGGCGCAGTGCCATCTCCGGGGTGATGCGGCTGGCTCCCTTGAGGACGCGACTGAGGGTGGACGCCGCCACATCCAGCTTCCCGGCCAGCTCACGACCGCTGATGCCGTTGGGCTCGAGGTAGATGTCGGTGATGAACTCACCCGGATGGGGAGGATTGTGCATAGTCATTAGTGATAGTCCTCGTAATCCAGGACGTAGGCGTTCCCGTCCTTGAACTCGTACGTCATCCGCCCGTTGCCGTTGACCGTGATTGCCCAGCGCCCCCGCATGTCGCCCTTCAGTGCGTGCAGTCGGAACCCCGGGATGTCCATGTCCTCCATGACCTGTGCTGTGTCAAGCGCAGACAATTGCATCCGGAGCCGTCTGGCATGGCTTGCCTGGACACCCGACGCGCTGCCTGTCTCAAAGAGTCGGCGCAATCCTTTGTGCCGGAACGACTTGATCATACCCCACTGTATCATGTTGCGCACCACGCAACAAACGAGCCCCGGTGCCGACCAAGCGTATGCTCAGTTGCGCTCCTGGGCCGCAGGATCGGTGTGAACAAGGCTTCAACCGCCAGCAGCGACAATTCGCCTTCCGGGCATTCGGAGATTCCAGGATGAAGTACCAGGGAAGCTGCCATTGCGGCCGCGTCGCGTTCGAAGTGGAAGGCACCATCGACAGCGGCCTGTCGTGCAATTGCTCCATGTGCGGCCGCAAAGGTTCGCTGCTCTGGTTCGTTCCGCGCGACCAGATGCAGCTGAAGACCCCCGAGGATGCGGCGAGCACCTACCTGTTCAACAAGCACTTGATCAAGCACCGCTTCTGCCCGGTGTGCGGGATCCATCCGTATGGCGAGGGCACCGACCCGAAGGGCAACCCCATCGCCGCGATCAACCTGCGTTGCCTTGAGGACGTCGACCACGCCGCCATCCCGGTCCATGAGTACGACGGCAAATCGAAGTGACGAGCGCGGCGACCCGCCTATTTGGCAGGCCGTTCAAGTTGCAGGTGCTCGAAAACCCGAAGCCCAAGCTTGCTGCCTGAGGCGCAGATGGCCTTGTTCCTGCCTGTACTGCACTTCTTGATGCTTGAAAGCAGCGACTGCACATCGTCGTAGTTTCGACCCGATACGGCTGAACTGATGTGGACGAACGAACCCCGGCCGGTTTCCAGGTACACGTCGAGGTCATAAGCAGGGCCGTCCGTCGACTGGACACGGGTCCGCACCGCGACGCCATCGATGCGGGTGGCATCGAGTGTTCCTTGTTCCGGCAGGTCGGGATGGTTCCCCACATACATCACTGCAACCTCGCCACCGTCGCCGAACACTTTGTAAAGCTCGAAATCCGCAGGTGTCGAATACTCGACCTCGGCTCCGAGCGGCGGACGAAAACAGAACCCATGACTGAACATCGAGCATGGGTACGCCGAAAGGTCGGCAGCGGGTGCCGTGCCGACCAACACAAGTCCGAGCAGGCATGCCAGAACACGTGTCACTCCTCGTCCTCGCGAGATTGAGTCTGCGGCGGCTTTTTTCGCAGTTCCTGAGTCACTCATGGCCTGCCCTTCAGTATGTGAGGCGAGTGTCCTCGATCCGATGGACGGACGATCATCGGGTTCCCATCGTCGATCTTCAGGCACGCCGACCGAAGCGCGAGCGCTCCTGCCACCACGTGGCAGCGCTCGCCAGCAGCCACGCCAGCCACCAAGGCCAGCGCTCACCGGGGTGACCCGGAACTGACACCGCTGCCGCGACGTTGACGGCCGAACCGGCCGCCAAGCGCGCGGTCGCATCACGCATCTCACCCGCACGCAGGCCCGGCGCCGCTGCAGGCGCACGCACGAAGAACGACAGTGACTGCTCCCCCGATCGCAGCTGGTGCCAGCCGGAATGGCGCGGCCAGAACGCGGCGCAGTTGCGCGAGCCCGTGGAGGGGTCGCGCAGCAGCGCGACGGTGTCGCCTGACGGCGTCCTTACGTTTGCACCCGCGCCGAGGGCGCACAGTGCGATGCGTCCGTGCTGGCGTGGCTCGCCTTCGATCTCAAGCTCACTGCGGGCCTGTGCGCGACCAATCGTGGCCAACGCGCTGCTCCACATCTCGCCGTGCAGGTCGTCGCGACCTGCCAGCACCAGGCGGTAGCTGTCGGTCAGCGTCCACAGCGCAACGCGTCCACGCCCTTGGGCACGCCACGCAGCGAGCCAGCCGCCGGCGTCGTCGCGCAGCAGCGGCACCGCGTCGCTTGGCTGGATGCGCAGGTCGCGTCGTGTCAGTGCAGGAAGGTCGGGCAATGCGGCGTCATGCAGCCTCGGTGCGTCCGGTGTTCCGGGCCCGATGCGGGCGCGGGTGGCATCCTCGTCGCGCGCGGGGGTCGCAAGCTTCACTGTCGCCGAATCGCTGCCGCCGGCAACCGCGAACCCAAGCGCCTGCAGGCGGCGACGCTCTGCCGGCGATGGCGTGGCGGTCACGCGCAAGAGGACACCCAGGCCGGTGTTGATCGCATCGTTCAGCGCGGCACGCTGGCTGTCGCCCAGTGCGGACCAGGCGCGCTCGTCCAGGATCACCAGGTCGAAGCGGCCGAGGTTTGGGGCGTTGATCGCGACAGGCGCATCGCCCAGTTGCATGCCACCGCCGACCGAGACCTGGGTCTGCAGGGTCAGCCCGGCGTCGCGGGCCCAGCGGCGCAGGTACTCGACCTCTGGACCCGGTGCACCGGCCATCAGCAGCACGCGCGGTGGCGTCGCGGCGGCGGCCTGCAGGGGAAGGTCCACGTCTTCGACGATGGCCTGTCGCGCGTCGCGTAGGCGGATGATGTAGCCCGCCGTGCCTGCCACCCGCGGGCTCGCGGTCAGCGTGAAGCGTCCGTCGGCCGGCAGTGCGATGCGGTCGACGCGACGGCGACCCGGATCGATCAGTTCCGCGGAGCCACCTGGCAGATCGTTTGCACGTCCGCCGACTACGAAGTCCGCACCGGCAACCACCAGACGCGGCGCCTGCAGCTCGACCAGTCCACGTGGCAACGGAAGGGCGCTGAACTCCAATGCCAGGCCGCGTGCGGCATCGCGATCGCGCGCCTCAAGCCCCGCGCCGACGATGCGCACGCGCTGCGTGCCGGGGTGCTGCCGCAGCGCCGTGGCGAGATCGGGCGCGCGCTCGACATCACCCAGCGGCGGCGCCTCGGGCAAAGCGACAAAGGCCTCACCGCCGCGGCCGGCGCCCAGCTGTTCGGTAGTCGCGCCTGCAGTGGCGACGACCAGCGTGCCGGCTTCGCCCGGCAGCGAAGGCGGCACCAGCGCAAAGTACAGCAGCGTCGCGCACACCGGTTGCGCCAGCAGCAGCAAGACGATGCGCCACCCGCGCGAGCGTTGTGCCGGCTGCGCGCGCCACTGGCGGCGCAGCAATCTCGCGGACGCGACCACCGCCGTAATGGCGAGCAGCGCGGCCACCAGCAGCGGCAGGTTGAAGGCAGGCGCGGTCACTTGGGTTCCTCCTGGCGCAACGCCTCCAGGTAACGCCGTCCCGCGGCGTCACCGGCATTGCGCCGTGGCACGGCCGCGGCCGGACGCGGCAGCAGCGGCCAGAGCAATGCACGCAGGTCGGCGCGGCAGGTCACGCAATCCGGGTCGGCGCGCAGCGCTTCGATTGCGGCGACGAAGGCGAGCGGGTCGGCCAGGCGCGATTCGTGCTCGCGCAGCCAGCGCTCCAGCGCGGTGAAGTCGATCGGCGCAGCGGCAACCTGCGATGCATCCAGCGAGCTCCACAGCGCCGCCAGCGTCGGGTCGGCGATGTCGGCTGCCACCAGCGCGTCGTCGCGGCGCGCCAGGCCGGCGCGATCGCCGCTCATGCGGCGGCTCTCGTCGATCGGCGGCAGCTCCGGACCGACGCGGGCCAGGTAGATGCGCGTGGCCTGCTGCACCTGCTTGATGAATCTCAACGCGCGGTAGGCGTACGGCAGTGCGAGTTCGGGATGGCCCTGGCGCAGGTGACCTTCCGACTGCCACATCTCGTCGAGGGCCGACTTGAGCAGCTTGCGCGTCTCGGGATCGAGCAGCGTCGCCGCTTCGGCGTGGTCGTGGGTGTGGCCGTACTCTTCGAGCACCGCGCCTTCCTCGCCGAACTTCCCTGCCCCGCCCGCTTCGGCGTGGCCATGCTCGTCGGCGGGTGCCGCGGTCGTTTCGTCCGCGCCATGCGCGTCGTCGGCGTCGGCGTCGTTTGTCGGCGGCGGCTTCGGTTCGCCTTCGGCCTCTTCGCCGAGGAACTGGCCGTAGCGCAGGCGCAGGATGCGCTGGTCGACGCCGATCGCGTCGCTGCGTTTCACGTAGCGGTCGGCCTCGAGCTTGCGTTTTTCCTTCAGCAGCGCCTCGGCGTCGATGATGATCTGGCGCTGGCTGCGGAAGTACGCGGGCAGCACCTTCTTGACCATGCCTTCCAGGCCCGTGGTCTCGGTGCCCAGGTCGGACGGCCAGCGCAGGATCAGGCTCGCGCTGCGCGCCGACTGCACAGTCGGAGTGCGGTTGTCGTTGACGCTCAGCTGCACGATCAGGTCGTCGCCGGCGGCCAGGCCGAGTGCGGCCAGGTCGAGGCGATGGGCAAAGCGCTTGACCGTCGCGCTGCCGCCGCCGCCGATGGTCATCGACTGCTCGCGGAAGGTGATGTTCTCGCCGCTGCCCTGCGCCAGGGTGATGCGCAGCGTCGCGGTGGAGGCGACGCCGTAGTCGTCGCTGCCCTCGAACGCCAGCGCCCAGCTGCGCTGCCCCTGCGTCATCAGGCTCAGGCTGCGGTCGGGTTCGAGCACCCGCAGCTGCGGGGCGCGGTCGGGGATGGCGTCGAGGCGGTGCAGCGTCGCCGGCTGCAGCGGCGGGGCATCGTGCACGACGATGCGGTACAGCGCCGAGCGGGCGAGTACGTCATTGCCGCGCCAGTCGTCGCCTTCGCGGCTGAGCTTGAGGCGACGGCCGTCGTGGAAGACCAGTTCCGCCGATGCCGGCTGCGGCGCGAAGCCGAGCGTCCATTGCAGGCGCGTGCCTTGCGGCGCCTTGGCGTCGAGGGTGGCGTCGTCGCGCGCGGGCTGGCGCGTGTAGCCGGGCGGCGTGATCTGCAGGCGCTGCTGCACGATGCGGGTCTGCGTCGGTGCGGCGGGGGTGACGCCGACGCTGGACAGCACGTCTTCGAAGGTCGCGCCCGGGCGTGCCGGCCACAGCAGTGTTGCTGCGATCGCCACGATGGCGATGCTGTTGCCGATCGCATGCACGCGTGTCGACCAGCGCGGACGGACGTCCGGCGGCGGCGCGTTCTCGATGCGCTGCTGAAGGCGACCGAGTTGCAGCCGCTCCAGGCCGGTCATGCTGGCGGTCGGCGCGAACAGCAGGTCGGTGCTGTCGTCCATGTCGGTGCGGCTGGCGTCCAGCTCGCGGACCAGCCAGCGCGTGTCGAGCATCCGCGCGCGATGGAAGGCGAATGCCGCTGTCGCCACGGCCGCGACCAGCAGCACCGCCAACGCTGCGGCGATTCCGCCCAGGCGCCAGGCCAGGGCGATGGCGACCAGCATCCACGGCACGCAGCGCAACGCGGCATCGAGGCCACGACGCCGGCGTGCCTGCTGCAGTGCGCGTTGCAGGACGGTCATCGCGCTCATGGCGCCACCGTCCGGCGTGCGCCGGTGGCCAGCCAGCGTTCGGCCAGGAACAACACCGCAATCAGCAGCACCAGCCACGGCTGCAGGTCACGCGGCGACTGCGGGAATACGGGGCCGCCGGCCAGCGGTGCGTGCGTGGCTGCGAGCACGCGCGTCGGTGCCGCCCTGGGCGGATCGAACAGCGTGCGCAGCTGTTGCGGGAAGTCTGGCTCCAGCAGCGCCGGCATCGCCTGCGGTGCGAGTTCGCGGGTGAAGCGCATCACCCGGCCCTTGCCGTAGGCCGCGCCCTCGACCAGCGGGGCGCCGGTGGCATCGCGCCACAGCACGGTAGTCGCCGGCAGGTTGGCCATCGTGGCGCCGTGGTCGAGCAGTGCAACGCCGCCTTCGCGTGCCCACGCATCCACGGCGGCGGGCAGCGGTCCAGGCGCCAGCCAGATCAGCTGCCGGGTGTTTGCAGGCAGGGGCTGGGTGTGCGGTGCCTGGTCAGAGGCAGCCTTCGTGTTGCCGGCGCTCCATGCGGCCTGGGCGGCACGCAGGTAACGCATCGCCGCTTCACGCTGAGGTGCATGGCGAATGCTCGGCGCGAACGCCGCCACGTTCGGCTGCGCGGGTCCGGTCGGCATCGAGCCGGGCAGCACGCGCCATTGGATGCGATGGCTCAGGCTGGGCAGTTGTGCATCGACACCGCTGAGTTGTTCGGGCACCAGCACGGTCAGCGTCGCACCCGCGGGCAGATCGGCATCGAGCTCGCGCAGCAGGCTGATCACCGGCGCAGACGCTCGGGGTGCAGGCTCGTCCAGCGACGGGAATCCCGGCGCCAGCCAATGCCATCTGGCGTTTTCCGGTGCCGGCTGCGCGCGCGCCTGCTGCAGGTCCACGCCCGGCACCACGGCAATCCATGGCGCATCGCTGGCGCCGCCGACGATCACCGGTCGCGCCAGCAGCAGCGCCAGCGCGATGAGAAGCAACAGCCGCAGCGCCAGCAGCAGCCATTCGTCGAAGCGTATGCGATGGCGTGGCTTGGGCTTCTGCCGCAGCCAGCGCAGCGCGGCGAACTGGATCGGCCGCTGCTCGCTGCGTCGCGCCAGGTGGATCAGCAGCGGCAGCAACAGCGCCGCGAGCGCAGCCAGGCCGGCGGGCAGCAAGAACGCCAGGCTCATGCGTACTCCGCCGCGTCGCGGGAGCCAAACAGCCGTCGCAACGGCAGGTCCAGCGCCTGGTCGAGCACGTAGCGCGCGTGGCGGATGCCGCTGCCATCCAGGCGCGCATCGAGCTCGCGGCGCGCGGCTTCGAAACGGCGCAGGAACTCATCGCGCATCGCAGTGCCATCGCCACGAAGCTCTTCGCCGGTTTCGGGGTCGCGGAACACGTGGCCGCCACGGAACGGGAAGTCGCGCTCTTCGGCGGTGAGGATCTGGATGGCGGCGACTTCGCGGCGTGCGGCTGCCAACCGCGTCACTACTTCCAGTGCACCTTCGTCGAAGGCATCGCTGAGCAGCACGACCAGGTCGCCGGCGCCGATGCGCTCCCACAACGGGCGCAGGCGCTCAGCCGACGGCCAGATGCCACCTGCCTCGACGCGTTGCAGTTCGAGCATGAAGCGGTCGCGCTGGCGCAGGCCGCCGCCGGGTGCGAGCACACGGACACCGTCGCCGTGCAGCACGGCCAGCCCGAAGCGGTCGCCCTGGCGCAGCGCCAGTTCGGCGACGCAGGCGGCCAGGCCCTTTGCGGCTGACAGGCGCGACCAGCCTGGGCGGGCCGCGTCTTCCTGCGCCATCGATGCGGTGGCATCGACCAGCAGCCACACCGCGAGCGGGCTTTCGCGCTCGGCTTCGCGGACGAAGAAACGGTCGGATCGTGCGTAGAGCTTCCAGTCGACCTGGCGCAGCTCGTCGCCGGGCTCGTAGGCGCGGTACTGGGCGAATTCCAGTCCGGCGCCGCGGCTGCGGCTGTGGTGCAGGCCGATGCCCTGCAAGCCGACCGCGCGTCGCGAGGTCAGGCGCAGGTCCTTCAACCGCGCGCGCACCTGCGGCGGAATGAAGTCGACGAAGCTCGAACCCGGACTGACCACGTGCGTCCTTCGATCAACCGGCGAACGGCACGCTGCGCAGCAGCGCGGCGATCACGTCGTCGGCGCTCTTCTGCTCGGCCTCTGCGGCGAACGACAGCAGCAGGCGATGGCGCATCACCGGCGCGGCGAGCGCGACGATGTCCTCGCGCGTTGCCGCCAGGCGCCCATGCAGCAGCGCGCGTGCCTTGGCCGCGAGCACCAGCGACTGGCCGGCGCGCGGGCCGGCGCCCCACTTCACCCACTGCTTCACTTCCGCCGGTGCCGATTCGTTGGGGCGGCTGGCGCGGACCAGGCGCGTGATCCAGGCAAGCAGATCGTCGCCGAGGTGCACTTCGCGCACGCGTGCCTGCAGTGCCAGCACGTCCTCGCCGTGCATCACCTGCGGTACTTCGGAATGGCGCGTGCCGGTGGTCTGGGCAAGGATGTCGCGCTCTTCGGCTTCGGTCGGATAGTCGACGCGGATGTGCAGCAGGAAGCGGTCGAGCTGGGCTTCCGGCAACGGATAGGTGCCGGCCTGTTCCAGCGGGTTCTGCGTGGCCAGCACGAAGAACGGCGACGGCAGCGTATGGGTCACACCGGCATAGCTGACGGTGCGCTCCTGCATCGCCTCCAGCAGCGCCGCCTGGGTCTTGGGCGGGGTGCGGTTGAGCTCGTCGGCGAGCAGCAGGTTGGTGAAGATCGGGCCCGGCTGGAAGCGGAAATGGCGATGGCCGGTGCCGTGGTCTTCCTCGAGCAGCTCGGTGCCGAGGATGTCGCTGGGCATCAGGTCGGGCGTGAACTGCACGCGCCGGAACTGCAGCTCCAGCGCCTGGCCCAGCGAGCGCACCAGCAGCGTCTTGCCCAGGCCGGGCACGCCTTCGAGCAGGCAGTGGCCGCCGGCGAGCAGGCCGATCAGCAACTGCTCGACGACCGCTTCCTGGCCGACGATGGCCTGGGCGATGGCGGTGCGCAGGGTGCCGAGCTTGGCGAGCTGGGCCTGGATGTCGGCTTCGGATGGGGTGTTGTTCATGGCAGATCCTGGTTATCTGGTAACGCCCGGGTAGCCCGGGCAAGGCCGCAGGCCGCACCCGGGTTGGCGCGTCGGTCCCCGGGTGCGCTCCGCTTACCCGGGCTACGCTCAGCTGTTCAACGCATACATCACGATATTGACCGCGAACTTCGTATTGTCCTCGGCCAGGAAACGCTTGTTGCGCCAGTCGTAGTCCCACTCGCAACCGTAATCCTTGTTGCTGTAGAGGACGCCGAGCCGGCCGTCGATCTCGATGCCCTGCAGGTAATCGTGCACCAGGTCGTCGCCCCAGCCGTTGAGCTCGAAGCCCGTGGCCGGGGGGCCGTCCTTGAACATGAAGAAGCTGCGGTACAGCGCGTGCGTGTTGGGCAGCTTGCGCAGCGCCTTCGGCCCGAAGATCGTCGCCATCTGCGCCTCGAACGAGCGCGCGAACAAGCCGTCGATGTCGTGGTTGCAGTCATCGACGAAGACGAAGCCGCCATTGCGCACGTAGCGCTCGAAGTTGCGCCGCTCGTCCGGGTTGAACTCGACCAGCTTGTGCCCGGCCAGGTAACAGAACGGCGCGGTCAGCATCTTCGGGTCGGCCAGCGCCAGCACGTGCTCCTTCGGGTCCACGCGCAGGTTGGTGTAGTCGATCAAGGACGTGATCAGGTTGGCCGGCATGCGCTGGTCGACATCCCAGTCCCCCGAGTCGTACTTCAGGCGCGTCAGCCAGAAGTCGTACTCGACGCTGGCGGCGCGTGCCAGCGGGGGCAGCAGCGCCCCCGCCGCGCCCGCCAGCATCAGGCGGAGGAACTGCGCGCGGTTCATATCGACCGCGCGGTATTGATGATGTTGATGCCGTTGAAGCGGGTCGTGCTCGATCCGTGCGACACCGCCGAGACCTGGCTCGGCTGGCCCTTGCCGTCGAAGAACGAACCGCCGAGGCGGAAGTCGCGCTCGTCGCAGATCGCGCTGCAGGCGTTCCAGAACTCCGGCGTGCGGATCTGGTACGCGGCATCCTCGACCAGGCCGGTCACCTTGCCCTGCTTGATCTCGTAGAACAGCTGGCCGCCGAACTGGGCGTTGTAGCGCTGCTGGTCGATCGAGTACGAGCCGCGGCCGTGGATGTAGAGGCCGTTCTCGACGTCCTTGACCATGTCGGCGACGCTCAGCGGCGCCTTGCCCGGCATCAGCGAGACGTTGGCCATGCGCTGGAACTGCACGCTCGACCACGAATCGGCATAGCTGCAGCCGTGCGATTCCTTGTGACCGAGGATATGCGCCTCGTCACGCGTGGCCTGGTAGTCGACGAGGACGCCGTCGCGCACCAGGTCCCACTGTTTGGTCTTCACGCCCTCATCGTCGTAGCCGACCGCGCCGAGGCTGCCCTGGCGCGTCTTGTCGGCGACGAAGTTGACGATGTCGCTGCCCCAGCGGTAGCCGTCGTCGCGCTTGTCGAGCGTGGCGAAGCTGGTGCCGGCGTAGTTGGCCTCATACCCGAGCACGCGGTCGAGCTCCAGCGGGTGGCCGACGTTCTCGTGGATGGTCAGGAACAGGTTCGACGGGTCGATGACCAGGTCGTACTTGCCCGGCTTCACCGACGGCGCCTTGAGCTTGGCGCGGGCGTCGCGGGCGCTGGCGATGGCGTCTTCCATCACGTCGTAGCTGCGGCCGTAAGCGGTGATGCCGCCGGGAAGCCTGAACTTGCCGGCCGGATCGGCGTCGAGGTACTCGTAGCCCATGCCCATCGGCGCCGACAGGCCGTTGCGGGTGCGGAACCTGCCACTGGCCTTGTCCACCGCGGTGGCGGTGATCGGCAGCCAGATCCTGTGCACGTCCTGGTCGATATAGCTGCCATCGGTCGAGGCGAAATACTTCTGCTCGTTGATCAGGAACAGCGTCGAGTTGAAGAAGTCGGCGCCGGCCTTCATCGCAGCGGCATTGACGCCAAGCAGCAGGTCCACCTTCTCCTTGATCGGCACGGCCATGGCGTTCTTGCGGATCGGCGTCGCCCAGCTGATCTCGCCGACGCCGGGCGTCGGTGCCAGCTCGACGCGCCTGGTCTGGTGGCGCGAGTTGGCCCTGGCAATGGCAGCCGCCTGGCGCGCAACGGCCGCCACCGCATCGGTGGTCTGCACGTTGGTTGCCGCAAAGCCCCAGGCGCCGTCGACCAGCACGCGCACGCCGATGCCGGAGGACTCGCCGTTGACGATGTTCTCCACCCGCGCCTCGCGGGTGATCACCGACTGGCGCAGGTAGCGCCCGATGCGCACGTCGCAGTACTGCGCGCCAGCAGCGCGGGCGGCCGTCAGCGCGGCGTCGGCGAGAAGCCGGCGGCGCGCACCATCGACCGGTTCAAGCAGTGCCTCTGCGGCGATGCTGCGGCCATAAGGCAGCAGCATCGCGGCGAGACCCACACCGGTAAAACCCAGAAATTGCCTGCGTTGCATTTCCGATCAGACCGCATCCGACAGCGAGGTGAAGGTGAAATCGCGCAGCTTCATTGGCGGGATCATCATCACGAACGAGGACTCGTCACCGGCCACGCGCACCGGCTTGCCGAGCTCTTCGATGTTGTTGAGCATGATCACCGGCGACTCGTTGAAGCGGAAGTTCTTCACCGGGTGCTTGATCTGGCCGTTCTCGATGTAGAACGTGCCGTCACGGGTCAGACCGGTCAGCAGCACGGTCTGCGGATCGACCATGCGGATGTACCAGGTGCGGGTGACCAGGATGCCCTTCTGGGTGCTGGCCACCAGCTGCGCGGTGGTCTTGTCGCCACCGGCGACCAGCAGGTTGCCCGGCTCGCCGACGGCGCGCTTGCCCTGCTTCTTGGCCCAGTAGCGCGAGTACTGCATCGCCACGACCTTGCCGTTCTCGACGATCGCCATCTTCTCGCGCGGCAGGCCCTCGCCGTCCCACGGCAGCACCGGCGCGCGCTCGTCCCACGGGTCGGCGCTGATGTTCACGCGGGGATCGTAGACCTGCTCGCCGAGCTTGTTGCCGCCGCCCTTCTTCGACAGGAAGCTGCGGCCCTCATCGGCCTGGCGCGCATCGAAGAAATTCATCATGAACGAGATCAGGCCCGCGGCCGCGGCCGGTTCCAGGATCACCGTGTACTTGCCCGGCTCCAGCGCCTTGGCTTCGGCCGATTCGGTGGCCTTGCGCATGGCGGTGCGGATGTCCTGGTCGGCCTTGAAGTCGTTGGAGTCCTTGAGGTTGCGGCCGACCCAGCCGGAACCGCGGCCGTCTTCGGTACGCACCGTGCAGGTGTAGTCGAAGCGCGTGGCCTTCTGGTAGCCGAAGTTGCCCTTGGAGTTGGCGAACGCGACGAAGCTCTGGCCGTCCTCGAGGAAGCCGGCGGCGATCAGCTTTTCAGCCTTGCACGGGGCGATCGAGTTGGCCGCGACCTGGGCGCGGTACTCCGGGGTGATGGCGGCGGTGGCCGGGCTGAAGGTCGGGCTGGCCTTGTAGGTCTGCTTCTCGATCGCCGGCATGAACTCCGGGTTTTCCGGGGCCAGGCGGGCGAGGTCTTCGGCACGGCGCACCACGCGCTCGAGCGCGGCGTCGTCGAACTCGTTGATGGTGGCGGTGCCGACGCGGCTGCCGAAGGCCACTTCAACGGCCAGCTCGGTGTTGTCGACGATGCCACTGGTGGAAATGTTGTTCAGGGCGAAGCGGATGTTGCCGTCGACCGAACCTTCCAGCTGCGCCGTGCACTGGTCGGCCTTGGACAGCTTGATGACCTTGTCGAGGATCGCCTTGGCCTGTTCTTCGGTGAAGATGCTCATTTATGTATGTCTCCAGGCGATCAGCCGAGGTTGCGGGCGGTGTTGATGACGTTGATGCCGTTGAAGCGCGCCGTGCTCGAACCGTGCGAGACCGCCGACACCTGGCCGGGCTGCCCCTTGCCGTCGAAGAAGGAGCCGCCGAGGCGGTAATCGCTGTCGTCGCAGACGGCGACGCAGGCGTTCCAGAATTCCGGCGTGCGGATCTGATAGGCCACGTCCTCGATCTGCTGGGTGATCTGGCCGTTCTTGATCTCGTAGAACAGCTGGCCGCCGAACTGGGCGTTGTAGCGCTGCTGGTCGATCGAGAACGAACCGTCGCCGATGATGTAGATGCCGTTCTCGACGTCCTTGATCATGTCGGCCACGCTGAGCTTGTTCTTGCCCGGCGCCAGCGAGACGTTGGCCATGCGCTGGAACTGCACGCTCGACCACGAGTCGGCATAGCAGCAGCCGTCGGACTCGGTCTTGCCGAGGATATGGGCCTGGTCGCGGATGGTCTGGTAGTCGACCAGCGTGCCGTCCTTGATCAGGTTCCACTTCTTCGTCTTGACGCCTTCGTCGTCATAGCCGACCGCGCCGAGGCTGCCGACCTGGGTCTTGTCGGCGAACACGGTGACGTTGTCGGAGCCGTACTTGAACTTGTCCTTGAGCTTGTCGACCGTGGCGAAGCTGGTGCCGGCGTAGTTGGCCTCGTAGCCAAGGACGCGGTCGAGCTCGAGCGGGTGGCCGATGGATTCGTGGATCGTCAGCCAGGTGTGCGACGGGTCGAGCACCAGGTCGTACTTGCCCGGCTTGACCGACGGCGCGGTCAGCTTGGCCTTGGCCTGCTTGGCCGAGGCGATGGCGTCTTCCATCATGTCGTACGACAGGCCGTAGTTGGTCACGCCGTTAGGCGAGACGACCTTGCCGGCGGTGGCGCCGTCGAGGTACTCGAAGCCCATGCCCATCGGCGAGGACAGACCGTCGCGGGTGCGGAACTTGCCGGTGGCCTTGTCGATGGCGGTGACCGTCATCGGTGCCCAGATGCGGTGCACGTCCTGGTCGATGTAGCTGCCGTCGGTCGAGGCGAAGTACTTCTGCTCGTTGACCAGGAACAGCATCGAGTTGACGAAGCTGCCACCGGCATTGATCGCCGCGGCGTTCACGCCCAGCAGCAGGTCGACCTTGTCCTTGAGCGGCACTTCCATCGAGTTCTTGCGGATCGGCGTCTTCCAGGACACTTCGCCGACGCCCGGTGCCTTCGCCAGCTGCACCGGCGCGGTCTGGTGCCTGGCGTTGGCCTTGGCGATCGCGGCGGCCTGCTGGGCGGCCTTGACCACGCCCTGGGTGCCCAGTTCGTTGGTGGCGGCAAAGCCCCAGGCGCCGTTGACCAGCACGCGGATGCCGATGCCGGTGGATTCGGTGTTGACCACGTTCTGGACCTTGTCCTCGCGCGTGATCACGAACTGGCGCAGGTAGCGGCCGATGCGGACGTCGCAGTACGAGGCGCCAGCGGCCGTGGCCGCGGCCAGGGCTGCGTCAGCCAGCTGCTTCTTCTTGGCCACGTCGATGGTCTCGACGAGCGCCTCGGCGGCGATGGCACGGCCGAAGGGCAGCATCAGCCCGGCCACACCAACGCCGGTCATCGACAGGAATGAGCGTCTATCCACTTGTGTAACTCCCCGGAAAGGCCCGCGCGGCAGCGGCTGCCGCACCAGGCAAGAGACAAAGGCAAAGGCCCCCCGCGACTGTGCTCAGGGGGGGCGCAGCCCGTCAAGTGACGTTCGGGCTATACGGCACGGTCCGGGGGCCGTGGATACGCCGAAGTGTGGACTGTGTCGGCGGGACCGGCGGCCCATGTACCGCGGTTCGTCAGTTGCTGCCGGCGCATCGCGACCGTCTCGGACGCGTGCTGGTGTCACGAGACTAATTCGTACATCGCCACGATCAGCACAGTCTTATCCTTCACGCATCGCGCCCATGTCCGGCGCGATCCTGTCGCACCGATCGCCCAGCGATCCCCGCCCCTTCGCCCCCCCGGTTGCACGCCCCCATGCCGCTTCGCATCATCATCGCCGACGATCACCCGATCGTCCGCTCCGGCATCCGCGAGCTGCTCGACAGCAGCGGCGATTTCGGACCCTTTATCGAGGTCGGCTCGTCCGATGCGCTGGTGGAAGCAATGGAGCAGCGCCCCTTCGACGTGGTCCTGACCGACTTCAACATGCCCGGCGGGCAGATCACCGACGGGCTCAATCTGCTCGCGCTGGTCCGCCAGCGCTGGCCGCAGACGCCGGTGATGGTGCTGACCATGGTGAGAAACGTCGGCCTGCTGCGTGCGGTGCTCGACACCGGCGTTCGCGGCCTGCTGAACAAGTCCGACGCGCTGGAGGAACTGGAGCAGGCGGTCAGGGCCGTGTCCAAGGGCCAGACCTATATCAGCGCGGACCTGCGGTTGATGATCAATGCCGCCCAGGCGGCCGCGTCAGGCAGCGGCGAAATACGCCTGTCGCGACGCGAGAGCGAGGTCATGCGCATGTTCGCCTCCGGGCTGACCGTGTCGCAGATCGCCTTGCAGCTCAACCGCAGCGCCAAGACGATCAGCCGGCAGAAGATGGATGCAATGGCCAAGCTCGGCCTGCGCAGCGACCGCGAGATCTACAACTACGCTCGCGAGAAGGGGTTGCTGGTTTAGCGCGGCACTGCCGACACCCCGCGTGCATGGGCGGGGATCCAGCGCATCGTCATTCCGGCGAAGGCGGGAAGCCATGGACGTGCGCGTCATCGCGTCGACTTGAACCCCTTGCATCACCACTCCGCCATCATCCCCGCGAAGGCAGGGATCCAGCGTCGTGCGCCATTCAAAGCCACTGGATTCCCGCCTCCGCGGGAATGACGAAGCTTCATTTCGCGCGAACGACGCACAAAAAGAACCCGCCCCGTTGCCGGGGCGGGTGCGGGTGCGGCCACATTGGCAACGCCTGCCCTCGTCAGCGCGCAATCACCTCGACGCGCACGCGACGGTTGGGCTTCAGGCAGTCGATCAATGCACTGCGACTACGGTCATTGCACTGCACCACCGGATCGTTGCTGCCGCGCCCCTCGGTCTGGATCGCTTCGGCCGGCACGCCCTTTGCGACGAGATAGGCCTTGACCGCCTCTGCACGGCGCCTCGACAGGTCCAGGTTGTATGCGGCACTGCCCAGGCGGTCGGCGTAGCCGATCAGGCTCAGGCTCTCGACGCGCTCGGCGCCCTCCAGCACCTTCAGGATCTGCTGGTCGATCGCCTCAGGCGCATGAGCGGACAAACGGGCGCTGTCGAAATCGAACAGCATGTCGGACGAGACTTCGGCCGATGCAACGACGTGCGGCTCCTGCGGCTCCTGCGGCTCGACCGCAGCAGCCTGGCCACCGGCCAGCTCGGCGCACCCCTGCGGGTTCCAGAACGTCTGCGACAGCAGCATCTGGTCGTTGAACAGCAACTTGTACTGGCAGTCGGCGAACTTGCCCGGCTCACCCGACGGCAGCTTGAACAGGTAGTCCCATTCGTGCACCCCGGCAATGCCTTCGCGGTACATCGGGTGGCCGATCAGGCGGTAGACCTCGAGCTTGGCCACGCCGGGTGCGACCTTCGCCAGCGCAGCCAAGTCCGGATGCATCGTCTGGTCGATGAGCGGACGGACCTTCGCCGGGTCCGGCCATACCGGCTGCTCGGTCATGCCGTCGTGGACCTGGCTGAGGGTTCTCGTGCCGCAGGCGGCGAGCACCAGCGTCGCGGCGATCGTCAGGATCGCCGCTGGCAGGCGATGGAGAGTGAACATAAGTGGCTTCTCGATGAACGGATGGCGCACTTTCGTGCGCCATCGGAGTGAAAGTGAGTGGATGGGCAATGGCGGCCCCGCGAGGGGCCGCCATGCGCGTTGCCTGGCGGCGATCAGAAGATGTAGCCGACGCCGACACGGAAGATCGCCTCGTCACCCTGCGCCGCGGACACGCCGGCGTTGAGGTTGACGCGACCGTTCTCGCTCCAGCGCGACACGCCCACGCCCAGTGCCGTCTCGCCGCGGTAGCCGGCAACACCGGCGTTGACGGTGGTGTGGCCCGGGACGTACGGCGTGACGTTGATCAGCGCCGCAGCTGCAGCGATACCGCGGTTGGCCTGGCGGCTGGAGTGGTCGAGCTCCTCGCTGAGGTTGGTCCACACGTCGTTGACCATCTTGTCGGTGTAGGCGTTGGCCGAGGCACTGAGGTCGCGAACGGTCTCGTTCACCTGGCCGACCGTGGCCACATCGTTATCGCGGTTGCCACGAGCGACATTGCTGATCGTGCGCTCGTGACCTTCCGAACCCACCGACACCGTGTTGGCGCGGTCGGCGATGGATCCGTTGCCCAGGGCGACCGAGTTGTCACCGCCCACACTGGTCGAGGCATTGTTGCCGACGGCCACGCTGTCCTTGCCCTGGGCCGTGGCGTGGTCACCGATCGCCGAGGCACCCGCGCCGCTGGCGTTGCTGTCGTAGCCCATCGCCACGCCGGCGGTGTCGCCTGCGCTGGCCGGCTTCGGCGAATCGCCCGAGCCGTTGGCGTTGATGTAGGCCGGACTGCCGCCACCGCCGCCGTTCTGCTCGATCTTGGTCACGCGGTTGTCGATGTTGGTGATCTTGCCCTCCAGGGCATCCTTGATCGCCGCGATCTGACCGCCGTTGACGGCCTGGCGGCTGTTGGCTTCGATGCGGCCGTCAGCCACATTGTTGAGCACGGTGCCGTTCGTGCCGCCGAAGCTGACCGAGGCCTTGTTGGAGCCGACGTCGTACGTCACCGCATCGAGGACCGAGCCTTCACCACCGACCAGGCCGGCGCTCTTGAGCTGGCCCAGGTTGATGGCTTCATCGTCCTCGGTGGCGTTGGCAACGTTCTTCAGCTTGACCGGCTTGCCAGCACTGCCGAGGGTGACGCTGTCCTTGGCATCGCTATCGTAGGTGACGGCGATGGCAGCCTTGCCATCCTCGCCGACCAGGCCTGCGCCCTTGAGCTGCTTGACGTTGACCGCCTCGTCATCGGCCACACCGGCCTTGACATTGGCGATGGTCACCGCGCCGGCACCCTTGTTCAAGGTCACCTTGGCCTTGCTGGCATCGTCGTACGCCACGCCCAGGGCATCGCCGGTACCGGCAATCGCTTCGACCGCGCCGATGGCGTCGGCCACGGTCGCGTAGTCGTTGCCGCCGACAGTGATGGTCGGCTTGGTCACCGAGCCATCGGCAGCGACAGCCGCGCCGCCACCCACGGCCGAAGCGAGGCCCTTGAGCTGCGAGACGTTGACTGCATCGGTGTCGGCCGTGCCCCTGGCCACGTTGATGACCTGGCGCTTGACTGCAGTACCCAGGGTCGAGCCCACCGAGACCGTGTTGGCGCGGTTGTCGTCGGTGCTGCCCTGGCCCAGTACCACGGTGCTGGCAGCCAGTGCCTGCGTGTCACGGCCGATCGCCACCGAGTTGGTGCCGGTCGAGAGCACGGCGGCGGACTTGCCGATCGCCACGCCACCGACTGCTTCCGCTGCGGCACCGGTGCCGATCACCGCTGCATCGTCGGCGATGGCGCTGACGTTGGAACCAATCACGACCGAACGCTCGCCGTTGATGACCACGTTCTGGCCAACGCCCACCGATTCCTTCGTCACTGCGGTGACGTTCTGGCCCACCGCCACCGCGTTGTCGGCGGTGGCGTGGGTGTTCAGGCCAATGGCCAGGGCGTTCTGACCCTTTGCCTCGATCTGGCCGCCCAGCGTGGTCGGACCTGCAACGATCAACTGGTCCACCGGCACGCTGCTGGTGGTAGCGCGCGGAGTCGCCTGCAACAGACGGCTCTTCGACGTCATCGCCGTGTCGATGGCCTTGTTCACCTGACCCACCGTGGCGCCGTCGGAATCGGCGATGCCATCGGCCATGTTGGTGATGCGGCGCTTGCCGGTCAGGCCACCGATCGATACCACCCAGTTCTCGCTGGCAGCCACCGACGAACCGGCGCCCAGTGCCACCGAGTTCGCACCCTGGGCACGCGCGCCAGCACCCAGTGCCAGGGCACTGTCGGCATTGGCCACAGCGCCTGCACCGGCCGCGAACGCCTTGTCGGCGGCAGCGCGGGAGTTCAGACCCATTGCCAGCGCACTACTGCCGTTGGCGAAGGCGTTGCCACCGATCGCCACGCTGTCGGAGCCGGTCGCCGCTGCCTCCTGTGCAGAGCTGGGGCCAAACTTGACGTACTTCAGCTTCGGAGAGATTTCGCCGACCGCGTTGGTGATCCCGTCGACGGCGTTGAACAGCTGCCCGCCAGTGACCGCGTCCTTGGAACCAGCCTCCACCTTGCCGTCTGCCACATTGGTGATCCTGGTGGCAGCGCCTCCCTTGTTCAGGGTCACAAGCGTGTGCGAGGCATCGTCATAGACGACCGCGTTGGGACTGCCGCCCGGCAAGCTCGCCAGCTTGTCGTTGAGCTGCTTGACGTTGACGCCATCGGTATCGGCCACACCGGCGGTGACACCCTTGAGCTGACGCGTCGTACCGGCCTTGGCGGTGAAGTCGACAGCGGCGCCGTCGGTGTCCTTGCCCACGGTCAGGTTGGCACCTGCTGCGGACTGCTGCACCAGGCCGGCCTTGCCGTTGAACACATTGGTGATGCGGCCGTCGATGTTGGTGATCGCATCGCCGACGGTGTGCACCGTGGAGCCACCGATCACGTAGTCGGGAGCCTTGATGGTGCCATCGGTGTTGACGCCAGCGCCGCCGCCGATCGCGGTGGTCACGCCCTTGAGCTGCGAGACGTTGACCGCGTCGGTGTCGGCCGTGCCCTTGGCAACGAACGTCACCTGGCGCTGCCACGAGGCGTTGCCCACCGAGACGCTGTTGATGCGGTCGGTGGTGGCTTCCTGGCCAAGAGCAACGCTGTAGTGGTGCGCGGCCTTGGCGTTGGCACCCACCGCGGTGGACTTGGTGGCTGTTGCCTGCGCATTGACACCCAATGCCGTGGCGTACGTGCCTGCGCCGTTGGCCAGCGAAGATGCACCCAGGGCGGTGTCACCGGCCGTCTTGGCCACTGCCGCGTTACCGCCCGCAAAGGTCCAGTCGCCTTCGGCCGAAGCCGAACTGCCGATTGCGATGCCGCTGGTGCCCTTGGCGCTGGCGGCACCGCCCACTGCGACCGAATTGCTGCCAGTGGCCACCGAGTCAGCCAGCGAACTGTTTGCGTGGAAGTACTTGTTGCTACCGCCACCACCGCCACCGTTGTTGATGTTGTTGATGGCGGTGGTGTTGGCGGAGGTGGCTGCATCGAGCTTGCCCAGCGCGGTGCCGACATCGGCGATTCCGGCCTGGCCCTGGATCGTGTACGACGGAGCCTTGATCGAACCATCGGCATTGACGCCTGCACCGCCGCCGATCGCTCTCGTCACGCCCTTGAGCTGCGAGATATTGACTGCGTCGGTGTCAGCCGTGCCCTTGGCGACGAAGGTCACCTGGCGCTGCCACGATGCATTGCCTACCGAGACGCTGTTGATGCGGTCGGTGGTGGAAGCCTGGCCGAGGGCAACACTGTAGTGATGCGTGGCTTTGGCGCTACCGCCGATTGCGGTGGACTGCGTGGCCGTGGCCTGGGCCTGGGTACCGATTGCCGTAGCCCACTGGCCGCCACCGTTGGCGCTCGCAGAGGCGCCCAGCGCGACGTCGCCAGATGCCTTGGCGGACGATGCGTTGCCGGCTGCAATGCTCCAGTCGCCTTCGGTCTTGGCCGAGCTGCCGATCGCGATGGCGCTGGTGCCCTTGGCGTTGGCCGCTACACCCACTGCGACCGAATCCCCACCCTGTGCCATCGAATCGGCGCCGGTCGAGTTGGCGTGGAAGTAAGGCACGCTCGTCTTTCCATCGAAGGTCACGTCGCCAATGAACTTGATGTTCGTTCCCTTCAGCTCCAGCGTGCCGTCCTTGTAGCCGGTCACGCGCGCGGTTGCCATGTTGAACCCGCCGCCGCCGTAAGTGTCCGCGGCATTGTTCAGCGAGAATGCGGCCGAGGCGTTGGACCCACCAGGAGTACAACCATACTCCATGCCGCCGGTGACATAGATTCCGTAGGCTCGCGTGTAGCCCGCATACGGATCATTGCCGCTCGGCGAACAGAACTGAAGGCCGCCTACACCAGCCGTCGCTGCGCTGGCAGCGCCCGGCATTGTCAGCGAGACCATGCCAGTGGCGACGACCACGGCCGCGACCGCCGCCGCGGCTCCCTTGTTCGTGGAGGACTTCTTCTTTCGGCCGGTGGCCAGTTCAGACGCCACGACCCAGGTATTGGTCGTTGAGTTCCAAACAACGTTGTAGATCGTATTCATTGAGGTGCAGCTCCGAGAGCAATAGAGAAAAACAACAAAAGCCCGTTGCCATCCGTTGTCGGGGCCACAGTGCGACGCGAATTGTCGTGACGCGACCGGGGCTTCACCATCAGAACGACCTCAAGGAATGCACATTGGGAGTTTCCTCAAAAGCTGTGCGTTAGGAACTTCCTCAATGGATGCCAGCCAGGAATTTCCTCAAGGGATGCGCGCCAGGAACGGCCTCAGGAGATGCTGATTGCGCCGCTTCGCTCGCTTGCCGACAGGTTGTTTCTCTTCACTGCGCGCGCACGCTGACGTTCGACGTGTCGACCAGTCTCATGACGTCTGCAGCTGTGACGCCGTCTTCGCGCTGTCACTGCAACGACATGGCGCGGAGTCCAGCGCCTCTCCAGGGCGCGACGAGACTGCATCGTGGACGCCTCATAACTGAGAATTGTCTGATTGAATCCGACGACGCGGACGTCATACAGTTTGCTGGCAGTTCAGCGGCATGCACTCTGCGTAGCACGGCGCATGGCGTCCTTCAGGCAGCCGCCCCCGTGAAGTAAACCTGGCAGCCGCTCCCTGATGTCAACACAGCCACCTTTCTCTGCCAGCGCACGCTCCGCCCGCAGCCGCAGCGACATTAAGCGCACGACAAGTGCTCCACACCCGCGCAGGCGCACTCGCGCCGCACTGGCGCTGGGCCTGATCGGGGCAGTTCTCATCGGTTGCAGTTTCAACGGCGGACAGCGCGCCGTCGTGCTTCCGGCGATCGCGGCCGGCAAGAACGGCGTGGCCCAGCTAATCGGTCGCATGCCGTCGGCGGCCACAGCGCCTGGCGCGATGGACGAACGCGCCACAGCCGCGCCTGTTCACACGCCACTCGCAGTCGCACGCAAGTCATTACCTGCCTCACCCGGCGCCGTGCTGCCTGGCGATGCGTCGCAGGTCGCAGCGTCGCTGTCGCTTGCTGTTTCGTCGGTGAGCTCCGGGCCGGCATCGGACACCGTCTCGGCGCCATCGAGCGCAGCAGCATCGCCCTCTGGCACGACCGCTTGGCATGGAGGAATGCTGATCGCTGCGTTGCGGGACTGGTGGCCATTGCTCGCCGCCATTGCTTTGCTGTTGTGGCTCCTGATCGCATGGCGCAATAGCCGAAATGCCGAACGCGAACGCCGCGACGCTGCCGCGCGGCCGCGTACCATCACCTGGGCGCAGGTGAAGACTCCCGACGCGCAAAGCATGCACGACGTCGCCGACTTCACTCTCGGCAACCTGCCACTGCCAGAGGTGGCGGTGGCGATGCACATGAGCGCGCCGCGACCATCAACTCCGTCGCCATCGTCGACGACGCTGAGACACGACGCAGCGCGCTCGGCCTCCGTCCGCACGAACGCGATCGATTTCACCATCGATGCACCGCTGGTACTGAGCGGCGCACTTCCGTCGTGTGTCTCGTGGGTGAACTTCGAGCACATAACACCACCGACGGAAGCGGCCCCGACACGGCGCAGCCCGATCGAGGCGATTGAGCCCGATGACGTGGCAACCATCAATCCGATCGAGGAGGAAACCGTGAACAAGAACGTGGGCATGGGCGTGTCCGCACCGGCTGAGGCGTCCACCATGGATGCATCCGAACGCGTGGGCCAGGCAAAGCACTGGTTGACGGCCGACCGACCGGAGCAGGCCCTGTCGTCGCTTGCACCTCTGCTCGATGGCGGCGATGCCAGCGGCGAAGCGTGGACGGTGGCAGGCTGGTCATGGTGGCGCATTGCGCGTGACCGCCCGGACCGGCAGCTGGAGGCTGCCGTGCAGGCCGCATCGGCATTCCGCAATGCACTTCGCGTCGAACCAGACCGCGCCAACCTGTTGTCGCGGATGATTGCGCGCTGTCACCAGATGCAGGCTCGTCGCCAGACCGGCACCGCGCGGCTGGCCAGCCTGGACGAGGCGATCGCCGTCTACGATCGCCATCTGCAGGGGCATACGCGCGACGACGCGGTGCTGCTGGAATGGGCTGAGGCGCTGCACGAGCGCGCTGCCGCCTCTCCGCGTGACGAACGCGCGCACTGGCTCGACCGCAGTGAACGCGTGATCGACCAGCGCTGGGGCACGACCATGAGCGACGCCGGCGAGCCGGTGCAATGGCTGTGGATCAACCTCATGCTTGCTCGGGCGGAACTGGTGGACCTGCGTTCGGCCGGGGTGCTGCAAGCGCGGGGCGCCACCTTGCTCCATGCCGGAATCGCCCGTTGGGATGCACCGCAACGCGACGCCTGGCTGACCCGTCTGATCGAATCCGAGCGCGCCTATGCACAGCGCCTCAGCGGCGCGGCGCGCATTGCCCGCCTGCAGGCGACGCAGACCGGAGTCGAAGGCCCGCTTGCCGCGACACGCATCGTCGAACCGCTGCTGGCATGGATCGGCCTGCTCGGCGATTGGTCTGCCAGCCTGCACGGCACCGCGGCGCAGGCCAAGCTCAATGAAGCCGAGGCCCTGTTCGCGCGCATCGAGGCGATCTCGCCCGAGGACGGCGCGCAGGCGCAGTTCGCGCACGCCTATTACCTGCGCATGCGCGCCCGCCGCGAGTTCGGCCTGACCCGCTGGCATACGCTCGAGCAGGCGCTCACGCTGCTGGCCGGTATCGCACCGGGTGAGCTGCCGCCGGCGCTGGTCGACCTGGAAGCCGCGGAGATCCACCTCGAACAAGCCAGGCTCACCGAAGGCGTCCCGCAGCATTCCCACCTTGCTTCGGCAGCGCGGCTGGCCGAAACCGCTGCGCAGGCACCGGAGAACGAGGCACGCGCATTGCTGTGCGCGTTGAAGGCGCTGGTGGCGATCGCGCTGTCGCCCGCACAGCTGCCGGCAGAACCGCGGCCGCAGGCGGCGATTCGGATGAAGCAGCTTGCCAGCCGCCTGCTGGACCTCGCGCCGAACGACGCCGATGCGTTGCAGATCGTCGCCAGCGTGCACCTGACCAGTGACGAACCGCGCGCGGCCAGCGAGCTGTGCGCCGCGGCCTGGGAAGCCGGCGCTGCCCGTGCCGACCTGATGCCGATCTGGCGCCAGGCCGATGCGCGCTGGACCAGCACGCTCGACCCGGCCGGACAGGACCCGCACTGGAAGCGCCTGAACCAGAGCATGCGCATGGCCAACACCACCCTTTGAGGCACCGCGCATGAAGCAACCGGATCCGAAGCAGACGATCTGAAGCAAGCCAGTTCGAAGCACTCCGATTTGAAACCGACCCACCGCCAGCTGCACCGACCCGCCGCCCCACCGTAATTACCCAGGACCTCCCCCATGGATACCCCCGCACTCTCCCTCGACGGCGTTCAGCGCCTCTGGAAAACCCGCTACGGCGTCACCGCTTCCGTCTCACTCGACAACCTCGCCGCGCGCTCGCTGCACAGCTACGGTGAATGGGCCGAGCAGGAACTCGATCTGCTCAGTGGCCTGATCCAGGAAGGACACAGCGTGCTCGAGTTCGGTGGCGACTACGGCGCGCATGCGCTGTGGCTGTCGCGCACTGTCGGCGAGAAGGGCCAGGTGCACGTCGCCGAACCGCGCCGCCTCGAGTTTCAGCAGTTGTGCGCCAACGTCGCGCTCAACGGTCTGGTCAACGTGCACACGCATTCGGTATGGCTGGGACGCGAGACCGCCACCACCCGCCAGCTCGACGCTCGCCCGAATCGCAACGGCAACGACGGCGAGCGCGTGCGCTGCGCCAGCATCGACAGCCTCGCAATGGACGGCCTGAACCTGATCAAGGTCAACCTGCCCGGCACGCTGGTCGCGCTGCTGCAGGGCGCCGACGAATCGGTTCGCCGCTTCCGCCCGACGATCTATGTGCGCCTGGGCGGGATCGAGCAGGCTGCGGCCGAAGTGAAGGCCCTCAAGGACGCCGGCTACCGCTGCTGGTCGCACCTGCCGTACCTTTACAGCGCCGACAACCATGCCGGCAACAGCGACAACCGGTTCCCGGGCATGGTCCACCAGAACGTCATTGCCACACCGATCGAGGCCCGGCTGGAGTTCGATCGCCTGCGCGAGATCTGATACGTTCGCCGCCGGCAGCGTGTCACTGCGAACGTTGTCGGCGGTTTCGCGGGCTAGTTCACCGCTCTTGATACGGGGCGTCCGGGGTCGAGCGTGGCAATCACCGTTTCCAGGTGGCCGATCCGGGCATCCAGCATCGATCGCCGCTGCGTGTGATCCAGGTGCGACATTCGCAACGGATCGCGGTCCCCTTCAGCCAGCAGCAACAGGGCACCGTCGATGCGGTGGAGGATGTCGCGCTGCAGGGCCTCGTCGCCCGCCTCGACGGCCACATCCAGCGCCGCCATGTCGCGGCGGCTCGAATCCAGCAGACCCTCCAGTACTTCGCGCAGCGACGCTTCGCCGCCGAACAGCTCGGTCAGCCGCGCCAGCTTGCGGCTGGTCCGCGACGATATGGGCGTGATCTCGGGAACCGGCTCCGGCAGCGCGTGCTGCAGGTGGGTCGACAACTTCCTGTCGAGATCGAGCATTTGCACCGGCTTGGCCAGGAAGTCGTCCATGCCGGCGTCGTGGCAACGCCGCACCTCCTCGGGCAAGGCACTGGCCGACAGCGCGACGATGGGCAGATGGCGACCCGTTCCGGCTTCCTGCTCGCGGATCCGTCGCGTCAGTGCGAAACCGTCCAGCAGCGGCATGTGGCAGTCGCTTATCAGCAAGTCGTAGCTCTGCAGCGTCAACGCCTCCAGCGCCTGCTCGCCATCCTCCACCAGGGTGTGCGCGTAGCCCAGGCGTTCGAGCTGGCGGGCGATGACGGCGCGGTTGGTCATATGGTCCTCGGCAACGAGGATGCGTGCCGCGCGTGGTGCATACATGCCGGGTTGCGGCAACGCGCCATTGGGCGGCTCCAGGCCCAGCGCCGCGCAGCAGGCTTCGGCGGCGGCCGCCGTCAGCAGCGGGCTGCCGCTCAACGACACCTCGCCGTCATCCACCTGGAATCCGCGCACATCGGCCGAGTCGACCAGGCACAGGTAGCGCGCGCCGTCAGGCAGGCAGCCTTCGCGGACAAGCTCGATGTCGACCACGAACAACTCGGCGTCGCTGGCCTGCGCCTCGCGCAGTTCGTCCGGGCCGACCTCCATCAGGTTGAAGCCGAGCGTCGACAGCGTGTTGGCCAACTCCCGCTCGAACATCGGGTCGCGCGTGCACAGCAGCGCCGTCTTGCCGACAATCTTCTCGTGCGGCTCGACATCGCTGACGATCGGCAGCGACAGCTCCAGCGTCGAGGTCGTGCCCTGCCCGCGCGTGCTGGCGACATGGACTGAGCCGCCCATCATCTGCGCCAGGCGCTGGCAGATCGAAAGCCCCAGCCCGGTGCCACCGAAACGACGGCTGATCGAATCGTCCGCCTGCACGAACGGCTGGAACAATCGTGCCAGCTGCTGCGGCTCGATGCCGATGCCGGTGTCGGTGATTCTGATGCGGATTCGCTGCAGGCCGTGCTCCTCGCCTGCCAGCTCGATGCGCAGTTCGACATGGCCCGACTCGGTGAACTTGAGCGCGTTGCTGACCAGGTTGGTGATCACCTGTCGGATGCGTACCGCATCGCCCTGGTGCGTGCCGGCCAGGCGCCAGTCGATGGTCGCGTACAGGCGCACGCGCTTCTCGTGCGCGCGCGCCGAGAACAGGCCCATGACGTTGTCGGCGACGGTGCGCAGGTCGAACGGGTTCAGGTCCAGGTCCAGGCGCCCGGACTCGATCCGCGAGAAGTCGAGCACGTCGTCGAGGATCTGCAGCAGCGATCCGGCCGAGTCCTGGACCATGCCGAGCATGCGCGCCTGCTCGCGATCCATCGGCGCGTGCGCCATCAGCTCGACCAGGCCCAGCACACCGGCCATGGGCGTGCGGATCTCGTGGCTCATCATCGCCAGGAAACTGCTGCGCGCCAACACCGCCGCCCGCGCGGCGTCGGTGGCTTCGACCAGCGCCTGCGCCTGCTGCTTCTCGTCGGTGATGTCGGCGAAGTAGATGCACCACACCACACTGCCGTCGGCCTCGCGCCGTGGCGTGCCGCTGGATGCACGCGTCCAGCGCATCTCGCCCTTGACCCGCATGCGGAACTCGACCTCGTGGCGGGTACCGCTGGCAACGATCTCGTTGATCGCGGCCAGCACGTGGTCGGGCTCTTCCTGGACAGGAAGTGGCCCGACTGGGTCGGGCTCGCCCGTAGCGACCGCGTGCATGCGCCGCCCGGACCTGAGCAGCTCCGAGCGCGACCTCCCGAACAGCGCCTGGGTCTGTCCGGCGATGTAGTCGTACACGATCCGGCCGCCGGGCTGCACGCTGATGCGCAGGATCACGCCCGGCAGGCGGTCGTTGGTATCGATCAGGCGCTGTTCGGATGCACGCGCACGCGCCTCGGCCTCGCGGATGTCGCTTACATCGACCAGCGTGCCAAGCAGGCCACCGACCTGGTCCGGGGCGAGATTGAACCGATGCAGCCAGAGGATGACGTCGCGCGGCTTGCCCTGCGGTTGCAGCGGCGGCAGCCGCAACTCCATGCGTCGCCTGCGGCCGGTGACGAGCACACCGACATCCATCCGGTTTGCCTCCTCCTCGTCGCTCGGATTCAGGTGGTGCGTCTGCGCGAGCGTGCGGTTGAGCAACTGCATGCGCGTCACCGCGAACATCGACTCGTAAGCTTCGTTCACCGCCTGGTAGCGACCCTCGACGTCCTTGACGAACACCGGATGCGGGATGGTCTCCAGCAGGCTTTGCTGGAAGCGAAGCTGCGCGGCCAGCTCCGACTCCGCCTTGGCATGTGCGCGCCACGCGCTGCGCAGCCGCGCATACGCCACCGCACCAACCAGCAGGATCACTCCGCCCGTCACCAGCCCGGCCATCACCCATGGCCACGGCACGCCATAGCGGTACTCGGTGGTCAGCCAACGACTGCGGATCGACTGGTGCTCGGCCTCGGTCACCTGCGCCAGCACGCGGTTCACCAGCGGCAGCAACCTGGCATGCTCGGGCGTGATGCCGATGGCGAACTCCTGGTCGGCACCGACGGGACCGGCGATGCGCAGCTTCGCGGCGTATCGGCCGCGGATCAGCGTATCGATGGCCGGCAGCGTGCCCACGTAGGCGTCGACTTCACCGGCAGTCACCATGTCGAGCCCTGCCTCGTTGCTGCCGACCGGGACCAGGCGCGTGCGCGGCAGCGCGGCGCGAAGGGCGTGGATCACGCCGGCCTCCTGGCGCGCGGCCACGGTCCTGCCGACCAGGTCTTCGGGGCCTACGATCGCCGTCCCGTGCTGGCGCGTGACGATGACACCCGGAAAGTGCGCGTAGGGGCGACTGACCAGCAGGTCGCGCGAGTCGAAGTCCTCCGGCAGCGTGGCGGCGACAATGTCGATCGTTCGCGCACGCACCATCTTCTGCAGGCTGGCCCAGTCCTGCGCCGGCACCAGCTCCAGGCGCAGGCCCAGTTCGCGGCCGAGCAGGGCGACATAGTCGGCCGCGACACCACCGAAGCCGCCTTCGCTGTCAGCGTGCGAGTACGGCGCGCGATCGATCTCGTAGCCGACGCGCAGTGGCCTCTGCGCTTCCAGCCAGGCGCGTTCGTGGCTGTCCAGGCCGGCTGCGCGTGGTGGATCCGGTGGCGCTTCCTGCATGAACCCCCACCGCTTTCGCAGCCGTTCGACATCGGCGGCAGCCAGCGTGGCTTCGGCCTTGACCAGGATCCGCATCAGGACTGGCCGGTCCTTGGGCACGGCCAGGCTCACCGGCGCCCGCGGAATGTCGACCTCCCGGAGCATCACCAGGTCATCGGCGTTGCGCTGCTGCATCAGCATGCGCGTGCGCACCCAGGTGGCACCGATATAGGCATCGGCCTGGCCGGCGGCGACCATCTCCAGCGCGGAACCCCCGTCGTCGCTGTACAGCAGCTTGGCGCTCGGGAACCGCTCCGACAGGCGGGTGGCAAGGCCGCGGAAGCGACGCTCGACCACCAGGCGCGCGGAGACGAGGTTCTGTCCGCTGGCCATGCGCGTGTCGTCGCGCCTGGCCACCAGCATGAACCGGCCGGCGTCGTACGGCTTGAGCAGCCCGAACCGATCGGGCTCGTTGACGTGTGGCGCCTGGCCCAGCAACAGGTCATACGGCAGATGTTCGCCGGGCGGACCAAAGGCCACCTGCTCCCAGTCGACATAGGGTCGGAAATCGGCGTGCATTCCCGCACGCTCCACCAGCAAGCGGGCATAGTCGACGCTGAAGCCCTCCGGTCGACCCGCCGCCCAGCTCTCTCCAGGCAAGTGATCGCCTGCGAGTACGCCGATGCGCACGCTGCGATGAGAATCACGCCATGCGCTCTCCTCGGGGGTAAGCCGCACGGGCTGCTGCTGCGCGAGTGCGGTCGCGCACGCCGCGAGCAGCACCAGGATCACAACCGCATGCGCCAGGCGCCGCGCAAGTCCACGCTTGCCATCGGCACCACGGGAGGATGGGGCCGCAGGTGCCGCCGGCTTGCTCATGTCAGTGCGGGGAATAGGTAGCAACGCGGCCCGCAGGTTAGTCGCCGCGTTGCTCCCCCACCATCAGACTAGTCTTGGCACGCTTGCTGTCACGTATTGTGCGTACACCGCAGTGCGCGATGCGCTCCAGACCACATCGCCACCATCGATGCGCAGCGGCGCGCCTCAGGCGAGGACGTCGCGCCGCCGTCCTCGCCATCGTTCCAAACAGCTGCCGTGGACTCAGCGCGGCGGCGGCGGCGGCGGCGGCGGCGACGTCTTAAGCCACTCCTCGAACCCGATCGCCCCAACAATCGGGTTCGGGCCCGGCGTCAGCGAGTTGTCGTCGATCGGCGCGCCGAAGTACTCCGCGCCGGCATCGGCGACGATGTTCGGCGCCTCCTTGTAGAACTTCAGGTAGTCCTGGACGAAGTCCGACATCGGGCGACGGTCGGGGCCGGCCACTTCCACGACCTGGTTCTTCGGCTCGGCCACGGTCACCTTCGCCAGCGTCGCCGCCACGTCGGTGGCGGCCAGGGGCTGGAACGCGGCGGTGGAGATGTGGATGGCCTCGCCCTTGGCGCCGGAGTGGGCGATGGCATTGAGGAACTCGAAGAACTGGGTGGCGCGCAGGATCGTGTACGGCATGCCCGACTCCCTGATCAGGTCCTCCTGTGCCAGCTTGGCGCGGAAGTAGGCATTGCCTGGCTTGCGGTCCGAGCCGACGACCGACAGCGCGACGTGGTGCTTCACGCCCGCAGCGGCTTCGGCCGCCAGCAGGTTCCGGCCGGAGGTCTGGAAGAACTCCATGACCGCCTTGTCCTCGAACGAGGGCGAGTTCGCCACGTCCACTACGACGTCGGCGCCCTGCAGCACCTCCTTCAGGCCTTCGCCGGTGATGGTGTTGACGCCGGTGTTCGGCGCCGCGGCAACGGCCTCGTGCCCGAGCTCGCGCAGGTTGTTGCACAGCTTGGTGCCGATCAGCCCTGTGCCGCCGATGACTACGATCTTCATGTCTGTCTCCAGTGGGGTGTGACTCAATATCCTCGTGGCGTACCGGAACGCGGCCCGGCTACATCACGATGTCGCTTTCCGCCTGCGCAGCGGCCGCGATCGGCGCTTCGCCCAGCAACTCGCGCAGGTCGTTCTCGACGTCCTCGCAGATCTGGCTGATCGGCACGTCATTGGCGCCGCCCTCGAACGGGTTCTCGGTGCTTTCGCCGACCTGGTCGAGCGAGGTGTACATCCAGCAGATCAGCAGGCTCAGCGGAATCACGAACCAGACCATGTGGCCCCTGGCCCAGCCATCGACGACATCGTTGAGCCGCTCGAACTCGCCGATCATGCCGAACGGCAGCAGCACGCACAGGATCCTGACGAACAGGGTGTTGATGAAGGCGTGCTGGCGCGGGTACGGGAAGTTCTTGATGCGCTCGCTGCGTCCCTGCAGGTCCTGGAAGTCGCGGATCGACTTCTGCATGTCCGTGAAGCCAGCCATGGTCAACTGGCCATCGGCGAGCATCGCCTTGGTCGCCCTGCTCTGCAGGCCGAGCACCTGCAGGGCCTTGCTGCGCGAGTTCAGGATCGGCGCCACTTCGTCGCAGGGCAGGTAGCGCGCCAGCTCCGATTCCAGCGAGCGCTCACGCTCGGGGATGGTGTACAGGCGCAGGTACTCGGCATTGTAGGCCTTGTCGGCGTTCTCCCACGGCTTCACTTCGCGCATCTGGTGACGAAGGGCTGCCAGCCAGGCGAGGTGCCGGTCCATCAGCGATCGCGCGCGTGCCGGGTCGGCGACCAGGTCGCGGCACATCGCGCCCCAGATCCGGCTGCTGCTGGCGATCTGCGACCAGACCTGCTGGGCATCCTGGGTGCGGTTGTAGGTCTGCACGTTCTTGAAGCCGGCCGACAGCGCCACCGTCGCACCCAGCAGGAATACCACGCCCCACGGAATTGCCAGCCAGGTCAGGCCCACCACCTCGTAGAGCACCACCGGAATGACGGTCAGCAGCAACAGGACGTAGATCGAACGACGCGTCCAGAGCAGGAATTCTGGAAGCTTGTATGACTTGCCGGTATGCATGGTGGATCTCCTGCGTCTGATCGTTGGTCGAGCGGTATTGCGACTACCGCACCCGTTCCGGCAACGGGCGGGTCCGCTCGATGCCGAAGTGGGTGTACACCCAGGTGAAAGCGAAGAAGCCGAAGTAGATGGCCACGAGCACGCGACCGATCCAGTTCTCGATGACGTTCACGTCGATGCCTTCGCCGAGCAGACCCGGCAACATCTGCGCCACCGCGCCGATGCCGATGGCACCGAGCAGCACGAAGGCGATGGCGAACAGTCCCAGCGCGATCTTGTAGCCAAGTCCGCGATAGCGGATCGAGCGGACCTTGCCTCGATCGATCCACGGCATCAGGTACAGCACGCCGATCGCCAGGGCCATCACGATCACGCCGCTGAGCTTGTGCGGGATGACGCGCAACATCGCGTAGTACGGCGTGAAGTACCACACCGGCTTGATGTGCTCGGGCGTGACCAGCGGGTTGGCCTCGGTGAAGTTGTCGTGCTCCAGGAACAGACCGCCCACGGTCGGAACGAAGAAGATCAGGAACGCGGCGATGAGAATGAACACCACCGTGCTCAGCAGGTCCTCGACCGAGTAGTAGGGATGGAACGGGATGCCGTCCAGCGGGTTTCCGTCCGGACCATTGTTCTCGTGGATCTCGATGCCGTCGGGATTGTTGGAACCGACCTCGTGCAGCGCCAGGATGTGCACGGTGACCAGCAACAGCAGGATGATCGGCAGCGCGATCACGTGCAGCGAGAAGAAGCGGTTCAGCGTGGCATCGCCGGGCACGTAGTCGCCCATGACCCAGTGCTGCAGGCTTTCGCCCACCACCGGGATGGCGCCGAACAGCGAGATGATCACCTTGGCACCCCAGAACGACATCTGGCCCCAGGGCAGCACGTAACCCATGAACGCCTCGGCCATCAGCACCAGGTAGATCGTCATGCCCAGGATCCACACCAGCTCGCGCGGCCGCTTGTACGATCCGTACAGCAGCGCGCGGAACATGTGCAGGTATATCACCACGAAGAACAGCGATGCCCCCGTGGAGTGCATGTAGCGGATCAGCCAGCCCCACTCCACGTCGCGCATGATGTACTCGACCGACGAGAACGCCTCGGTGGCCGACGGCTTGAAGTGCATCGCCAGGAAGATGCCCGTGACCAGCTGGTTGACCAGTGCCACGCTCGCCAGCGCGCCGAACAGGTACCAGATGTTGAAGTTCTTCGGCGCGTAGTAGCGGCTGGTGTGCGCAGCCACGAACGAGGTCACGGGCAGCCGGTCCTCGACCCAGGCCAGGAGCCGGTTCTTCGGATGGATACGGACGATCTTCAGGGCCATGGCGGTCTGTCCTGCCGGCTTTGTTCCGGCGTGGCGGTTCAGGCTGCGGCGCCGCCGGGCGGCGACTCGTTCTCGGGTGCAAGCGCCACGACGTGGTCGATGCCATCCCTGAACATCTTTGCGTAGGGGCAGATGCGCTCTGCGTTGCGGACCAGCTCGGCGGCACAGGCCCGCTCGATGCCCGGCAGGTACACCCGGATTTCCGCCGACAACAGGAACAGTCCGTCCATCGGGTCACGCGCGAAGGTGACGGCGGCATCGACGGTGGCGTCCTGCAGGTCCAGGCCAGACCGGATCGCCAGCAGCTTGAGCACGCCGTGGAAGCAGGCGCCATAACTGGCCGCCATCAGCTGCTCGGGGTTGCTGCCACCACCGGGGCCGCCAAGTTCCGCGGGCAGGCGCAGATGCGCCTCGAGGGAACCGTCGTCGGACCTGGCGATGCCGGAGGCGCGACCGTGCGCCGCCTCGCCACCGGTTATGCGCACGCGACCGGTGTAGATGGCCTCGGCGTCTTCTCCGTAATACTTGTCGAGCAGGCTTACCGGAGGTGGCTTCAACTGGCTCATGGTTTGTCCCTGTCGTTGTGTCATGCACGAAGCGTGTCCGTCCTTCGTGCCTCGTCCTTGCATACGGGACTGCGAACGCCGGCGCCCGTGTACCGGAAAGCGGTGATTCCGGGGCGATGCTAGGTGTGGGGCCTGGACCGCAGTAGCCCTGCGGCCGGATGCACGGTGTTTCCCCACGCGCACCAATCGCCCAATCACCCCCGATCAGCCCGCGATGGCACCGCCATTGCTGCGATGCGCATCGGCGGTGGCCTCCACTGGGGCCGCTTCGGCGTCGACGGCGTCGCCATGTGTGCGCGGCAGAGCGGTGGCAAAGTCCAGGTCCAGCGCGCGCACCTGCGTGGTGATGAAGTCGATGAAGGCGCGGACGCGCTTTGGCAGCTGCCGCCGGCTCAGGTAGCACAGGTAGTGACCGCGGTCGTCGGGTGAGAACTGGGCCAGGCAGGTCACCAGCGTGCCCTTGCGCAGTTCGTCGCAAACCTCAAAGGCCGGGATCTGCGCCAGCCCCTGGCCCTCCATCAGCGCATGCAGCATCAGGTCGTCATCGTTGACCACGATGTCGGCCTGCGGCGTCACGCTGTGCGGCCTGCCGTCGACCTTGAAGTCCCAGCTGCGCAACCGTCCGTTCGGAAGCCTGCGGTTGATGCATGCATGCGCGTCGAGCTCCTCGATCGATGCCGGCAGGCCCTGCCTGCGGGCGTAGTCCGGCGATGCGCACACGACCATCTGCATCGGGATGATCTGCTTGGCGATCACCTGGCTGTCGTCGAGGCGGCCTTCGCGGAAGGCGACATCGACCCGGTCAACGGCGAGGTCGGGGGTGCGTTCGTCGAGCAGCAGCTCGATCGCGATGCCGGGGTAGCGCATGTGGAACTCGCTCATCAGCGGCGCGATGACCTTGCGGCCGAAGCCATGCGTGGCACTGATCCGCAACTGTCCGCGCGGCGGGCCGTCGCGCAGGTCGCGCATTTCCTCCAGCGCCTGCACGATGCGCTCGACGCCGGGCCGGCAGTTCTCGAAGAACAGCTCGCCTTCGGCGGTGAGCGTGGTCGAACGCGTCGTCCGCGAGAACAGGCGCGCGCCGAGTTGTCCTTCCAGCTTCTGCACGCTGCGGCTGACCGCCGAGCGCCCGACTCCGAGGCGATCGGCGGCGCGGGCGAAGCTGCCCTCGGTGGCCACCGTGATGAAGGCCACGACGCCGGCATAGCTGGCCGAGAAACTCGATGCCAGCTGATCGTGTTGATCGGTCGGGGGCTTGGGCAGTGCGTTCATTGCGGCGGCGCCTTTTTCTTGTCACACATGGGTTGCAGGTACGTCAGCGTGTGTTCGCGGGCGTACTCGACGTGGGCCCGGCAGGTGTCCGCCGGTTCGCCGATCAGCCGGGCGATCTCGTCGTAGCTGGCCTCGAATACCTCGTGCAGCAGGAACGCCGCACGGACATCCGGTTCAAGTCCATCGAGCGCGGAAATGAATACGGACCAGATGCGATCTGCCTTCGATGGCATGGCAGGGCTTCCTGTGGCTGTCGTCATGCATCTAGGTCGTAGCGGCGGGCGCGTCTGTGACAGGCCATTGGTGCGTCGCGCTCAACACTGCGCGTCCGGGCGGCGATCTACCGCGGCGACGGCGCGGTGCCTAGATTGGCGCCCAAGCAGGACGGCGACCGCCGGCCAGCCCTCCCCCATTCAAGAACGGAGAGTCCGCCATGAGCCAACGCCTCGACTACCAGAAGCAGTCCCCCGAGCTGTTCAAGAAGTTCGTCGAATTCAGCATGCTGACCCAGAAGTCGTCGATCGAGCAGTCGATCCACGACCTGGTCAACATCCGCGCCTCGCAGATCAACGGGTGCGCGTTCTGCCTCGACATGCACATCAAGGAGGCCACCATCCACGGTGAGCGTCCGCTGCGACTGCACCACCTGGCCTCCTGGCGTGAGTCGCAGTTGTTCTCCCCGCGTGAGCGCGCGTCGCTGGCCTGGACCGAAGCGCTGACGCAGCTGTCGCCGCTGGGCGTGCCCGACGAGGTCTACGACCGCGTGCGCACGCAGCTGTCGGAGCAGGAAATCGTCGACCTCACCTACGACATCATGGCTATCAACGCCTGGAACCGCGTCAACGTGGGTTTCCGCACCACGCCGGGCACCGCCGACAAGGCCTTCGGCCTGGACAAGGCCGGGCTGTCCTGAAACCACCTGTTGGCCACCAATGTGCCGGTCGCGACCGGCACGCACAGGAGACATCCATGCGCATCCACCATTCACTGGCACTGGCGGCACTGCTGCTGTCCGGCATCACGACGGCGCAGGCCCAGCACACCCACGGCGCCCCGGCCCCGATCGTCAAACCGATCCTGACCAAGGCGCTGCCCGAGTATCCGGGCAAGGAAGGCTTGATCCTCACCGTTGACTATCCGCCGGGCGGCTCCTCGCCGCTGCACCACCACGACGCCCACGCGTTCGTCTACGTCATCGAAGGTTCGGTGGTGATGGCGGTGCAGGGTGGCAAGGAGGTCACGCTGACGGCGGGTCAGAGCTGGAGCGAATCGCCGGGCGACATCCACACCGTCAGCCGCAATGCCAGCCGCGACAAGCCGGCGAAGTTCGTCGTGTTCATGCTCAAGGATGCCGGCAAGCCCGCCGTGATTCCCGGCTCCTGAGCGGCCCAGCCACTGTCACAAGAGTCATCCGATGCGCATTCACTCAGGTTTTCTCGTGGCGGCCCTGTTCTTCTCGGGCAGTGTCGGGGCCCATGGCCTGCACGGTAGCGACGCACCTCCCCCCGTCGTTACCCCGGTCATGACCCAGGCACTGCCCGAGTACCCGGGCAAGGAAGTGCTGATGATCACCGTCGAGTATCCACCCGGCGGTGCCGACCCGGTGCATCGCCACGATGCGCACGGATTCATCTACGTGCTGGAGGGCTCGATCGTGATGGGCGTGAAGGGCGGCAAGGAGGTCACGCTCCTGCCGGGGCAGAGCTTCCACGAGGGCCCTGCCGACCTGCACACGGTCGGGCGCAACGCCAGCAAGGACAAGCCCGCGAAGTTCCTGGTGTTCCTGCTCAAGGATGCCGGCAAGCCGGCGCTGACCCCCGTCCCCTGACGGGGGGTTGTCCCTGGGATCGATGGAGGGCGCGGGCGCCTGGCGGCCTCCACGCCCGCCAAACGCCCCGGCCGTCACAATCGCGCCTTCTGTTTCGACCTTGTCGTATGGAAGGCGCTACCGACATCTTCACTCGTCTAAGGCCACGCCTGCTCGGCGTGGCCTATCGCATGCTTGGCTCCGTCGCCGAGGCGGAGGATGTCGTCCAGGATGTCTGGCTGGGCTGGCACGAGGCCGACGCCGCCGCGGTCGTCGATCCCGAAGCCTGGCTGGTCACCACCACCACGCGACGTTCCATCGACCGCCTGCGCAAGGCGCGCAGCGACCGCGAGCATTACGTCGGTATCTGGTTGCCGGAGCCGGTCCTCACCGACGGCCCGACCACGCCCGAACAACTCCAGGAAGCATCGAGCGACCTGTCCATCGCCTTCCTCACCGTACTCGAGCGGCTATCGCCGGAAGCGCGTGCCGCGTTCCTGCTGCGCGAAGTCTTCGATGCGGACTACAGCGACATCGCCGCAACGCTCGACAAGAGCGAAGCCGCTTGCCGCCAGATCGTGCACCGGGCCAAGAGCCAGCTGCGCGAGGAGCGGCCACGCTATGTCGTGTCGGCCGAAGCCCACCAGCGTCTCATGCAGCGTTTCGCCGAAGCCTGGAGCAATGCCGACTTCCAGGCGATGAAGTCGATGATGGCCGAATCGGCCACCCTGGTCGGAGACGGCGGTGGCATCGTCACCACCTTCCCCAAGCCCCTGGTCGGCGGAGATCGCATCGCACAGCTGTTGTTCGCCTGCACGCTGCGCGGCAAGGACCAGCTGGAGATCCGCCTCACCACGATCAACGGCCGCCTCGGCGTGCTGCGCTATATCGGCGGCAAGCTCGAATCGGCGCAGTCGTACGACACCGACGGCGAGCACATCACGCAGGTCTACGTGCAGCGCAATCCGGAGAAGCTCCGACGCATTGCCGCCAACCAGGCGGCATTGCTCAACTAGTGCAGGCAACTACTCGAGGAAAGGTGCGCCCTGGAGGGCGTCCACCATCGACGGTGCCCGATAACCCGGCACCAGCCGCTCGCCGAAGTCGCGCGCGAAATTGTCGTAGGTGGTCTCCGGGTGCCTCTCGCAGATGCCGCAGATGGCTTTGCTGAATCCCTTCTTGAACTGGAGGCGCGGGAACTCGGCAACGATACGCGCGAGCTGATCGGGCGGAATGCCGTCAATGCCCCAGCCGCCCCAGTCCAGACCCACGCCCAGCACGCACAGCGCGGCTTCGGCTTCCTTGTGCAGGCATATCGACGGCGTCGAGTTCAGCGCGATGCTGTCCCAGATGAGCTGGGTCCGACGCTCATCGACGCCATGCTCGCGGGCGAAGGTGCGCGCCGCATTGGCGCCTTCCACCTCGAAACGCAGCGAACCGCTCACCGCATCGGTCAGACCGATGTCGTGCAGCACTGCCGACACGGCCAGGACCTCGGCGTCGTACGGCTCCGCCTTGTTCTGTGCGATCAATGTGGCGAACAGCCACGAGCGCATGACGTGGTTGAACAGGTATTCGTCGCTGTGCGCGCGGGCGAAGTCGATGGCCCTGGCGACCAGCGGTGTGTCCGGCACCGGCACACCGGCGAGAAGGCGCGAGGGGGTGTTGCTCGATGTCATGGCAGCGCTCCGTTCGGGATGCAGGACGATCCGGTCCACGGTCGTGGGCGCGGATCGTTCGATCCTAGGTCTCGCGCAACGCAGCCGGTAGCGTCTCCGGCAGGCCCACGGTGTTGCCTGGGCAGCATCAATGCATGCCATCGATGGGTGGCGCGATCGGATGCCAGCCATTGGTGCGCCGAGGTCAACAGCGTGGGCACCGGCGCAGGCCTACCGGCGCGACGGTTTGATTTCTATGGTTCACACACACGCAAAAACGCGCCATCGACCGGCGCCACTCCTTCTGCCCATTTCCGGAGAACACTCCGATGCGCAAACCTTCGTCCGGCGATCGCGAGAGCCTCGCCAGCCCTGCTGTGGTCACCGCCGCCGACGCCGTCGACCCGACCCGTCGCCTTCTGCTCGCATCGAGCCTGGGCGCCGCGGTCATGGCCGCCATTCCCCTGTCCGCCACCCGCGCTGCACCCGCCCGCTCCAAAGTGTCCCCCACGTCCCCCACGAGGAACCACGACATGCAATCGATCACCACCAAAGACGGCACCGAGATCTACTACAAGGACTGGGGTAGCGGTCAACCGATCGTCTTCCATCATGGCTGGCCGCTGTGCAGCGACGACTGGGACACGCAGATGCTGTACTTCCTCGACCAGGGCTATCGCGTCATCGCCCATGACCGGCGTGGCCACGGCCGCTCGAGCCAGACGGCGACCGGCAACGACATGGACACCTATGCAGCGGACTTCGCGGCCGTGGCGGCACACCTGGACCTGCGCGATGCGATCCACGTCGGCCATTCGACCGGTGGCGGCGAGGCCGCGCACTATGTCGCCCGCCACGGCGCGGGCCGTGTCGCCAAGCTGGCGCTGATCGGCGCGGTGCCGCCGCAGATGCTGAAGACCGCGGCCAATCCGGGCGGCTTGCCGCGCGACGTGTTCGACGGCATCCGCAAGGGACTTGCCGCCAACCGTGCCGGTTTCTATTGGGATTTCCCGGTGCCGTTCTACGGCTACAACCGTCCGGGAACGCCGCTCTCGGAGGCGGTCCGGGCGAACTGGTGGCGACAGGCCATGATGGGCGGTGCCAAGGCGCAGTACGACTGCATCGCGGCGTTCTCGGAAACCGACTTCACCGAGGACCTCAAGCGCATCGAAGTACCGACCCTGGTGATGCACGGTGACGACGACCAGATCGTGCCGATCGCCGACTCGGCACTGCTGTCGGCCAAGCTCCTGCGCAACGCCACCCTCAAGGTCTACAAGGGTTACCCGCACGGCATGTGCACGACCCATGCCGACGTGATCAATCCCGATCTGCTCGCGTTCTTCCGCAGCTGATCCGGTGCAGTCATGCAGAATCCGGGGCGCGTGGCAGTTGCCGCGCGCCCCGGTCCTTGCGGGCCGTCAGTAGTTCGCGTCGAAGGCGAAGATCGGCTTGCGCGACGCCCATAGCCCCTTGGTGAAGTCCGGGAAGTCCAGGGTCTTGAAGCCTTCCGCGATCGACTGTTCCGACAGCGGCGTGATGGCGCTCCAGGTCACCGCGTCGAAGATGTCGATCGGCATCGGCGCCCGCGCCTTGACCGCTTCGACGAAGGCGTGAATCACGAAGTAGTCCATGCCGCCGTGTCCGGCACTGGCGGCATCGTCGGCGTACTTGCGCCACAGCGGGTGATCGAACTCGTCCTGGTAGGCCTGGAACGGCTCCCACTTGTGCGCAGGGCTGCGGCCTTCGATATGGATCGACTGGTTGAGGTCCATCCACAGGCCGTGCGTTCCCTGCACGCGGAAGCCCAGTGAGTAGGGCCTTGGCAGCGAGGTGTCGTGCTGCAGGATGATCGTCTCGCCGTTCTCGCAGGCCAGCGTCGTGGTGACGACGTCGCCGAGCTTGAACTTGACCTTCGTGCTCGGGTGCGTGTTGCCACCGCTCCTGGCCACGGTGTAGTCGTGCAACCCGCGCGCCTTGCTGGCGAAGCTGTTGATGTGGGTGAAGCGGTTGCCACGGTTGATGCCGGTGTACATCGCGCACGGGCCGATGCCGTGGCTGGGGTACAGCTCGCCGTTGCGCTGCACGGAGTGCTCGGTGCGCCAGCGCGCCTCCGACCAGCCCTTGGGTCCGAACTCCACGCCACTGCCGTAGGGCTGCGACGGGTCGCCGGAGTTGAACTTCACTGCACGCAGGTCGTGCTGGTAACCGCCCTGCAGGTGCACCAGTTCGCCAAACAGTCCGGCGCGCACCATCTGCAGCGCGGCCATCACGTCGCGGCGGTAGCAGACGTTCTCCAGCAGCATGTAGGGCGTGCCGGTGCGCAACTGCGTCGACAGCACGTCCCAGTGGTCCTGCAGGCTGATGCCGGCCACCACTTCGCAGCCCACCGCGACCTTGGCCTCCATGGCGTCGATCGCCATCGGCGCGTGCCACTCCCACGGCGTGGCGATGATCACCGCGTCCAGGCCACGCTGCTGCAACAAGCGTCGGTAGGCGTGCGCATCGCCGTCCTGTCCGTACGTTTTCGGCGCGGTCTTTCCGGCCTTGGCCGCCATCTCCATGGCCTTGCCCAGCATGATCGGTTCGATGTCGCACAGTGCCACGACCTCGACATCGTCACGGCGCAACAGCTCCGTCAACAACACCTGACCACGCATGCCGGTGCCGATCAGACCCAGGCGGATGCGGCGCCCCGCGGCCCAGGCCGGCGTGGACGGCAGCAGGCTGGCCGCAACCAGTGCGGCGCCTGCAAGGATGAAATCTCTACGCTTCATTGCTGATTCTCTTCAGTCGAGGCGCCGGCAGGTGCCGGCGCGATGGAACCGTCAGAACTTGTAACCGGCGGTGAGGCTGTAGATCCGTCCGAAATTGTTTGCGTAGGCGGAGGAGAAGGCCATGAAGTCGTTCGGATCATAGAACGGAAGGCGGTTGAACACGTTCTTCACCGTGACGCCCACCGTCAGCTTCTCCGTCGGCCTCCAGCTCACGCCCAGGTTGGTCGTCCACCACGACGGCGCGCCGTCGCACTGGCTTGGGGACACGTCCAAATAGCCTCCGGTGCAGGTTTCCGTATTGTTGTCCTGCGCATCGATCTGCTCCAAGGCCCACCTGGTCTTGCCGACGTAGTTGACATACAAGCTGGTGGTCCAGTTCCTGAGGCTCCAGTCCGTGTTGAACGTGGCGCGCAGTCGCGGGTTGCCGTAGTAGCCAACGAGGTTGCCGTAGTACCAGCCGCTACCGTCGTCGGAGTTGTACATGTTGCGATTGGCAATGGTCGCGGCCACGCCGATGTTCAGGCCGCCCCATTCGCCCAGGTCGAAACGGCTGCGGGCATCGACATCGAAGCCATCCACCAGGGTACGGCCCCTGTTCTTGTACTGGCCGATGACGCTGGAGACGTTGCCCACGGTATAGGTCGGCAGCGTGCCGGGGCATGCCACGCCGCTGGCCGGGTCGGCGCACATCGCGGCCAGCGCGGCCTCGTTGGCGCGGTCGGAATCGGTGATCGGGAAGCGGCCCAGCGACATGATGTCTTCCGGCCTGCTGAAGTCCGGCGCGACAATCTCGTCGCGGCGGCTGATGTACCAATAGTCGGCCGACACCGACAACCAGTGGGTCGGTTCGTACACAAAGCCCAGCGTGGCGATATCGGCCGTCTCCGGCTTCAGGTCCGGGTTGGGCTGGGTCATGCGTGCCACGGTGCGGCCGCAATCGGAGTTGAGCAGCGTATTGCCCAGGTCCACGTCGCCCGCGCGGCTCGACTGCAACAGCAGGCCGGCGATCGCGTTGGTTTCATTGCAGCGGGTCTCGTCGCGAAAGCCGCCGAGTTGGGCGAACACGCCGCCGGTGCCGGACTCGGCCAGGCTGGGAGCGCGGAATCCCTGCGAATAGGTGCCGCGCAACAGCAGCTCCGGCAGCGCCTGGTACTTGAGGCCGATCTTCGGGGCAATGTTCGCATCAAAGTTCGGATACTTGTCCAGGCGCAGCGCCGTTTCCAGCTCCAGCTTCTCGGTGATCGGGGCGACGGCCTCGGCAAACAGTGCGTAGGTGTTGCGCGCGCCATCGAACCACGAACCGCCCTGCTGGGTGATCAGGCCGTTGGCCGCATCCTCGTTGCCCGGGGTGTAGAAGGTCTCGCGGCTGACGTTGAAGCCGAACGCCGCGCGCACTTCGCCGGCCGGCAAGGTGTAGACCGTCCCATCGACCTTTCCGTCCAGGGTGTGCAGCCGGGTCCAGGACTGGATGTCGAACGTCGGGTAGGCCTCGCGCAGCAGCGCCGCGTTGGCTTCGCTGATCACGCCGAACTGGTAAGCCGGGTTGTCGGAGATGATTACGCGACCCGTGCCCGGGTCCGTGGTGAACGGGCCGAATGCCTTCTCGAAGCCGTCCAGGTTCACGTTGACGGTCTGGTAGGTGGTCGAATGCGAGCCGGCGGTGGCGAACGCGGTTTCCCAGTTCCAGTCGCCGATGTTGCCGCGCAGTCCGGCCAGCGCACGATAGCTCTTGTCGGTGTTGCGCTGCCCGAAGTAGTTGTCGCCCGCGTCCTGCAGAAGGTACTGCAGGCCAACCACGCCGCCCATCAACGCTCTCAGCTCGGGGCTGGCATGGTTGTAGACGTTGTTCGGACCCATGTACGGGTAGAAGAACTGGTTGACGTTGTTGCCGGTGTTGCGCGAGAACCAACTGGTCGGGTTGCCGGTGGTGGTGCCGAACGCACGCGGCGTGCCGCCGTTGGCGCGCAGGTCGATGTCGGTGTAGGTCGCCTCTGCGAAGCCCTCGGTGGTCTCACCCATCAGGAAGTGGCCGTTGACGTAGGCGGTGATGCGCTCCGACTCGGCGCCGCCGTCGATCTCGTTGTTCAGCCAGGTCTGCCAGACGCAGCGCGTTCCGGCGGCTTCGGTGATCACGTTGTTGCAGGTCGGCGCTGCTTCCTGCACGCGGGCGCCGGTGACCGGATCGAACGCGAAGTAGCTGCCAGGGTTGAACACGCCCGGCGCGCTGCCGGTGTCGAGGCGAAGATTGTTGATGTAGTTCGGGTTGTTGACGTAGAACTGGTTCGGCTTCTTGTCGTACAAGTCGCTCAGCGGAATCGCGTCGCGCCGGTACATGTTGACTGTGCCATAGACGTTGTAGCGGTCCTCGTCGAGGTCGCCGAAGCCGCCGGTGATGCTGGCCTGGTGCTCGCCGTAGCTGTCGATGCGCGATGACATGTCGGTGGTCGCGGTGACCTCGAGCCCCTTGTACTCTCGCCTGGTGATCACGTTGATCACGCCGGCCACCGCGTCGGTACCGTACACGGCCGAGGCGCCGTCGGTCAGCACCTCCATGCGTTCGATCGCCGCGGCCGGGATGGAGTCGATGTTGACGAACTGGGTCTGGAAGCCCGCCGGTGCGCCGTAGTACGAGAGGCGACGGCCGTTCAACAACACCAGCGTGCCCTGAGCGCCGATGCCGCGCAGGTTGGCCTGCGAGGCGCCGTCGGAGCCGGTGAACAGCGACGTGGAATCCATCTGCCCGGGTCGGTTCGCAGGGAGGTTGTTGAGCACCTGGAGCAAGGTCCGGGCGCCCATGTTCTCGATGTCCTGCTTGCTGATGATCTGCAGCGGCGACGCGGTTTCGCCGTCGATGCGCCCGATGCTCGAACCGGTGACTTCGACGCGGTCGATCTCGGTCGGCTTGTCGTCCCCGGCCGGCGCCGGCGCAGTTGCTGCGTCGGCGGCCGGTTGCGCGGGCGGCGCAGTCTGCGCGGCGACCGGCCCTGCGGCCAGTGCGGCGGCCAGGGCGATGGACAAGGTGGTGGCGGGGATGCAGCGACGGCGTGCAGGCAACATCTGTGGCTCCTTGTTCGATCAGCAGCGCACGGCGCTGCGGGACGGATGGCGTGTTCGGTTGGCGTGCGTAAGGCGAACCCCGGGCAACAGCCGCCCCGGGCCGCGGCCGTTTGGCCGCAGTCGAGATGCGTCGGGACGAGGGTGGTGCTAGTTCAGGGCGAGGCGATCGTGGCGGCGTCGCCCTCCTGTCCGATCAGTGCGGCGTTGGCCCAGTTGCCGCAGACCTGCGCCGGCTTCGCGCCCTGCGCGCCGACGGTGCGCAGGCTCAGGCGGTGCAGCCCGCGGATGTCGAGCTCGGGCTTGACCACGCCCGGCGCGCGGACCATGCCACTGTCGTAGAGCAGGCGGTCGTCGCCCCACACCTGGAATTGCATGCCGCCGGCATCGCGGCAACGGTCGTCGATGCCGATGTCGGCGCGCAGCAGGCGCCAGTCGCCCTGCAACTGCAGGTCGACGCGGCTGTCCGGACCGACGCCGAGGCCGCGGCGGAAGTGCAGGCCATTCATGCGCATCTCCGACTCGCCACCGTGGGCGTGGTCGAGCGCGACGCTTGCCGCCACGTTCGACGGCATCGTCAGCTCCGACAGATAGCGTTGCTGCGGCGTCCGCTCGGCCGTCTGGTGCTCCAGCACGCGGAAGGTCGACAGCGTGATCGGGCCGACGTCGCGCGGTTGCAGCGCGTCGAATGCTCGCGCGCTTCCGCCCTGCGCGGCCGACACCATCGGATCGTTGCCGCTGGCACCGTCGCCGTCCGGATTCTGCGTGCTCAGCACGCGGAAGCGCAGCAGGCGTCCGGCGTGTGCCGGGAACTCGATGCGCTGCACGCCCTGCTGCAATTCCAGGCGACCGCGCTTGACCGGCTCGCCCCACTCGCCATTGCTGTCGGCCAGGTAGACCTCGTAATCGCGGACCTGGCCGTGCTTCCAGTGCTGGTCGTTGCGCGGCGCCAGCTCGATGCCGTCGATCAGGCGACGTTCGCTGAAGCCAAGCACCCATTCGTGCGCACCGGTGCGCACGGCCTGGTTGCGCACGGTCCGGAACCAGGTCGCCGGGTCGTCGTCGAAGGCGTTCTCGAGGGCATGGCCCGGTTCCTCGGCCGGACGGCCGACCACGAGCAGGCTGTCGGACGGCAATGCACGCCCCAGCTCGGGTGCGGCCGGGAACTCGTCGTCCGGCAGTTCGGCGGCCACTGCAATCCCCAGGCGGACATCCAGCGCGCGGCGGATGTCCACTGGCGCGGTGCGCACATGCACGCTGCCGCGCCGCTCGGCGGCATCGAAGTACCAGCCTTCCGCGGCCGCCTCGAACGCGGCCCGGTCGGGCAGCGCCGGCAGCGCGCGGCCGTCGAGTTCGACCGCCTGCGGACGCTGGCGACTCAGCACGCGCAAGGCATACCGGCGCTGCGGCAACTGGCCGGCGTACTGCCCGCGAACGGCATCGATGTGCACGCGGACATCGCCACTGCCCTGTGCGGGTGCCTGCATGGCGATGGCCTGCTCGGAGAACTCGCCCTTCTCGTGGCGACGGGTGGAACCGTCGTCTTCATACAGCGTGTACTTCGAGTCGCCCTGCGGGTACAGGTCGAGCGTGAGCTCGTCGAGCGGCTTCTCGCCGTCGAACAGCATCGAGGGATACATCGGCACGATGGCGCCCGCGCGGACGAACAGCGGCAGCGTCGCCAGTTCCACCTTGCGGTCGATCTGGCGTCCCTGCGGGCCGGCCTGCAGCTGGCGACCGTCCCAGTAATCGATCCAGCGACCCTGCGGCAGATGGATGTCGCGCCGCCAGCCGCGGCTGGCGGCCTGGCTGCGGTACACCGGCGCCACCAGCAACTCGCGACCGAGCAGGAACTGGTACTTGTGCGCCTCGGTCCAGGCCTGCGGATCGCCGGGGAAATCCCACAGCGACGGCCGCACGATCGGTGCACCACTGGCTGCAGCGTCACGCGCCAGTCCGTACATGTACGGCGTCAGGCGCATCTTGAGCTTGAGGTAATCGCGGTTGATGCTGCGGTAGGGTTCGTCGAACCACCACGGATGCTTGCGCGCGGCCGACGACCAGCCCGACATGCCCATCAGCACCGGCGTGAAGCTTTTCCACTGCAGGTCGCGGGTGAAGGTCTCGGCGCTGCCGCCGAAGATCGCGTCGACGTCACCGCTGGCGTAGGCCATGCCCGACAGCCCCGAACCGATCAGCGTCGGGATGTGCCAGCGGATGTAGTCCCAGCTGCTGCTCTGGTCGCCGGTCCAGGCCACCGCGTAGCGCTGGATGCCGGCCCAGCCCATGACCGTCCACAGGAACGGGCGCGAGTCGGAATTGTCGAGGATGCCGTTGAACGCCTGCTGGTTGGCGTCCATCGCGAACTGGTAGCCCTTGCCGGTCCACGCCACGTCGAGCTTCTGCACGCGGCTGCCGGCCTTGCCGACTTCCCAGGCGATCTTGTCGACGCCGTTCTCGGTCCACAGACCGGTCTTGAAGCCGTATTTCGCCAGCCCCTGCGAAACCTTCGGCAGGTCCTTGTAGCCGCACCCGTAGCCGTCGTTGGGCAGGATCCAGCCGCCGGGCATGTCGTTCTCGCGGTACTTGCGCGCGACGCTGTCGACCACGTCCGGCGTGGTGCCGGTGGCGCCGTCGCTCCAGCCTTCGGGCACGGTGCCAGGCTTCTTGCCGTTGTCGCCGTCGTTGTAGCAATCGGCGTCGCCGTACGAGAGCGCCCAGCGCGGCAGCAGGCCGGCGCGTCCGGTCAGCGCGGTGTAGCGGTCGAGCAGCGTGTGCAGGCTGGCGCCGACGAAGTAGTACGCGTCGAAGCGGTCTTCGCGGTGCATCAGCGTGGCCTGGTCGGACTGGCGCAGGTCGTAGCTGCCGTCGCTCCAGGTGTTGCGCAACATGCCCCAGCCGCGCGAGCTCAGCAGCATCGGCGCAGGACTCGGGCGATCGCCCTCCTCCCAGCCACCGGAATAGGAAATCTCGAGCTCGCGGCCCTTGAACTCGAAGCGGCCGTTCTGCTGGCCGCCACCATAGAAATGTTCGTCGGCCTGGCTCGACAGGGTCTGCACGCTCTGTCCGGTGGCCAGGTCCAGCGGCTGCAGTTCCTGCCACAGCGCGACCGGACTGCCGTCCTCGATGCGCTCGAGCGAGAGCCGCAGCGGCTGGCGCTGGATGTGCAGCACCATGGCATCGGTGCGGATGCGCACTTGCCCCGCGTCTTCTTCGAAGGTGAAGGCCACCGGCGACACCGTCTGCGGCAGTACGATCGGCGCAGCCTTGTCACCGGCGGGAAGCAGCTTGCCTTTGCGACCAGCCTGCACGCGCACGACATCGGCGCGGAGCAGATCGATGCGCACGCGCGCACCGCTGTCGGTGGTCAGGTCCCAGCCGGCCTGGCCGCCCTTGCCGACAACCGGGGCGATCTGGCGCAGGTTTCCCACGGACTCGGCCAGGGCCGTGGCGGGCAGGGCCAGCCACGCAGACGCCATCGCGATGGCCAGGCACACATTCTGTCGTCCGCGGATCTTCAACTTGCCCCCAAGCCCGCAATTGGCGGGAATCCGAAACCATGGCGGCCGACTCTAGGGCAGCAGATTGAAACGTGTCAACGAATTGCAAAGAAAATAGAAGGTATTTTTCTTCATATCGAAACTTTGTGCAAAGCAACACTTTCCTATCGTCAAGACAAGCCTTCGAAAAGCCCTTATCGGCAGGCCGTTTGGCAGACCGGTTCGCGTGGGAACATCGCAAGGGTGACGAACCAGGGCCGCCCGGCAGCGAAACCTCCGCCCCCATAACCTTTTGTTTACCTTTCGATATTTGACATTTCGAAAGAAAACGCAGATCGTGCGCTCGCCCAACAGGAATCCCGAATGGACGCCACCCTCCATCCCGACTTGTCCACCTGGCAGCGCCTCGGCGGCGGCCACACCGCGCAGGAAATCGCACAGCAACCGGCGCTGTGGGACGAACTGGCGGACACGCTGGGGAAGGCCAGCGGCGAGCTCGATGGATTCCTTGGCGACTGCCTGCGCAACCCCTCGCAGCGGATCATCCTCACCGGCGCGGGCAGCTCGGGCTTCATCGCCGAGATGGCGGCCGACCAGATCAACGCGCAGTGGCCGGCCGACGTGCGGGCGATCCACACCACCAGCCTGCTGACCCATCCCGAGCTCTACCTCGATGGCGACCGTCCGACATTGCTGGTGTCGTTCGGGCGCAGCGGTTCCAGCCCGGAGAGCGTCGCCGCAGTCGAGCTGGTGCGCGAGCGCGTGGCGAACGCGCGCTTCCTCGACATCACCTGCAATCCCGACGGCGAACTGGCGCAGCGCGGTCGCGGCCGCAGCGACACGTTCACCCTGCTGATGCCTGCCGCCAGTTGCGACAAAGCCTTCGCGATGACCAGCAGCCTGAGCTGCATGCTGCTGGCGGCGCTGGCGACGTTCGATGCGGCGACGTGGGCACAACGACTGGATCGCCTGCGCACCCTCGCCTCGCTGGGTCGACTGGCGCTGACGCAGTGGGATGCTGACGCTACGCAGCTTGCAAGCGCGGCATACACGCGCGTGATCTACCTGGGCAGCGGCCCGCTCGAGGCGCTGGCACGCGAGTGCGCGCTCAAGGTGCTGGAGCTGACCGCCGGCCGCGTGCTGGCACTGGCCAATACGCCGCTGGGGTTCCGCCACGGCCCCAAGTCCACCGTCGACGGCGACACGCTGGTGGTGGTGCTGCGCAGCGCCCAGCCGCTGGCGCGCCGCTACGAGCAGGACCTGCTCGACGAACTTCGCCGCGATGGCATCGCCGGACGCGTGCTGTCGGTCGGACCGCATGCCGGTGACGACGACGCATCCGACTTCACCCTCGCCGTCCCCGCGCTTCCTGACGCCTGGCTGGCACCGTTGTGGCTGACGCTGCCGCAGCGCTACGCATTGTTGCGCTCGTCCGCGCTTGGACTGACGCCCGACAATCCGTTCCCCGACGGCACGGTCAATCGCGTCGTGCAGGGCGTGACCATCCACCGTCACGGCTGAGCGCATCAGACCATGCAGACCTGTTACGGCATCGACATCGGCGGCACCAAGATCGAACTGGTCGCCTGCGGCCACGATCTCGAGGTCGGTTATCGGCGTCGCATCAACACGCCGACGCAGGACTACGACGCATTCCTGCAGGCGATCGCCGGGCTGGTGCGCGCGGCCGACGCGGACCTGGGCGAAACCGCCACCGCGGTCGGCATCGGGGTACCGGGCGTGGTCGACCGCGGCAGCGGCCGCCAGCTCAGCGCCAACGTGCCCGCACTCACCGGCCAGAACGTCGGCGCGGACCTGCAACGCCTGCTGCGCCGTCCGCTGCACCTGGGCAACGATCTTCAATGCTTCGCCCTCTCCGAAGCGCATGGCGGTGCGGCGGAAGGCTACGCCAGCATGTTCGGCGTGATCCTCGGTACCGGCGCCGGCGGCGGTTACTGCGTCGATGGCCGCCTGGTCGCCGGCTACAACGGCATCGCCGGCGAATGGGGGCACTGGACCATCCCGGCCACGCTGCTGGCGCGGCATGCGTTGCCGATCCTCGAGTGCGCCTGCGGACTGCGCGGCTGCCTGGAGCGCTACGTCTCCGGCAGCGGCCTGGCGCTGATCCATCGCCATATCGGCGGTGATCAGGTCGAGGCCGGCCAGATCGAGGCCAGCCAGGTCGTGGCGCGTGCGCAGGCCGGCGACACGACGGCAAAGCAGGCCTTGGCCATCCATCGCGACCTGCTCGGCCACGGCTTGGCGGGCGTGATCCTGGCGGTGGATCCCCACGTCATTGTCCTGGGCGGCGGACTGTCGAAGTTCGACCAGCTCTATCGCGAGCTGCCCGCCGCGATCGCCACCCACTTGTTCAAGGGCGTGCGGGTGCCGCCGATCCTGCCGCCGACGTTCGGCGATGCCGGCGGCGCGCGCGGCGCGGCCCTGCTCGCACGCCAGCGCAGCGGCGCCATCTGAAACACACCGGAGCCCTCCCCCATGCCCGCAGCCGACTCCCCGATCGCCACCCTGCTCGCCGCCCATCGCCGCGGTGAACACGTCGGCATCTACAGCGTGTGTTGCAGTCACGAGCAAGTGCTGCTCGCGGCGATGCAGGTGGCACTGCGCTACGACACGCTGCTGCTGATCGAGGCGACCTCCAATCAGGTCGACCAGTTCGGCGGCTACACCGGCATGACCCCGCCGCAGTTCCGCGACTACGCGCTGCGCCTGGCGCATGCGCAGGGCTTTCCGGTCGAGCGGCTGGTGCTCGGCGGCGACCACCTCGGTCCGAACGCGTGGCAGAAACGCCCCGCGGACGAAGCGATGGCCAATGCCCGCGACCTGATCGCCGCGTACGTCGCTGCCGGCTTCCACAAGATCCACCTCGATTGCAGCATGTCCTGCGCCGGCGATCCCTCGCCGCTGCCGGACGAGACGGTTGCCGCGCGCTCGGCGGACCTGGCGCGGATCGCCGAACGCACCGCGCGCGATGCCGGCCTGCCAGCGCCCGTGTATGTGATCGGCACCGAAGTGCCGGTGCCCGGCGGCGAAGCCTCGCTGGCCACCGGAATACAGGTGACCCGGCCCGAGGCCGCCGCGCGGACCCTGGAGATCCACCGCCAGGCCTTCGCCGCCCCCGACCTGGCACCGGCCTGGGAACGCGTGATCGCGATGGTGGTGCAGCCCGGCGTCGACTTCGACCACAGCGACGTGCACCACTACGACCGGTCCGCCGCAGCCGCGCTGTCGGACTTCATCGAAGGCCAGCCGCGCATCGTGTTCGAGGCGCACTCCACCGATTACCAGACCGAGCCGTCGCTGCACGCCCTCGTGCGCGACCACTTCGCCATCCTCAAGGTCGGACCGGCAGCGACATTCGCGTTGCGCGAGGCGCTGTTCGCGCTGGCGGCGATCGAGGACGAACTGCTGCCGAAGGGCGAGCACCTCTCGCACCTGCCCGAAGTCCTGGACCGCTGCATGCTCGAGCATCCGTCCCACTGGCAGAACCATTACAGCGGCGACGAGCAGCAACTGCGCCTGCTGCGCCGTTACGCCCTCAGCGACCGCTGCCGCTACTACTGGGGCGAGCCGCGGGTGCGCGACGCGGTAGAGCACCTGGTCGACAACCTGCGGCGCCACCCGCCGACACCGACGCTGCTGAGCCAGTTCATGCCCGAGCAGTACCGCGAAGTGGTGGCCGGCCGCCTGGCGCCGGAGCCGGACGCGCTGATCCAGCACAAGGTCTTCGGCCGCCTGGCCGAGTACGCCCGCGCCTGTGCCCGCAACCAGGCCGGGGCCCGGACGGCATTCGAAACTTCCGCCGCCGTTGCCCTTTCGGAACGATAAGCTTCCCGCTTCCGAACCGAACGAACAGGCCCGCCATGCGAAACACCCGCCAACGCCGGCAACAGATCCTGCAGCTGCTGGTCCTGCACGGCAACGTGCAGGTCGCCGACCTGGTGGAGCGTTTCGGGGTGTCATCGGTGACGATCCGCGCCGACCTGAGCCACATCGAGTCGCAGGGACTGGCCACCCGCAACCACGGTGGCGCCGCGCTGGTGCGTACGCCGCCGCCGGAGCAGAACATCCACGAGAAGGATGCGCTGAACCTGCCACTCAAGGATGCGATCGGTGCGCAGGCCGCGCGGCTGGTGAAGCCGGGCGACAACATCATCATCGACTCCGGCTCGACCACGATGACGCTGGCGCGCCACCTGCACCTGCACCGCGACATCACGGTGATGACCAACGGCCTCAACATCGCCTGGGAGCTGGCCAACGCACCGGGCGTGGAGCTGCTGCTGACCGGCGGCCTGCTGCGCAAGCAATCGCTGTCGCTGCAGGGCAGCCAGGCCGAGGCCAGTCTCAATGCCTACAGCTTCGACACGCTGTTCCTGGGCGTGGACGGACTCGACCTGCAGTTCGGCCTGACCACGCACCACGAGGCCGAAGCCAGCCTCAACCACCGCATGGTCGAGCACGCGCGCAAGGTCGTCGTGCTGACCGATGCCTCCAAGTTCGGTCGGGTCAGCCTGCATCGCATCGGCCGCCTCGACCAGATCCACACCGTCATCACCGACGCCGGCATCAGCAGCGAGTACCGCGAGGGACTGCAGCGGCTTGGCATCGAGGTGATCATCGCCGAGCCACCGCCTTGACCCAAGCACGCACACTGCACGGCCGCATCCTCACCGCAACGGGCTGGATGCGAGGGGAAATCGAGTTCGACCAGCGCGTGCGCAGCCTCCGTGCCACGCCCGACGGCCATCCAGACGGCGACCTGCCGCTGATCCTTCCCGGCTTCATCGACCTGCATGTGCATGGCGCCGCCGGCGTCGACATCATGCAGGGCGGCGATGCGATCAGGACTGTCGCCCGCACCCACGCACGACACGGCACCACCGCCCTGCTCGGCACCACCATGACCGCGCACGAGGACGACATCGTCCAGGCGCTGCGCGGCCTGGCCGGCGCGATCGGCACACGCGATCCGGGCACGGCGCGCGTGCTCGGCGTGCACCTGGAAGGTCCGTTCATCAGCATCGAGCGGCTCGGCGCGCAGCCGCCGCTGGTGGTCGAGGCGACGATCGAACAGGTCGAACGGCTGCATGCGATCGCGCCGATCCGGGTCCTGACCCTGGCGCCGGAAATAGGCAACCACCGCGCGCTGATCCCGCGCCTGAACTCGCTCGGCATCCGCGTGCAGCTCGGCCACAGCGCCGGCACCTACGACGATGGCGTGGCCGCGCTGGAAGCCGGTGCCGCCGGGTTCACCCATCTGTTCAACGGCATGACCGGCGTCGACCACTACCATCCCGGCATCGCCACCGCGGCACTCGCACACGCGCAGTACGCCGAACTCATTCCCGACCTGGAGCACGTGCATCCAGGCGCCATCCGCACCGCGCTGCGCGCGATCCCGCGGCTGTACTGCGTGACCGACGCCACCGCCGCCACCGGCATGCCCGACGGCGAGTACGCACTGGGGTCACAACGCGTCTTCAAATGCCTGGGCTGCGTGCGACTGGCCGCTGGCTCACTGGCCGGCAGCGCGCTGACCATGGACCAGGCCCTGCGCAACCTGGTGTCGCTCGGCCTCGAACTGGCCGACGCCTCCAACCGCCTGTCGCGCTATCCGGCCGACTACCTCGGCCTGCACGACCGCGGCCGCCTGCAGGTCGATTCGTGGGCCGACGTGGTCGTGCTCGATGCGCAACTGCGGGTACGCCAGGTCTTCGTCGAAGGCGACGAGGTCGAACCCGCCTGACTTGCAAGCGTTTTGCCGGCGCGCCCATCGCGCCACGGCAACCCCCACTTCCCAGGACCGGCCCGATGAACGACGTCTCCGTTGCGATGCCCGTGCAAGCCCGCGCAGCCAGCCCGCAGTGGCAGGTCCGCTACCTGCTTTTCATCGCCGGAATGGGCGGGCTGCTCTACGGCATCGATATCGGCATCATCGCCGGCGCGCTGCCGTACCTGGAATCCACGGCCAGCATCAGCTGGCACCTGACCAGCCAGCAGCTCAGCTTCGTCGTCGCGGCGGTGCTGCTGGGCAGCGTGCTGTCGTCGCTGTTCGCCGGCGCCATCGCCGACATGATCGGGCGACGCGGGGCGATGCTGCTCGCTGGCGTGCTGTTCACCCTCAGCATTCCGGTGATGGCGCTTGCTTCGGGTTACGTGCCGCTCTTACTTGGCCGGCTGCTGCAAGGCATCAGCGGCGGGCTGATCGGCGTTGTCGTGCCGCTGTACCTGGCCGAAGTCCTCAGCCCGGACCGCCGTGGCCGCGGCGCGGCGATGTTCCAGTTGCTGCTGACCATCGGCCTGGTGCTCGCCGCGCTGATCGGCCTGTACCAGGCCCACGCGGTCGACAGCGCCGCTGCCACCGAGCAGGCGCTGGCAAGCGAGGAGCAGCGTCGCATCCTCTTCGAAGTGAAGGACCACGCCTGGCGCACGATCTTCTGGAGCTGCCTGCTGCCGGGCCTGGTGTTCAGCGCCGGCGTGATGCTGCTGAGCGAGTCGCCGCGCTGGCTGGTCCGTCGCGGTCGCACCGCGCAGGCGCGGCTGGCATTGCAGCGCACCGTTGCAACCGACGAGGTGGAAGCGACCCTGCGCGCGATGCAGGCACCGTCCACATCGGCCGCCGAAGCGGGTGACAAGCGCGACAGTCTCCTGAGCCGCCGCTACGTGTGGCCGTTCCTGCTCGCCTGCCTGATCCTCGCCTGCACCCAGGCCACCGGCATCAACTCGGTGCTGGCCTACGCCGTGACCATCCTCCATCAGGCCGGCTTGCCCGGTGCGGTCGCCAACGGCGCCGACGTGGCGATCAAGCTGCTCAACGCGGTGATGACCGTGGTGGCGCTGCTGTTGGTGGATCGCAAGGGTCGCAAGTTCCTGTTGATGCTCGGCAGCGGCGGCATCGCGCTGGCGCTGCTGTCGGCGGCGCTGCTGTTCCTGCAGGCCGAACGCGGCAATGTCGACGTGCGCCCGGTGCTGCAGCAACAGGTCACCGCCGACGCGCTGACGCTGAAGCTCGACGCGGAGAACTGGCAACGACTGGCTGGCAGCGATGCGACGCAGCCGCAGCAGCTGACCGTGTCCTACGCCTATGGCGATTTCACCAACGTGCGCTCGTTGCGAAGCGATGCGGTCGATGTCGACGGACTGGTCATCCGCCGCGACGCGAGCGTGCAGGCCGACGGTGTCATCGGCGCGTTCTTCCGCCGCCTCCACCTCAACCCGTTCCCCGACCCCGTCGCCGCCGATCAGGCACCGCTGCTGATCGAGCGCGCCAGCATCGGCCCGGTGCCGCCGCCGGCGCACGGCTGGGCGGTGGCCGTGTGCATCCTGGTGTTCGTCGCCTTCTTCGCCGTCGGCCCGGGCGTATGCGTCTGGCTCGCATTGTCGGAACTGATGCCAACGCGCATCCGCTCCAACGGCATGAGCATCGCCCTGCTGATCAACCAACTGGTGTCGACCACCATCGCCGCGGTGTTCCTGCCGGTGGTCGGCCACTACGGCTACGCGAGCATGTTCTTTGCGTGGGCGGGGTGCGCGGTTGTGTACTTCCTGGTCGCCGCGTTCCTGTTGCCGGAGACCAGGGGGAAGTCGCTGGAGCAGATCGAGGCAAGCTTCCGCTGACGCGCGTCCCGGGTGCGCTTCGCTTACCCGGGCTACCGGTGCGAGGTCGCGCGACTAGAGGTGATCGGCGTCGATCACTGCTTGCGCGAAAGCTTGCGGATGTTCCTGCGGTGGGTTGTGGCCGATCCCCCCGGAAAGGAGCCGATGCTCGTACTTTCCGGTGAAACGTTTGGCGTAACTCTCCGGCAATGGGTGCGGCGCGCCGTTGGCATCGCCCTCCAGCGTTATTGTCGGGACCGTGATCGATGGAAACCGGGCGAGCTTCGCCTCCGGCTCGTCGTATTTCGCCTCGCCTTCCGCCAGGCCAAGCCGCCACCGGTAGTTGTGGATGACGATATCCACGTGGTCCGGATTCTCCAGCGCGGCGGCGCTGCGGTCGAAGGTCGCGTCGTCGAATGCCCACTTTGGCGACGCCAGCTTCCAGATCAGTTTGGCAAAATCGTGCCGGAACCGGGTGTAGCCTGCGCGCCCACGCTCCGTGGCGAAGTAGTACTGGTACCACCACTGCAACTCGGCATCGGGCGCCAGGGGTGTTTGCGCGGCTTGTTGGCTACCGATGAGGTAACCGCTTGCGACCACCAGCGCCTTCACCCGTTCCGGCCACAACGCAGCGACGATGTCCGCCGACCGGCCGCCCCAGTCGTAGCCCGCAATGACGGCCTTGGGGATCCCGAGCGCATCCATCAACTGGATCACGTCGTCCGCCAATGCCGCAGGCTGGCCATTGCGAAGCGCATCGGCGGACAGGAAACGGGTACTGCCGAAACCACGCAGGTACGGGACGATGACGCGGTAGCCCGCCGACGCAAGCAGCGGCGCCACGTCGACATAGCTGTAAATGTCATAGGGCCAGCCGTGCAGGAGGATCACGGGCGGGCCTGCCTCCGGTCCGTCCTGTGCAAAGGCGATCTCCAGCGTGCCGGCACGCACATGCTTCAGCGGAGCGAATGACCTGTGCGCCATGTCCTTTACTCCCACTCCGGCTTTGGCATCCACCATTGGCTGCGCATTGGCCGTGCCGACCACGCCGAGGGGTACCGCTGCGACGCCCAGGGCCGCCGCCTCCAGCAGGAGTCGGCGGTGACGGTCAACGATCCCGGCACTGGTGTGTTCCATGATGCCTCCGATCGATTCGACTGCGGTCGATTCGAGCACGGGATGTGCTTACAGGGAAGATAGCCCGCGAGCACCGCGCTGGTTCCTCGAGAGCAATGATCCAGGCACCCAAGGCGCGCCGTGCCGCCGCCGGGATTGCTCCGGCAGCAGGAGGGCTCAGAGCTCGATGATGCCCCGTCGCGCTGCGACCGTGACGGCGTGAGTGCGGTCCGCCACGCCCAACTTGGCGAAGACGCTTTTCAGGTGTCCCTTTACCGTCTCTTCGGACAACCCGAGTTCAGACGCAACCTGCTTGTTCGCCTTCCCGATTGACACGAGGCGAAGAATCGCCACCTCGCGGCTGGACAACGGTTCATCGACAACGTGGACGGCGATCTCATCGGCGACGTCGCGATGGACGTGACGCTGGCCGCGATGGACGTCTCGAATGGCATCGATCAACTCGGTCCGCAGGCCACTCTTCAGCAGGTATCCGACTGCACCTGCCTTCAGTGCGCGAACCGCCTGCACATCGCCCGCATAAGTAGTGAGGACGATGATCTTGGCCCCCGGGTCTGCTGAGCGGATTTCGGTGATCGCATCGACTCCGTTCATGCCAGGCATCTGGAGATCCATGAGCGTCACATCCGGGCGCAGCGACCGGAACCGGTCGACGGCTTCGCGCCCGTCCCGCGCCTCGCCGATCATCGTCATGTCGGACTGGTTTTCCAGGATGGCGGCAACGCCATCCCGCAGCACCGGATGATCATCGACGACGAGAACGCGGATCTTTGGATCATTCATCGCTGGGATTCCTGTCAAGGAGACGTTGCCACCATGGCCATCCGCGGGGCTTGCGCTTGGCGAATGCGAGCTTCGCCGGCACTGCGAGTGTAACTTCCGAGCCGCCGTCCGGACCGCTGCTGATGGTGATCGAGCCACCCATCTTCTCGGCGCGCTCGCGCATTCCAATCATGCCGAAATGGCCAGCCTTCTGGCCACGCGCAAGAACCGCTGCGGGAATGCCAACTCCGTTGTCCCGCATCCGAATGGCCAGGTGCCTTGCCTCGAATCCGATCGCGATCTCGGCCCACGACGCGTGCGCGTGATAGGCAATGTTGAGCATGGCCTCACGCACGATCCTGGCGATCTCCGCGGCGATGAGCGGATGCAGTGGCCGCGGCCTGCCTTCGACGACGACGCGAACCGGAAGCGGCTGATCGAACGGGATCCCGGCCACGACCTTTTCGACCGTAGCGCAAAGATCGTCCGTGACTTCGTCCGCGCGCAGGTCGCGGACGCGGTTGCGCGCATCCACCACGACGTGCTCTGCCGCCGCCAGCGCCGCCTCGAGATGACCCGTGGACTTGTCCTCGCTGGACAACCGGTCCGCGACAGCCTGGAAGCGCAGGATCAGGCCCTGGACACCCTGCAGCAATGTGTCGTGGAGTTCACGCGCAATGCGTTCGCGCTCCGCGATGCGCTCCTCCAGCCGACTGCGGATGCGAGCGGCCACCTGCGCTACGCGGAATCGATACAACGCCCACAGTGAGGCGAGCGCCAGGGCGGAACACAAGAGAAGGAACCAGACGGATTGAACGAAGCTGGGGGGAATCTCGAAGTCCACCACTCCCCCGGTCCGGTTCCAGACGCCGTCATTGTTGGCGGCAAGCACGCGAAACCGGTACTTGCCCGGAGGGAGGTTGGTGTAGAACGCCTGCCGCCTGGTCCCGGGATCGACCCAACTCCGATCGAAGCCTTCGAGCATGTAGCGGGCGCGAACCCGACCAGGGTCGGCGAAACTCAGTACCGCGAAGTCGATCTCGACATTGGCCGTCGATGTCGGAAGCCTCACCGCCGTTGGATCACGGAAGGTGCGGCCATCCCCGTTGATCGCCCTGATCGAAACGCTGGGTGGGACCAGATTGCGAACCAGTCGTGCCGGATCCATCCATAGCGTTCCGGTTTCGGTGGCTACCCATATTCGGCCATCTCCGCCGCGCACCATGGATCGTTGCGAGTGCGAATGGGGTCTGCTGACCAGCCCGTCCCCAGGACCGAGCGCCAGTGTCGACACTGGAAGCGCCTTGTTGGAGAAGGCGCGCTCAAGCTCCTGTGGCCGGAACCGGGCCAACGACTTTGGATAAGCAAGCCAGGTATCGCCGTCAGGCGTCTGCACGATCCCGTTGATGCGACTGCCGAGGGACACCTCGGGTGCCCACGCGGTCTCGGTTCGCCCCGGTCGATGCCGGGCAAGCCCAAAGCTGCCCGCCGAATAGACCCAGTCTCCAGCGTCCTGGAGCGTGAGTACCTTGAGGCCGCTTCCACCAAAATCCAGGTGAGTGATTGCCTGCGCGGAGCCCCGAACCCAGATCAGACGGTCGCCCGACTGCACGACCACGCCGCCCTGCGGTGTTCGAACCATGGTCGTGGGAAAGAAGTCGACCACGTGGCCCGGCTGCAGGACGGTTTCCCAATGCCCGTTCCCGTACCGGTGCAGGCCGCTGCCTGCGGCGGATATCCAGTAATCGCCACTGGCGTCGAAAGCGCAGTCATAGATGATGTTGTGGTTTGCATCCTTGTCGGGACGTTCGATCGTCTGTCGAATGCTGCCGTTCGCCCAGACCAGGATCTGGTTCTCGAATCCCATCCAGATCGCGCCGTCCGGCGCTTCGCACAGACTCTCCGGCTCCACCACGTCACGCAGTATCGCCTCCGGCATTCCACCCGGCCTGACGCGATGGATGGTTCGCGCCTGCCCGATATAGACACTGCCGTCGGACGCACCCAGGAGCTTGTCGCCGAACTCGGCAGGCGAATCCAGCGCAGCTTCGGCGATCAGCGTGGCGGGCCGGAACCTGTCCAGCCCTACTTCGGTGCCGACCCAGATATTCCCTTCGCGGTCTTCCAGCACCTGGTTGGTAACGTCTGAGGACAGTCCATCGCGGCTGGTGAACGACTCCGTTCCGGTGCCGCCGTCAGTGGCAGGAACGCCGCGCGTACGAATACGTTTGACGCCGTCGTAACGCGTTGCAATCCACAGATTGCCTTCACGATCGAATGTTGGACCGAGCTGGATCTGCTCATCACCCGTGCGATAGGGATTGCGAAATGGGGCTGGCGAGCCGCGGCCACCGGGCCCGGTAATGGGGAAACTTCCGTGGCTGTCGGAGATCCACACGCGACCCTCCGGATCCTGCGACAGCGCGCCCTTGGGCATGCTCCCGACAAGTTCGAACCTCGCCGCGCCTGGCGCCAGGCGCGCGACCGCACTGGTACATGCCACCCAGATCGCGCCATCGGCCGCGACGATCATGTTCGTTATGTTGCTCTGTGGCAGTCCGTCGGCGGAATTGAACGTGCGCCAGCGTCCGTCATGGAAACGCAGCAATTCCGCGTCATAGCTGGCCGTCCGCGCCCAGATCGACCCATCGGGCCCTTCCGCCATCTCGTAGATCCGGCTGGGCGCGGTGATTCCGTCAAGGACATGCAGAGCGCCGTTGCGGTAGATGGCGAAGCGGCGCGAGGTTTCGAAGTTTGTCCACACGTCGCCGCTTCGTGTCACCAGCAGCGCGCTGGGCAGGCCGTGCTTGCCTGCGCTGTTTTCGTCTTCGATCTGCTCGAATCGTATGCCGTCGAATCGAAACAGCCCGTCACCGGTCGCCAGCCAGAGATAGCCATCCCGCCCTTGCGCCATCGCAACCACGGGCACGGGCGCTTCACTTCCGATCCAGCGCTGGTGAACGTAGTGCGCGAAGCGACGGGACTCCCCTGCGGACGCCGCAAGAGGCAACGCCATGACGGCGAACAGAAGGACCCTGGTTAGCCACATGCTGCCATTCCCCGCTTTAGGCTTCGTCCAACCGTCCGGCCTGTAGTTATGCCGGCTGAAGCGCCGCCATCTTACCCTCGAATGGGGGGGCTCCATGCGCCTCGATCGGGTCTGACGTGACGGTGGCGGGGCTTTATCGTCTGCGCATGACCAACTATGTATGCCGGTACCCCGACGGCGCCGCCGGCCTAGGACTGCTGTTCGTTCGCACTTGCCATGTACCCGCCGCTTTTGCCATTGCAGCATCGGCCGTTGCTGTCGATCCCCATGTCAGGTATCCGCTTGCGGGACTGATCGCGCTGCTTCTTGTGCTCGGATTGGCGACACGATTGGCCGCTCTGTCGCTGGGGGTGGCCGCTGCCGTCGCCATGGCGGCCTCCAGTTCAATCGAACCGTGGTTGCTCGTGGGCCATGTCGGCGGCTGCGCGGGGCTCATGTTGCTTGGCGCAGGGGCGTACTCGGTTGACGCAAGGCTTCACGGTCGACGTGTCATCCACCTGCACGCCACTACCCCCGACAGGGGTGCCGACGACTGACCTGCCTTGGGATGCCGCTCGTGCGCAGTCGCTGCCAACCTCAGTCGGCCATACTCACGACACGAGGTCACCATGTCGATCGTCCCGTCACCACAAGCTTCGTTGGACCACCGCGATGCGCTCATCTCGAGCCTGGCCGCCAGCTATACCGGCCTGGTCGCCTTCATCGCCGTGGCCAATGAGGGCAATTTTGCCCGAGCCGCCGACCGGTTGGGCATAGGCCGATCGGCTGTCAGCCGAAGCGTCCAGAGACTGGAGGTGCAAGTGGGAGCGCGCCTGTTCTCGCGCACCACTCGCAACACGACCATCACCCGCGAAGGCGAACAGTTCTACGAGAACTGTCGGCCAGGGCTCGAAAGGCTGCTGCAGGCGCTGGAAGACATGCGGGACCTGCGTGAGGGTCCGCCACAGGGCCACCTGAAGATCAGCGCGCCCATCGGTTTCGGCCGTAACGTCGTCGCCCCACTGCTCGCCGATTTCCGCAGGCAGTTCCCGGAAGTGACGCTGGAACTGCTGGTGGACGATCGCATCGTGGATCTGAGCGCCGAGCGGATTGACGTCGCTTTCCGCGATGGCCGCCTGGAGGACAGTCAGGTGGTCGCAAAGAAGCTGATCCCCATGCGGATGCTGGTTTGTGCGTCGCCAGACTACGCCCGCCGGCACGGCCTGCCGGCTTCGGTCGATGAACTGTCCTCGCACGCCTGCATCAACCAGCGGCTGGCCAATGGCCGGCTGCAGTCGTGGGACTTCAAGGTCGACGGCCATCCCCGCACCGTTACACCGAACTCAACCGTCGTCGTCAACGACCCATCGCTGGCGACCCAGGCGGTGCTCGACGGACAAGGCCTTGCCCAGCTGCCCGCCTATCAGGTTTGCAGCGCGCTGCGTGACGGCATGCTGGTGGCGTGCCTTGAATCGGTGGCACCGGACGATCGCGGGCACTACCTGTGCTATCTGAGCCGCTACCAGCTGCCCAAGCGAGTCCGGGTGTTCATCGACTTCATGACCGCCCGGATACGTGCACTGGACCTCGAAGGTCCACTCGCCGGACTGGGTTCGGATCAATCCCTGCGATCCGCGGACCCGATCGCAGGGATTGGCGTTGCCGCCTGAGCCATGTTGTGCTCGTGCAACTGATTGCACGCAGCACGCATGGACGGCATTGATGCTGCGGATCCAACAGCGTGGTTCCACCCGGTTGCCTACCGCCACCCCACTGCCCTGCCTAGAGTGTCTGACATCGACCATCGGTGGCACGACGCAACAGGAGTGCGACGCGATGAATTCCGACATCAGCGAGGGGTGGCAATGCAACGTTCGCGCAAGAGCATCGACAGGAGATTGTCGTCACTGGACACATGCATGGTGACAATGCGCGCGCGATCCAGTCGCCGCGACGACATCCTGTCTTCGTTCCATTCCGTGTCGACTGCAATAATCGAAGAGGCTGGCGAGCACGAACGCTATGTATCTGCCAGGTTGCGTTCGATCCTGTTTGCAAACGGCTTCCATGGCGAACCATCCATCCATTCGGAAGGTCGTTCGCGCGAACTGAACCACTTTCTCGGACTGATCAACCGGATGGTCCACGCGTGCGTGCGGACGAGAGCATATCGGGGCACCCCATGCAGAGCGGAGTAAGGATCGATCCAGCCACTTCAGTACAGCTGGGTGCCAACACCTGGATTGCCATCGTCGAATCCCTTCCACGATCCATGCGGACACGTATCAGGAAGAAGAGCGGTGCTTACCAGCGATTCGTGGAAGCGGCGATCTGGGTGGCATGGGCGGATGCGCATTGGGCAGAGCTGCCGCCGGAATGCGGCGCCTGGCGATCGGTGCACGCGCGCTTCCTGCGCTGGAATCGTCGCGGCTTGTGGAATGTCGTCGCCATGCACATCGGAAACGAGGCATCCGCGCACCTGTTGCGACGCGCCGCAGGTGCAAGGCAGCGATCACGCCCGACGCTGCCGTTGGCGGCGCGCCCGATTGAGCCACCGCAGATACTTCATCCCGTTCGCAGCGTCGCGATAGTGGATTGAGGCGAGCTTCCGCAAACTCGCGTAGCCTGGATAAGCGCAGCGCATCCGGGGGCCGTCAAGTCACGCGCGTCCCGGGTGCGCTTCGCTTACCCGGGCTACCTGTGCGAGCCGCGAGGCCACAGGATGATAGGACGCGCTGACCCGCGTAGCCCGGATAAGCGCAGCGCATCCGGGGCGTTAGGTCACGCGGTTTACTCCACCGTCACCGACTTGGCCAGGTTCCGCGGCTTGTCGACATCCGTGCCGCGCGCGAGCGCCGCGTGGTACGCCAGCAGCTGCACCGGGATCGCATGCACCACCGGTGACAGCACGCCGACGTGGCGCGGTGCGCGGATCACATGCACGCCGTCGGACGGGCCGAACTGGCTGTCCTCGTCGGTGAACACGAACAGCTCGCCGCCGCGTGCGCGCACTTCCTGCATGTTCGACTTCACTTTCTCCAGCAGGCTGTCGTTGGGCGCGATCACCACCACCGGCATGGTCGCGTCGACCAGCGCCAGCGGGCCGTGCTTGAGCTCGCCGGCCGGGTAGGCCTCGGCGTGGATGTAGGAGATTTCCTTGAGCTTTAGCGCGCCTTCCAGGGCGATCGGGTAGTGCACGCCGCGACCGAGGAACAGTGCGTGCTGGCGCGGCGCGAAGCGCTCGGCCCAGCTGACGATCTGCGGTTCAAGGTTGAGCGCATGCTGGACGCTGCCCGGCAGGTGCCGCAGCGCTTCCAGGTATTCCGCTTCCTTCTCTGCCGACAGTCGCCCCTGCAGCTTGGCCAGCGTAGCGGCCAGCGTGAACAGCGCCACCAGCTGGGTGGTGAAGGCCTTGGTCGAGGCCACGCCGATCTCGGCGCCGGCGCGGGTGTAGTAAACGAGCTTGCTGGCGCGCGGGATCGCGCTCTCGGGCACGTTGCAGATCGACAGGCTCTTGTCGTGGCCGAGCGACTTGGCGTACTTCAGTGCTTCCATCGTGTCGAGTGTTTCGCCCGACTGCGAGATGGTGACGATCAGGTGCCTGGGGTTCGCCACGGCCTTGCGGTATCGGTACTCGCTGGCGATTTCGACCGAGCACGGGATGCCGGCAATCGCCTCGATCCAGTAGCGCGCGGTCATGCCCGCGTAGAAGCTGGTGCCGCAGGCGAGGATCTGCACGCCATCGCATGCGCCCAGCACTTCGGCCGCATTGGCGCCGAACAGCGCCGGCGAAAAACCGGTGCCGTCCATCACCGCTTCGATCGTGTCGGCGATCGCACGCGGCTGCTCGTGGATTTCCTTCTGCATGAAGTGGCGGTACGGGCCCAGCTCCAGCGAGGCCAGCGATACGTCGGAGACATGCACTTCGCGCTCGACCGGCTCGCCGTCGATGTCGAACACGCTGACGCCTTCACGACGGACGTCGGCGGTGTCGCCTTCTTCCAGGAAGATCACGCGACGCGTGGACTGGATGATCGCCGAGACGTCGCTGGCGATGAAGTTCTCGCCTTCGCCCAGGCCAACCAGCAGCGGGCAGCCCATGCGCGCGGCAATCATGCGGCCCGGCTCGTGCTTGCTGACGACGGCGATCGCGTAGGCGCCGGTGAGTTCGCGCACGGCGAAGCGCACCGCCACCAGCAGGTCGCGGCCCTGCGACTGGAAGTAATGGATCAGGTGGGCGATGACTTCGGTATCGGTTTGCGATTCGAAGGTGTAGCCAAGACCACGCAGGCGCTCACGCTGCTCTTCGTGGTTCTCGATGATGCCGTTGTGGACCACGGCCAGCTCGCCGAAGCTGATGTGCGGGTGCGCGTTGGCTTCGGTGACGCCGCCATGCGTGGCCCAGCGGGTGTGGCCGATGCCCAGGCTGGCGTGGAAGCCCTCGGCCTGCGCGGCCGCTTCCATCTCCGAAACCCGTCCGGTGCGGCGCACGCGGCGCATGTCCTGTCCGTCGAACACGGCAATGCCCGCCGAATCGTAGCCGCGGTACTCCAGGCGCTTGAGGCCTTCGATCAGGACCGGGACCACGTCGCGATCGGCGATCGCACCAACAATTCCACACATTCGGCAGCACTCCTTGATGTCGCGCTAGTTTAGCCGGGGCCACGGTATGGCTGCTGTACGGCGGACACCCGGGTGTCCGGGCGGACACAGCGGACACCCTCGGCCCTTCCAAGCCACTGATTTCAATGGACTGATCGCTGGCACGGTTCCTGCGTTGTTTAAGCGCATTCTCATTCCTGCGCATCCGACACTGCATGATCCGCGACACCTCTGGACAAGACCGCGTACTCGCGGCCACACCGGCCAACCCGCGCCGCAAGCAGCTGCTGATCGGCGGCGGCATCGCCGCGGTGCTGCTGCTGGCATTGACCGTCCCCACGCTCGGGCGCTGGCTCGGCTCCGGACAGTCGGTCAGCGGCGAGCGCCTGCGCGTGGCCGAAGTCCGCCGCGGCACCCTGGTCCGCGATGTCGCGGTGCAGGGCCGCATGGTCGCCGCCGTCAGCCCGACCCTGTACGCCCCGGCCGCCGGCACCGTGACGCTGCGGGTGCAAGCCGGCGACGTCATCAAGCAGGGCCAGACCCTGGCCGAAATCGACAGCCCCGAGCTGCGCAGCCGCCTGGTGCAGGAACAGTCGACCCTGGCCAGCCTGGAGGCGGAGGCGCGCCGGGCCGCGCTGGACGCCCAGCTCGCCCGCTCGACCGCACGCAAGCTGCTCGACCAGGCCGAGATCGACCGCACCGCGGCGATGCGCGACCTCGAGCGCGGCCAGCGAGGCTTCGAAGGCGGCGCGGTGTCGCAGGTCGAAGTGGCGCGCGCGCAGGACGCGGTGAAGAAGGCCGACATCGGCCTGCTGCACGCCAAGCGCGACTACAGCCTGCAGGACCAGGGCGTCGGGCTGGACACCCGCAACAAGCACCTGCTCGCGCAGCGCCAGCAGGCGATCGTCGCCGAGCTGCAGCGCCAGGTCGACCAGCTCAACATCCGCTCGCCGGTCGAGGGCGTGGTCGGCACCGTCGCGATCACCGACCGCACCGTGGTGCCGGCCAACCAGGCGCTGCTGGTCGTGGTCGACCTGCGCGAGCTGGAAGTCGAGCTGCCTGTGCCGGAAAGCTTCGCCGATGACCTGCGCCTGGGCATGGCCGCCGAGATCAGCTACGGCGGCCACAAGTACGCCGGCAAGTTGCGCTCGGTGTCGCCGGAAGTGGTCAACGGCCAGGTGATGGCGCGCGTGCGCTTCGCCGACGACATCGCCGCCGAAGGCCGTCCGTCGGGCCTGCGCCAGAACCAGCGCGTCAGCACGCGCGTGCTGATCGAGGAGAAGCCGAACGTGCTGATGGTGCAGCGCGGCCCGTTCCTCGACACCGGCGGCGGCCGCATCGCCTACGTCATGGACGGCGACACCGCGATCAAGCGCCCGATCACCGTCGGCGCCAGCAGCCTGTCCGACGTGGAGATCCTCACCGGCCTGCAGCCCGGCGAGCGCGTGGTCATCTCCGACATCACCCCTTTCAACGGCGCCGACCAGGTGCTGGTCAACAACTGATCAACGCAAGAATCGCCATTCAAGACCCAGGAGTACGAACATGTTGAAGATGACCCACCTGAGCAAGGTCTACCGCACCCACATGATCGAAACGCACGCGCTGCGCGGTTTCGACATCCACGTGCGCGAGGGCGAGTTCGTCGCCGTCACCGGGCCGTCCGGCTCGGGCAAGACCACCTTTCTCAACATCGCCGGACTGCTGGAGGAATTCAGCGACGGCGAGTACCTGCTCGACGGCGTCGCCGTGAAGGGCCTCAACGACAACGCCCGCTCGCGCCTGCGCAACGAGAAGATCGGTTTCATCTTCCAGGGCTTCAACCTGATCCCCGACCTGAACCTGTTCGACAACGTCGACGTTCCGCTGCGCTACCGCGGCATGAACGCGGCCGAGCGCAAGCAGCGCATCGAGCACGCGCTCGGCCGGGTCGGCCTGATGTCGCGCATGAAGCACTACCCGTCCGAACTCTCCGGCGGCCAGCAGCAGCGTGTCGCGATCGCGCGCGCCCTGGCCGGTTCGCCGCGCCTGCTGCTCGCCGACGAACCCACCGGCAACCTCGACTCGCTGATGGCGCGCGGCGTGATGGAGCTGCTCGAGGAGATCCACGCCCAGGGCACGACCATTGTCATGGTCACCCACGACCCGGAACTGGCCGCGCGCGCGCAGCGCAACGTCCACATCATCGACGGCCAGGTCACCGACCTGGACGATTCGCCGCGCCTGGGCGGCGAAGTCGCCGCGGCGACCGCTGCCGCGGCCGTGTCGGCCACCTGAGGACATCGCCATGATCGGCTACTACCTCCGTCTGGCACTCATCTCGCTCCGGCGAAACCGCATCCTCACCGCGCTGATGGTCGCCGCCATCGCGCTCGGCATCGGCATGTCGATGACCTCGATGACCGTGCTGCACATGATGTCGGCCAATCCGCTGTCGCATAAGGACGAGCAGATCCGTCGCGTCCAGGTCGACAACTGGGATGCCAACAATCCCTGGGACGACGACAACCCGGCCGAGCCGCCGGACCTGATGAGCTATCAGGACGTGCGCAACCTGGTCGCCGCGCACAAGGCCGAGCACGAGGCCGGCTTCTTCCCCAACGTGCTGTCGCTGGAACCGCCGCAGCGCGAGATCAAGCCGTACATGGTCGAGGCGCTGTTCACCACGCACGGCTTCTTCCCGATCTTCGAACCGCCGTTCAAGTACGGCGGCGGCTGGAGCCAGGCCGAGGATGACAATGCCGCGCGCGTGGCCGTCATCGACCAGGAAACCAACGAGAAGATCTTCGGCGGCGAGAACAGTGTCGGCCGCAAGGTCCGCCTCAGCGGCGAGGACTACACCGTGGTCGGCGTGCTCGAGAAATGGCACCCGACGCCGCTGGTCTATCACATCGCCGCCGGCGCCTTCAACGACCCGCAGGCGGTGTTCGTACCGATGAGCATCGGCATCGAGAAGGAGCTCGTCAGCGGCTCCAACAACAGCTGCTACGAGGACAGCTCCGACCCGGGCTACCAGGGACTGCTGGGCTCGGAGTGCATCTGGATGGACCTGTGGGTGCAGGTCAAGGACGACGCCGACGCGCAGCGCTACCTGAGCTTCCTCAACAATTACGTCGCCGAGCAGAAGAAGAACGGCCGCTTCCCGCGTCCGGTCAACAACAAGCTGCGCAGCGTGTCTGAATGGCTGGTGGCGCAGCGCGTGGTCAGCCGAGACGCACGCACGCAGGTGTGGCTGGCGTTCGCCTTCTTCGCTGTGTGCCTGATCAACACGGTCGGCCTGCTGCTGGCCAAGTTCATGGGCAAGGCGCCGGAGATCGGCCTGCGCCGCGCGGTTGGCGCCAGCAAGCCGGCGGTGTTCGCGCAGTACCTGACCGAATCGGGCCTGGTGGGCCTGGCCGGCGGCGTGATCGGCCTGGTCTTCACCGGCCTGGGCCTGCTCGCGCTGCGCAAGCTCTACGCCGGCACCTCGATCGAGAAGCTGGCGCAGCTGGACTGGACCATGGTCGGTCTGTCGCTGTTGATCGCGCTGGTCGCCAGCCTGATCGCAGGCCTGTACCCGACATGGCGAGCCTGCCAGGTGCAGCCCGCCACGCAATTGAAGACGCAGTAACGGAGCACACACATGGAATTCCGTCCAGTACTCAACGCGCTGATGCGCAACAAGACCGGCCTGCTGCTGATCGTGCTGCAGGTCGCCATCACCCTGGCGATCGTGTGCAACAGCGTCTTCATCATCCTGCAGCGCATCGAGAAGGTGAACCGTCCCAGCGGCATGCAGGAAGCCGGGCTGTTCACCGTCAACAGCCTCGGCTTCGCACCGGACTTCGACCTGCAGGGCAGCCTGCGCGAGGACCTCGATGCACTTCGCTCGATCCCGGGCGTGATCGACGCGACCACGATCAACTCGGTGCCGCTGTCGCAGGGCGGCTGGAGCGAGGGCATCTCCGACCAGCCCGACAGCGTGCCGCAGGAAAAGCGCATCCGTGAGGGTTCGGCTGTCTACATGGTCGACGAACACGGCCTCAACACACTCGGGGTAAAGCTCGTCGCCGGTCGCGACTTCAACGCCGGCGACATCAGTGCCCGCACCAAGGACGACAAGGGCACGCTGCACTCGGTGATCATCACCCAGGCGCTGGCCGACAAGATCTTCCCGGGCGGCTCGGCCGTCGGCAAGACGATCTACAGCAGCCTGCCCGGCAAGAACGGGCCGGTGACGGTGGTCGGCGTGGTCGAGCGCCTGCAGGCGCCGTGGGTGGGCTGGGACAAGGTCGAGCAGACCACCCTGGTGCCGCAGTACAGCCTCGGCGAGTTCGACGCCAACAGCGCCCGCTACCTGATCCGTGCCGAGCCCGACCGTCGCGACGAGGTCATGAAGGAAGCCGAACGCAAGCTCGGCGAGATCAACACCGGCCGCATCGTCCGCGGCCTGCGCTCGATCGAGGAAGTGCGCGGCGACAGCTACCGCCAGGACCGCGCGATGACGATGGTGCTGACCACGGTGATCTTCGCCCTGCTCGCCGTGACCGGCCTGGGCATCGTCGGCATGGTCAGCTTCTGGGTCACCCGGCGCATCAAGCAGATCGGCACGCGCCGCGCTTTGGGCGCCCGCCGCTTCGACATCCGCCGCTATTTCATGATCGAGAACCTGATCGTGGTCGGCATCGGTGTTGCGGTCGGCCTGGTGCTGACCTACGGCTTCAACATGTGGCTGATGAAGCACTACGAGCTGCCGCGCCTGGCCTGGTACTACGCGCCGATGGGCGCGCTGACCGTGCTGCTGCTGGGCCAGCTGGCCGTGTTCGGCCCGGCCACGCGCGCCACCCGGGTCTCGCCGGCCGTGGCCACGCGCACCGTCTAGGCCATGTTGCCGCTGTGCCGGACGGCGACCACCGTCCGGCACATTGCGGCCACGCGGCCCGCTGCTAGGCTAGGCCGATGCGCACCATCCTGGTCATCGACGACAACCATGCCGTGCACGTCGCGCTCGACGTGCTGTTCTCGCTCGCCGACCTGCGCGTACTGAGCGCGGAGTCACCGGACGAAGGCCTGGAGATGCTCGAGCGCGAGAACATCGACCTGGTCATCCAGGACATGAACTTCACCGCCGACACCACCTCCGGCGAGGAAGGCATCGCGCTGTTCCGCACCATCCGCGACCGCTTCCCGGATCTGCCGATCATCCTGCTGACCGCGTGGACGCGACTGGAATCTGCGGTCGCACTGGTCAAGGCCGGCGCCGCCGACTACCTCGGCAAGCCGTGGGACGACCACAAGCTGATGACCGCGGTGACCAACCTGCTCGAACTGGGCGAGGCCAACCGCGCACTGGCCGAGCGCCGCGCCGACGAGCGTCGCCGCCGCAAGGAACTCGAACGCGATTACGACCTGCGCGGCGTGGTCTTCGACGATCCCGCCAGCGAACGCCTGATCAGCCTGGCCTGCCATGTCGCCCGCGCCAATGTGCCGGTGCTGATCAGCGGCCCCAATGGCGCCGGCAAGGAGCGCATCGCCGAAATCATCCAGGCCAATTCCTCGGTGCGCAGCGGGCCGTTCGTGACGCTCAACTGCGGCGCGTTGCCGTCGGAGCTGATCGAGGCCGAGCTGTTCGGCGCCGAGGCCGGTGCCTACACCGGCGCCAACAAGTCGCGCGAGGGCAAGTTCGAAGCGGCCGATGGCGGCACGCTGCTGCTCGACGAGATCGGCAACCTGCCGCCGGCCGGGCAGATGAAACTGCTTCGCGTGCTGGAGACCGGCCGCTTCCAGCGCCTGGGCTCCAATCGCGAGCGCCAGGTCGATGTCCGCGTCATCGCCGCAACCAACGCCGACCTGCCGGCGATGATCCGTGCGGGAACCTTTCGCGAGGATCTCTACTACCGGCTCAACGTCATCGAGCTGCGCGTGCCGCCGCTGTCGGAGCGGCGTGGCGACATCCTGCCGCTGGCCGAACACTTCCTCGAAGGCCGGCGCCAGCTCGACGACAGCGCGCGCTCGGCGTTGTTGCGCCATGCCTGGCCGGGCAACGTGCGCGAGATGAAGAACGCGATCCAGCGCGCCCTGCTGCTCGGCCAGTCCGATCGCATCATGCCGGACGAACTCGGCCTGCCGGACTCGCCGCCGCAACCGCGGCCGCACGGCGATGACGAGATCAGTCGCGACGCCATCGAAACGGCCATGCGGCGCGCCGGCGGCGTGTTGAGCCAGGCCGCCGCCGAACTGGGACTCAGCCGTCAGGCGCTGTATCGGCGCCTGGAGAAGCTGGGCATTCCGCGCTGACGTCATGCGCCCGGCGTCGCACCGCTTTTCGTTGACCGGCAAGCTTGCCTTGCTGCTGTTCGCCTTCGCGCTGGTCGCGGTGGGCGCGACCTGGCTGTTCGACTACCTGCTCGACAACCTGGCGCTCGCCGTTTGCCTGTCGGCGCTGCTGTGCTCGGTGCTGGCGCCGTGGCTGTCGGCCCGCTACCTGGCACGGCAGCTGAGCCTGTTCCGCGCACTCTCCGGTTCGGTCGCCAGTTTCCGCGATGGCGACTTCAGCTTCAGCCTGGCACGCAACTCGAGCGACGAGCTCGACGACCTGGTCGCGGCGCACAACGAGCTGGGGAATGTCCTGCGCCAGGAACGGCAATCGCTGTTCCAGCGCGAGCTGCTGCTCGACACGGTGGTGCAGAACACGCCCACGGCGCTGGTGCTGACCGAACCGGGCGGTGCGATTGTCTACGGCAACCTGGCCGCGCGGCAGCTGTTCAATGACGGCCGCAAGATCGAGGGCGTGCGTTTCGCCCAGCTGGTCGAACGCACGCCGGCGCCGCTGCGCGAAGCCCTGGGGGAAGGTCGCGATCGCCTCTTCACCTTCGAGTACGCCGGCCAGGAAGAGACCTACCACCTTGCCCGCCGCGAGTTCCATCTCAATGGCCGCGTGCACACGCTGTTCCTGTTCAAGCGCCTGACGGCCGAGCTCAATCGCCAGGAAGTGGCGACCTGGAAGAAGGTCATTCGCGTGATCAGCCACGAGCTCAACAACTCGCTGGCGCCGATCACGTCACTGGCGCATTCCGGCGCCGAGCTGCTGCGACGCGAGGATCACAGCAAGCTGGGTCGCATCTTCGACACCATCGAAGAGCGCGCGCGCCACCTGCACGGTTTCCTGCGCGCGTATTCCAGCGTGGCCAAGCTGCCGGTGCCGGAGCTGGAGACGATCCAGTGGACGCCGTTCCTGATGCGCCTGCAGCAGCACTATGCGTTCGAGCTGGACGGCAAGCCGCCGGAAGCCACGGTGCGGTTCGACGCGGCGCAGATCGAGCAGGCGTTGATCAACGTGCTCAAGAACGCGCACGAATCCGGCTCGGCGCCCGAACAGGTGACGCTGGCCGTGCGCCAGATCGGCCGCATGGTGCGCATGGAAGTGGGCGACCGCGGCCCGGGCATGTCGGAAACGGTGCTGGCGAATGCGCTGGTGCCGTTCTACTCGACCAAGCGCACCGGCAGTGGCCTGGGGCTGGCGCTCGCGCGCGAGATCGCCGAAGCGCATGGCGGACGGATCGCGCTGGCCAATCGCGATGGCGGCGGGCTGACGGTGAGCCTGACGCTTCCGGTGGAGTGAACGGACGCCCTCATCCGCCCTCCGGGCACCTTCTCCCGCACGCGGGAGAAGGGACGCTTCTTGTGAACGTAGCCCGGGTAAGGCCAACGGCCGCACCCGGGGAGGCGCACGGCGCCCGGACGCGACCGTACCCCGGGTGCGCTTCGCTTACCCGGGCTACCTGCTCGATTAATGCTTGGGCTGCTTCTTCGGCCGCTGCCAGCCTTCTACCGTCATCTGCCGCGCACGCGCCACGGTCAGCTGACCGTCCGGCGCGTTCTTCGTGATGACCGACCCGGCGGCAATCGTCGCGTCCTTGCCGATCGTCACCGGCGCCACCAGCGAGGAGTTCGAGCCGATGAAGGCGCCGTCCTCGATGATCGTCGTCGACTTGTTCACGCCGTCGTAGTTGCAGGTGATCGTGCCGGCACCGACGTTGACGCCGCTGCCGATTACGGCATCGCCGATGTAGCTGAGGTGGTTGGCCTTGCTGGTCACACCGATGCGCGCGTTCTTGGTCTCGACGAAGTTGCCGATGTGCACACCGTCGGCAAGCACGGTGCCCGGACGCAGGCGCGAGTACGGCCCGATCTGCGCCGCGCCCTCCACGACCACGCCGTCGAGGTCGCAATGCGCGCGCACTTCGGTGCCCGGCCCCAGGCGCACGTCCTTGAGGCGGCAGAACGGGCCGATGCGCACGCCGTCGCCCAGCTCGACGCGGCCTTCGAGCACCACGTCGACATCGATCTCGACGTCACGTCCAACCACCACCTCGCCACGCTGGTCGAACCGGGCCGGGTCGATCAGGCGCGCGCCCTGCACGCACAGTGCACGCGCTGCGCGACGCTGGAACGCGCGCTCGAGCTGGGCCAGCTGCCACGGGTCGTTGGCGCCCTCGACTTCGAGCGGGTCCTGCACATGCACCATCTCGGCGGCATTGAACTCGGCCGCCGCCGACGCGAACACGTCGGTGAGGTAGTACTCGCCCTGGGCGTTGTCGTTGCGCAGGTGCTGCAGCCAACCACGCAGCGCCTCGCCGTCGGCGACGAGGATGCCGGTGTTGACGGTGCGGATCGCGCGCAGCTCGTCGTCGGCGTCCTTGTGCTCGACGATGCGACCGACGCGTCCCTGCGGGTCGCGCACGATGCGGCCGTAGCCGGTGGGATCATCGAGGTCGGCCACCAGCACCGCGATCCGGCCCGGTGCGGCCAGCAGGTGCTGCAGGGTGTCGTGGGCGATCAGCGGCACATCGCCGTACAGCACGAGCACGCGCGCGTCCTGCGGCACGGCGGGCATCGCCTGCTGCAGCGCATGGCCGGTGCCGAGGCGTTGTTCCTGTTCGGTCCAGTGCAGATCGGTCTGGTCGGCGAAGGCGGCACGTACCTGCTCGCCGCCGTGGCCGTACACGACATGGATGCCGTCGGCGCCCAGGCGCCGGGCGGTGTCGATGACATGGGCGAGCATCGGCCGTCCGGCGATCTTCTGCAGCACCTTGGCCGTGGCGGACTTCATCCGCTTGCCCTCGCCCGCGGCGAGGATGACTACGTGCAACTGGCTCATGCGGGATCCTGTTCGATGCTGCGCCGGCGCTGGCGCCCGGCCCAATCTTAGCAATCCCCCGTTGGTCCGGACGCGCAGGGGAAGTCGCAGGTTGCCGGACGCAGGAACATCTGCGCCCGGGGCGCCATCGTGTCTAGAATTGCGCCATGCGAAAACTCCTCCAGGACTCCACGCTCGTCCGCCAGGGCGGCAGCTACTTCGTCATCGGCGTGGGGCAGTTGCTGGTCGACTGGGCGATGTTCGTGGCGTTCAGTGCGCTGGGCATGGCCGTGGAGCCGGCAAACGTCTGCGGCCGCATCGCCGGGGCACTGCTCGGGTTCTGGCTCAATGGCCGCTTCACCTTCGCCGGCGCCGCAACGGCGGTCGGTCGCCGCCAGTTCGCGCGCTTCCTGATGATGTGGCTGGTGACCACTGCGCTGAGCACGTGGGGCGTGGCCCATGTCGAACACGCCGTCGGCCTGAAGTGGGCGTGGCTGGCGAAGCCGGTCATCGACCTGGGCTTGTCGGCAGTGCAGTTCGTGCTGTCGCGGCATTGGGTCTACAAGCGCTGACCGCGCAGCCGACGTTCGAGCCGCATGCCTTCTCCAACGAAAAACGCCGGCACATGGCCGGCGTTCTCGGGTCGTGCATCGATCCGCTGCGCGGACCTGCGTTCGACACTCAGTGCTTCATGTTCTTGCGCAGGCGCTCGAGCGCGCTGAGCTGGGCGATGCTCATGGCCAGCTGGCTCTGGGCTTCTTCCATGCTCATCTTCGGATCCTTCTTCGACAGGATCCGCTCGGCTTCTTCCTTGGCGGCGCGGACAGCGGCTTCGTCGATGTCCTGGGCGCGCACGGCGGTGTCGGCCAGCACGGTCACCACGGTCGGCTGCACCTCGAGGATGCCGCCGGAGATGGCGAAGTCCAGGTGCTCGCCGCCCGGCAGGGTCACCACGACCTTGCCCGGCTTGAGGCGGGTGATCAGCGGCGCATGCTTGGGTGCGATGCCCAGCTCGCCCATCTCACCGGTGGCAACCACCAGCTCGGCTTCGCCGTGGAAGATTTCCTGCTCGGCACTGACGATGTCGCAACGAATGGTGGATGCCATGGGAATCTCTTAATGCGTCTGGGTGAGGATGAGGGCGCTGCATGCCCTCACCCTGACCCTCTCCCGCAAGCGGGAGAGGGAATAAAGATCAGCCTGCGATCTTCTTGGCCTTCTCGACCGCTTCCTCGATGCCGCCGACCATGTAGAACGCCTGCTCCGGCAGGTGGTCGTACTCGCCTTCGACGATGCCCTTGAAGCCGCGGATCGTGTCCTTCAGCGCGACGTACTTGCCCGGCGAACCGGTGAAGACTTCGGCGACGTGGAACGGCTGGCTGAAGAAGCGCTCGATCTTGCGCGCACGCGACACGGCCTGCTTGTCTTCTTCCGACAGCTCGTCCATGCCCAGGATCGCGATGATGTCCTTGAGCTCCTTGTACTTCTGCAGGGTCGACTGGACCTTGCGCGCGACTTCGTAGTGCTCCAGGCCGATCACGTTCGGGTCGAGCTGGCGCGAGGTCGAGTCGAGCGGATCGACTGCCGGGTAGATACCCAGCGAGGCGATGTTTCGCGACAGCACGACGGTGGCGTCGAGGTGGGCGAAGGTGGTCGCCGGCGACGGGTCGGTCAGGTCGTCCGCGGGCACGTACACGGCCTGGATCGAGGTGATCGAACCGGTCTTGGTCGAGGTGATGCGCTCCTGCAGGACGCCCATTTCCTCGGCCAGCGTCGGCTGGTAACCCACGGCCGACGGCATGCGGCCCAGCAGTGCCGACACTTCGGTACCGGCCAGGGTGTAGCGGTAGATGTTGTCGACGAACAGCAGCACGTCGCGGCCCTTGCCCGAGGCGTCCTTCTCGTCGCGGAAGTACTCGGCCATGGTCAGGCCGGTCAGCGCGACGCGCAGGCGGTTGCCCGGCGGCTCGTTCATCTGGCCGTACACCATCGCAACCTTGTCGAGGACGTTGGAGTCCTTCATCTCGTGGTAGAAGTCGTTGCCCTCACGGGTACGCTCACCCACGCCGGCGAACACGGACAGACCCGAGTGCGCCTTGGCGATGTTGTTGATCAGTTCCATCATGTTGACGGTCTTGCCGACGCCGGCGCCGCCGAACAGGCCGACCTTGCCGCCCTTCGCGAACGGGCACATCAGGTCGATGACCTTGATGCCGGTTTCGAGCAGGTCGTTACCCGAGGACTGGTCCTCGTACGACGGGGCAGCGCGGTGGATTTCCCAGTGAGCCGAAGCGGCGACTTCGCCGGCTTCGTCGATCGGGCGACCGAGCACGTCCATGATGCGGCCCAGGGTGCCGGAGCCGACCGGCACCGAGATGCCCTTGCCGGTGTTGATGGCCACCAGGTTGCGCTTGAGGCCATCGGTCGAGCCGAGCGCGATGGTGCGCACGACGCCGTCGCCAAGCTGCTGCTGCACTTCGAGCGTGATCTCGGTGTTGTCGACCTTCAGCGCGTCGTACACCTTCGGCACGGACTCGCGCGGGAACTCGACGTCGACGACCGCGCCGATGATCTGAACGATCTTGCCCTGACTCATGGTGGTTTCCTCGTAACTTTAAAGCTGGTGTGCGGTCGCGACGATCGCGCCCACGGGATTGGGTGTTGCCTGCGCCGGCGCGGTCAGACCGCGGCGGCGCCGCTGACGATTTCCGAGATTTCCTGGGTGATCGCAGCCTGGCGGGCCTTGTTGTAGACCAGGTTGAGCGTGCCGATCAGCTTGGTGGCGTTGTCGGAGGCGGCCTTCATCGCGACCATGCGCGCGGCATGCTCGGAAGCGACGTTCTCCAGCACCGCCTGGTACACCAGCGACTCGACGTAGCGGGTCAGCACGTGCTCGAGCACGCTGGCCGCGTCGGGCTCGTAGATGTAGTCCCAGTCGTGGTGCGCGACCTTCGTGTCCGACTCGGGCAGCGGCAGCAGCTGGTCGAACGCCGCGCGCTGGGTCATCGTGTTGACGAAGTCGTTGTAGCAGATGAAGACGCGGTCGACGGCGCCGCTGCTGTAGCCGTCCAGCATGACCTTGATCACGCCGACCAGCTGCTCGAGCTTGGGCTGGTCGCCCAGGTGGGTGACCGAGCCGACCATGTTGACGTTGATGCGACGGAAAAACACCGAGGCCTTCTGGCCGATGGTGACCACGTCGATCTCGACGCCCTGCTCCTGCCACTTGCGGAACTCGCCCAGCAGCTTGCGGAACAGGTTGTTGTTGAGGCCGCCGGCCAGGCCACGGTCCGAGGACACGATGATGTAGCCGACGCGCTTCACTTCCTGGCGCTCGACCAGGTAGGGATGCTGGTAGTCGGAGTTGGCCTGGGCCAGGTGACCGATCACCTGCTTCATCACGCGCGCATACGGACGCGAGACCTTCATCCGGTCCTGCGCCTTGCGGATCTTGGATGCCGAGACCATTTCGAGCGCGCGCGTCACCTTGCGGGTGTTCTGCACGCTCTTGATCTTGGTTTTGATTTCGCGGCCGCCTGCCATGTATCGCTCGCTTTCGGTTCGTCATCGGGCGGGCCGGAGCCCGCCGTTGGCGCAGGGACGGGCTGGGCCCGTCCTTGCAACGCTTTACCAGGTGCCGGTCTGCTTGAACTCGGCGATACCCTGCTTGAAGGTCGCCTCGATCTCGTCGTTCCAGCTGCCGGTCGCGTTGATCTTGCTGACCAGCTCGCCCTGGGTGTTGACGAAGTGGGCGTGCAGGCCCTCTTCGAACGCCAGCAGCTTGGCGACCGGCACGTCGTTGAGGTAACCCTCGTTGACGGCGTAGATCGACAGCGCCTGCAGCGCGATCGACATCGGCGCGTACTGCTTCTGCTTCATCAGCTCGGTGACGCGCTGGCCGTGCTCGAGCTGCTTGCGGGTGGCTTCGTCCAGGTCGGAGGCGAACTGCGCGAACGCAGCCAGCTCACGGTACTGGGCAAGCGCGATTCGGATACCGCCCGACAGCTTCTTGATGATCTTGGTCTGGGCCGCACCACCGACGCGCGACACCGAGATGCCGGCGTTCACGGCCGGGCGGATGCCGGCGTTGAAAAGGTCGGTCTCGAGGAAGATCTGGCCGTCGGTGATCGAGATCACGTTGGTCGGGACGAACGCCGAAACGTCGCCGGCCTGGGTCTCGATGATCGGCAGCGCGGTCAGCGAGCCGGTCTTGCCGGTGACCTTGCCACCGGTGAACTTCTCGACGTACTCCTCGGACACGCGGGCTGCGCGCTCGAGCAGGCGGCTGTGCAGGTAGAACACGTCGCCCGGGTAGGCTTCGCGGCCCGGCGGGCGCTTGAGCAGCAGCGAGATCTGGCGGTAGGCCACGGCCTGCTTGGACAGGTCGTCGTACACGATCAGGGCGTCTTCGCCGCGGTCGAGGAAGTACTCGCCCATGGTGCAGCCGGAGTAGGCGCTGATGTACTGCATCGCGGCCGACTCGGAAGCGGTGGCGGCAACGACGATCGTGTGTGCCAGGGCGCCGTTCTCTTCGAGCTTGCGCACGACGTTGGCGACGGACGAGGCCTTCTGGCCGATCGCCACGTACACGCACTTAATGCCGGTGCCCTTCTGGTTGATGATCGCGTCGATCGCCAGGGCGGTCTTGCCGGTCTGGCGGTCGCCGATGATCAGCTCGCGCTGGCCACGACCGATCGGGATCATCGAGTCGACGGTCTTGTAACCGGTCTGGACCGGCTGGTCGACCGACTTGCGCCAGATCACGCCCGGGGCGACGCGCTCCACCGGAGCGGTCAGCGTGGCGGTGATCGGGCCCTTGCCGTCGATCGGCTCGCCCAGCGCGTTGACGACGCGGCCGAGCAGTTCCGGACCGACCGGCACTTCGAGGATGCGGCCGGTGGTCTTGGCCACGTCGCCCTCGCGCAGGTGCTCGTAGTCACCCAGGACCACGGCGCCGACCGAGTCGCGCTCCAGGTTCAGCGCGAGTGCGTAGGTCTCGGCGCCCTGATCAGAAGCGGGCAGCTCGATCATTTCGCCCTGCATCACGTCGGCCAGACCGTAGATGCGCACGATGCCGTCGGCCACCGAAGTGACGGTGCCTTCGTTGCGCGCTTCGGCGGTCAGCTTGACCTTCTCGATGCGGGTCTTGATCAGTTCACTGATTTCGGACGGGTTGAGCTGGGTGGTAGCCATGGGTGTGAGTCCCTTGATCCGGCGCTAACCGGAATTTGCAGATGAATTCGTTATTGCGCGAGCGTGGACTGCAGGCGCGCGAGCTTGCCCTTGAGCGAGCCGTCGATGACCACTTCGCCGGCGTCGATCACGGCGCCGCCGATCAGCGATGCATCGACCGCGGTCTCGATCTCGACGTCGCGGCCGAAGCGCTTGACCAGCGCGGCCTTGATGGCGTCGAGCTCGGCGGCCGGCAGTTCGCTGGCAGCAGTGACCTTGGCCTTGACCACGCGCTCGGCATCGGCACGCAGTTCCTCGAACAGGCCGGTGATCTCCGCCAGCAGGGCGAGGCGGCGGTTGTCGGCGAGCAGGCCGAGGAAGCGGGTGAAGGCTTCTTCGGCACCGTCCATCGCCAACAGGCCGACGGCGTCGACCGGGTTGAGCAGCGGGTGGCCGAGCAGCGCCTGCGCCTGCGGATCGGCTGCCACGCGGGCGGCAAACGCGAGCGCCTGCGACCATGCGGCGGTGCGACCGCTTTCGCGCGACAGCGCGAAGGCGGCACGGGCGTACGGACGGGCGAGGGTCAGTGCCTGGGTCATCGCTCAGCTCAGATTTCTGCGGCCAGCTCGTCGAGCAGCGCCTTGTGGGCGTTGGCATCGATTTCGCGCTTGAGCAGCTTCTCGGCACCGGTCACGGCCAGCGTGGAGACCTGCTTGCGCAGCTCCTCACGGGCGCGATTGGCGCTGGCTGCGATCTCGGCGTCGGCCACTGCCTTCTGGCGGGTGGCTTCTGCGATCGCGTCGTTCTTGGCCTGGTCGATGATCTGATTGGCGCGCTGGTGCGCCTGCTCGATGATCTCATTGGCCTTGGTACGGGCGGTGCGCAGCTCGGCGTCGACGCTCTGCTGTGCCTGCGCGAGGTTCTTCTGGCTCTGCTCTGCAGCGGCCAGACCCTCGGCAATCTTGTGTTGACGTTCTTCGATCGCCTTGTTGAGGGGCGGCCAAATGAACTTCATCGTGAACCAGATGAGGATCGCGAACGTGATCATCTGGCCGAAGAAGGTCATGTTGAGATTCATGACAGCTCCGATAGGACGCTGCGGGCGGTGATGCCCGGGAGAGCCGTCCGCATTGCGGACGGCTCCGGTGGATCAAGATGGATCAAACTGCTTGGCAAGCTGCCGCGATCAGGCGCCAGCGGCGGTCTGCAGGGCGCCCAGCAGCGGGTTGCCGAAAGCGAACAGCAGGCCGACGGCGAGCGCGATGATGAACGCCGCGTCGATCAGGCCGGCCAGCAGGAACATACGGCCCTGCAGCATCGGCACCAGCTCCGGCTGACGGGCAGCCGACTCAAGGAACTTCGAGCCCATCAGCGCGATGCCGAGGCAAGCGCCGATAGCGCCGAGGCCGACCATCATGCCGATCGCGATAGCGGTCAGGCCCTGCACACTGGCGATGAATTCCATGGTTTTCTCCTACTGAAACGTTTTGGTTGGACTAACGGATAGATAAAGCGCGGAAGGGTGAAGCGAAAACGAAAAGCGGACTCAGTGACTCTCGTACGCGCCGGCGATGTAGACGACGGTGAGGATCATGAAGATGAAGGCCTGCAGCAGCACGATCAGGATGTGGAACAGCGCCCATGCGGCGTTGAACAGCACGCCCGGCACGAACATCAGCAAGCTGCCGCCGAGCAGGCCGGCGATGAGCATGAACACCAGCTCGCCGCCGTACATGTTGCCGAACAGTCGCATGGCCAGGCTGACCGGCTTGACCAGGTACTCGATGACGTTGAGGCCGAGGTTGGCCGGTGCCAGCGCGATCTTGGTGCCGGTGCCGTGCGCGTGGAACGGCGCGGTCAGCAGCTCCTTGCCGAAGCCGAAGCCGCCCTTGGCCTTCACCGAATGCCACAGGATCAGGAAGAACACGACGACCGACATGGCCAGCGTGGTGTTGAGGTCCGCGGTCGGGACCCAGCGGAAATAGGTGTGGTGCGCGGCTTCGGCGCCGGCAGCGAGCTTGATCGCGGTGTACGGCGCATCCAGCGGCAGCAGGTCCATGCCGTTCATCATCACGACCCACATGAAGATGGTCAGCGCCAGCGGGGTCAGCGAACGGCGGTCGCCGTGGAAGCTGTCCTTCACCTGGCCATCGATGAACTCCAGGATCAGCTCGACAAAGGCCTGGCCCTTGCTCGGCACGCCGGACGTGGCCTTGCGAGCGAAGAAGCCGAACCAGGCGATGAAGATCAAGCCCAGCACCAACGACACCGCCCAGGTGTCGATATGGAACGCACCGCCAAACAACTCGACCGAGTTCTGCTGGAGGTGGTGCTGGATGTATTCGTTCAGGCCGCCCGAACCGGTCTGTTCACTCACGAAAGACACCTATCGTCTAAAAAGGTTGGCCAGGACGAATGCAAGCGTTCCCGCAAGCACTCCCACCAGCATTGGCAACGGCGGCAGCTTGAACCCGGCGAGGCCGAGCGTTAAAACTGCAAACACCACCACCCACTTCAACATCACCCCGGCCAGTAGCCGCCCTACCGCCGTCCCGGCCGGCTGGATACCACCTCCGAGGGCCATCAGGGCCGCTACGACACTGCCCGCGACGATCGCGCCACCGCCGACCGCCGCCGCCAGCGCCGAGGGCGCCCCGAGGGGGAGGAAGGCCAGCGCGACCAGCGCTGCCGCGCCGGCCTGCCAGGCAGTCGCGCGCGACGCCAGCCGGCGACCTGCGGACAATGGATCGTGCACGCGGGACTCGTCGGTCTGGGGCAGGCGCAAAGCGCCCGGTAGAGCCGCAAAAGTATAGAGGTCGCCGGCGTTTCCGGCAACCGCCGCCAGTCCCGTTTGCGAGGGTGCAGGGCCCGGACAGGGCGCTGCGGAGGGCGTCTGGCGGCTTCACGGCGGCCAGCGTGCCGCCGACCGCCCGCACGCTCAATTACCTGGAAGGTAAGGCCGCCGGGGCCTGCAGGAGATGATAGCGCTACCCTATCGAAGCGACTGCAACTTTGAATTTGACTCCGCGCCGCCAGCATGCAGAATCGATAATCATTCTCATTTGGAGCGCGTCATGACCAAGACCCTCAGCTTCGCCGCGGTCCACTTCACCGTCGCGTTCATGGTTGGCTATCTGATGACCGGAAGCGTCTGGGTCGGCGGCGCGCTCGCCCTGGTCGAGCCGGCCTGCAACACCGTCGCTTTCCATTTCCACGAGAAGATCTGGAAACGCATCGAACAGCGCCGGAGCGGTGATCGGCAAGACGGCCCCACGGCGATGACGGCCTGAGCCGCAGTCAGGCAACCAGGCGGCTCAAACGGCACATTGGCGACGGAACCTTTCCTGATTCCACCGGTCCCACCTAGAGATCGCCCGCCCAGTCTCTACTCCTCGTCAAAGCAAGCTACGGCGGGCCCTCCGAAGCCCCGGTCTCCCTACCGGGGCTTCGCCTTTTCCAAGGCGCACGCGTAGCCCGGGCAAGCGAGGCGCACCCGGGAATCGTTGCGTCGAACCCCGGGTGCGCTTCGCTTACCCGGGCTACGGCTTATTTCTTCTTGGGGATGTACAGGTCGGTGATCGTGCCTTCGTACACTTCCGCCGCCATGCCGACCGATTCGCTCAAGGTCGGATGCGGGTGGATCGTGTGGCCGATGTCGGACGCTTCGGCGCCCATCTCGATCGCCAGTGCCACTTCGGTGATCAGGTCGCCGGCATGCACGCCGACGATTCCGCCACCGATGACGCGATGGGTCTTCTCGTCGAAGATCAGCTTGGTGAAGCCTTCGCTGCGGCCGATGCCCACCGCGCGCGCCGAAGCCGCCCACGGGAACTTGCCGACGCCAATGCTCAGGCCCTTTGCCTTCGCCTCGGTCTCGGTCACGCCAACCCAGGCGATTTCCGGATCGGTGTAGGCCACCGACGGAATCACCCGCGCCACCCACTCGCGCTTCTCGCCGGCGGCCACTTCGGCTGCCAGCTTGCCTTCGTGCGTGGCCTTGTGCGCCAGCATCGGCTGGCCGACGAGGTCGCCGATGGCGAAGATGTGCGGGACGTTGGTGCGCATCTGCCGGTCGACCGGTATGAAACCGCGGTCAGTGACCTGCACGCCGGCCTTGTCGGCGTCGATCTTGCCGCCATTGGGCGAACGACCCACCGCCACGAGCACGCGGTCGAAGGTCATCGGCGCCGGTGCGGCGTCGCCTTCGAACGACACGGTGATGCCCTGCTTGGACGCTTCGACGGTGGTTGCCTTGGCCTTGAGGTGGATGGCCACGCCCTGCTTCTTCAGGCGATCGGCCAGCGGCCTGACCAGGTCCTTGTCGGTGCCCGGCATCAGCTGGTCCATGAACTCGACCACGGTCACTTCGCTGCCGAGCGCCTTGTACACCGTGGCCATTTCCAGGCCGATGATGCCGCCGCCAACCACCAGCAACTTCTTCGGCACGTCGACCAGGTCCAGCGCGTCGGTGGAGTCCATCACGCGCGGATCGTCCCACGGGAAGTTCGGCAGCTTCACCGCCTGCGAACCGGCGGCGATGATGCACTGCTCGAAGCGCAACAGCTGGGTCTTGCCGTCGTCGCTCGTGATTTCCAGTTCGTTGGGCGAGACGAACCTGCCCACGCCCTGCACCGTGCGCACCTTGCGCTGCTTGGCCATGCCGGCCAGGCCCTTGGTGAACTGCGAGACGACCTTGTTCTGCTTGAAGTCGCGCAGCTTGTCGATGTCGATCTTCGGCTTGCCGAAGTCGATGCCGATATCGGACGAATGCGCGGCTTCCTCGATCAGCGCGGCAGCATGCAGCAGCGCCTTCGACGGGATGCAGCCGACATTGAGGCAAACGCCGCCGAGCGAGGCGTAGCGCTCGATCAGCACCGTGTCGAGGCCGAGATCTGCGGCGCGGAACGCGGCGGTGTAGCCACCCGGGCCGGAGCCGAGCACGACCATGCGGCATTCGATGTCGGCCTTGCGGCCGCTGGCGGATGCTGCCTTGGGTGCGGGCGCACGGCCCGCAGGCGCGGGCGCAGCTCCGGCGGCCGCAGCGGGCGCCGGGGCTGCCGCCGGTGCAGGCGCTGCGGCGGGTGCCTTTTCTCCGGTCGCGCCGGCGCTTTCGAGGATCGCGATCACCGCACCCTCTGCCACCTTGTCGCCGACCTTGACCTTGAGTTCCTTGAGCACGCCGTCGGCCGACGACGGCACTTCCATCGTCGCCTTGTCCGATTCCAGCGTGACCAGGCCCTGGTCCTTCTTGACGGTATCGCCTACGGCAACCAGCAATTCGATCACCGGCACGCCGTCGTAATCGCCGATGTCCGGCACCTTGACTTCAATGGTCGCCATGCATGTCTCCTGCGCTCAACCGGTGGCGCCGGCGAGCGATTGTTCCAGTTCGTCAAGCTTCTCTTCGAGCTTGCGCCAGCGCTTGATGCGCTTTTCGTCGCTGTCGTCGGTGGCCTCGATCAGCAGGCCGACCTGTTCCATGAGCTGGCTGGCCGGCCCGCAGCCGGGCTGCAGGCCGCTGACGCGCAGATCGTTGACGACGAACAGCAGCACTTCGTTGTCATGGAACTGCGCGGTGCGGTCCGCCGGCACCTGCGTGCTCAACGCACGCTGCCAGTCGGCGACCACGCGTCGCGCCAGCGCGGCCGGCATCGGCACCTGCTGCACGTCGGGCTGCTGGCCCACGCGCAGTTCGCGCTTGCCGTCACTCCAGACCTGCACGCGTTCGTCGGCCTGGCTGTAGCGCAGGGTCCAGTCGCCATCGCCTTCGGCCGCGAACAGCTGCACGGCGCTTTCGACGCTGCGCGCCGGCAGCCGGGTCATGCTCAGCGCCGGCTTGGCGCCGGCCGCGAACAGGCCTTCGACCGCGGAACCGTAGTTCTCGGTCGCCGGCGGCCAGCCGCGGCCGAGGTCGAGGTTGCACACGTCGTCGGCGTGCGCGCTTGCCGCTGCCTGCACGGCCAGCAGGCTCGCCATCAGGTACAGCGCGCGCAGGCTCACAGGAGCACGCGCCGCATGTCGGCCAGCAGCTGCGCCAGGTGGGCGGCGAAGCGTGCGGCCAGGGCACCGTCGATGACGCGGTGGTCGTAGCTCAGCGACAGCGGCAGGATCAGGCGCGGCGCGAACTGCTTGCCATCCCAGACCGGCCGGATCGCCGACTTCGACACGCCGAGGATGGCCACTTCCGGCGCGTTGACGATCGGCGTGAACTTCGTGCCGCCGATGCCGCCCAGCGAGCTGATCGAGAAGCAGCCGCCGCTCATGTCGGCCGGGCCGAGCTTGCCGTCGCGGGCCTTCTTGGCCAGCTCGGAGGTTTCCTGGGCGATCTGGATCACGCCCTTCTTGTCGACATCGCGCACGACCGGAACGACCAGGCCGTTGGGCGTGTCGGCGGCGAAGCCGATGTGGAAGTACTTCTTCATCACCAGGTTCTCGCCGGTCGCGTCGAGCGAGGCGTTGAAGGCCGGGTACTTCTGCATGGCCGCGACCGAGGCCTTCATCAGGAAGGCGAGCATGGTCAGCTTGATGCCGCTCTTCTCGTTTTCCTTGTTGAGCGCGACACGCAGCTCTTCCAGGTCGGTGATGTCGGCGTCGTCGTGCTGGGTGACGTGCGGGATCATCGCCCAGTTGCGCGCCAGGTTCGCGCCCGACAGCTTCTGGATGCGCGACAGCGGCTTGGTTTCGGTCTCGCCGAACTTGCTGAAGTCGATCTTCGGCCACGGCAGCAGGTTGAGTCCGCCACCCAGTGCGACCGGTGCGCCGGCAGCTGCCGGTGCCGCGCCGCCCTGCATCACGCCCTTGACGAACTTCGCCACGTCGTCCTTGCTGATGCGACCGCCGCGCTCGCTGCCGGCGACGTGCGCCAGGTCGACGCCCAGCTCGCGTGCGTACAGGCGCACCGCCGGGCTGGCATAGGGGACCTTGTCGGGCATCAGCTCATCCGCGCCAAAGGTCACCGGCGGGGACACCGGGTTTGACAGCGCCGGCGGCATGGCCTCCGGATCGGTGCCCGGGCGCTGCGCATCGATCGACGCCTGGGCGATGCGGTCGGCCTGCGCCGCCACGACCACCGGTTCGACCCTGGTGCCGGTCTCGGCGGCCTTGACCTGCTGCGACGGCGCGGCCGGTTCGGCGCGCGGCGGCGGCGAAGGCTTGGCCGGTTCCGCAGCCGGAGCCGGTGCAGCCGCGCCTGCCTCGGCCGGCTCGATCAGCGCCACGACACTGCCCTCGGACAGTTCGTCGCCGATCTTGACCTTGATCTCGCGCACGACACCGGCAAAGGGCGCTGGCACCTCCAGCGTCGCCTTGTCGGACTCCAGCGTGACCAGTCCCTGGTCCACTTTCACTGTGTCGCCGACGGCAACCAGCAGTTCGATCACGGGCACGCCATCGTAGTCCCCGATGTCGGGAACGCGCGCTTCTTTGAGGTCAGCCATGTGTGGGGGTCCGGCAGTACGCGAAAACCCTATTGTGCGGCCTGCCGGCGACCGCGCCAACCGCAGGCGACATACGTCACGGTATCGCCCGCAAGGCCGACAGGTCAGCGTGCCTGGGCCTGCGCCGCCTCCGCCGCGGCGTCCCTGGCGGGGTTGGCACCATCCTTGTCGGTTGGCCTGTCCTGGCGTGCTTCCAGCATGTTGAGCGGCTGGCCGTTGGCCAGGCGGAACTCCAGCGAGTCGTCGATCCGGTCCAGCTCGACCATGCGCCGGCACAGGCCGTCGGCACGCTGTTCCAATGCCTTGGCCCGGGGTTCGACCCGCGCTTCGATCTGGGCGTCGAGGTTCTCCAGGCGCCTGAGGCGGCTGGCGTCGCCGCTGAAGGCGGCGCCGATCGCCCCGCTGACGATGTCGCCGATCATGCTCGGGATCACCTCGGCCACGGCGTCGCCGATGCCCTGGCCGAGGTCGCGACCATTGAAGCGCGTGGGCGTGACCGACCGCGCCAGGCGCGTGTCGATCCTGGCCCGTGCCTGCGCGATCCTGGCCTGCGCCGCCTTGGGATCGCTGCTGAAACCGGCGGCGACTTCGCCCAGCACGGTGAAGGCGATGTCGGCCGCTTCGCGCCCGATGGCCTGCGCTTCCGGCATCGCCGCCCGCGCGCCCTTCTCGAAATCGGCGATGCGCTGCGTGTCGGCGCTGCTCAGAGTCACCCAGCGGTCATCCACGAACAGCTTGCCCTGGCGCATCACGATCGCCTTTGGCACGCCGTCGTCGCGGGTGAGGATGACGCTGCGGTCGTCGATGGTCAGGTCGTAGTCACTGTCCATGTTGCATGACAGGTCCACGTCGGTTTCGGCGGCGTGTGCACACGCGACCGGCAATGACAGGGCTATGAGCACGCTGTGCAAGGACACACTGCGCATGACGACCCCCGTGGCTGCTGGAGCCCCCATCTTGCAGCTTCCGCAGCCCGATGTCCCCTGTCGCGCGTTGCCACCTGTTGCGGATTCGTTCGATGCCCACGCGCCACATCGGTCCGCCGTCACCGCGAGTTCATGCGCGTCATGTTTACGCGCGCACGTCAGTGAACACGGGCTTCGCGCGAAAGTTCCGCGCTGCGCGAACGCAGGGGCAAGAACGGTTCATGCATCGGTGATTAGGGTGGGCGCGCCTTCCCCCAAGGCAGCCTCCCCCAAGGCGTCAATCAAGTCGTATCCAATAACGAGGAGTTCCCTCCATGATGCATTTTCGTCATTTGACCCTGGCCGTCGTGGCCACCCTGGCCATCGCCCCGTCCGCCTTTGCGCAGGACGCCACCACCGAAACAGGCGGCAAGCGCTTCGCCGTGGTCGGCGGCTACGCGCTGTCGGAGCCGACCAAGAATCCGGAGATCGCCGGCGCCCGAGCCCACGTCGACGGCGATGCCGCCGCGACGCTGAGCGCGAGCTACTACGTCACCGACAACATCGCCATCGAAGCGTGGGGCGCGGCCGACAAGTTCGGCCATCGCGTCAGCACGCCCAATGGCAAGATCGCCAGCATCGACAGCCAGCCGTACGCGCTGAGCGGCCAGTACCACTTCGGCAGTTCGGCCAACCTCGTGCGTCCGTTCGTCGGCCTGGGTTACTTCGAGGCCAACGTCGACGGCGAGAAGGCCGAGCCGACCGGCGCACTGGCCGGCCAGCACATCGGCGTTGAAACCGCCAAGGGCGCGATGGCCACCGCCGGTGTCGACGTGAACATCACCCCGACCTGGTTCGCGCGCGCCGACGTGCGCTACATGCACGACACCACCGGCCAGCCGGACGTGAAGGTCGACGGCGCCAAGGTGGGCAAGGCCGAGCTGAATCCGGTCGTCCTGGGTGTCGGCATCGGCGCCCGCTTCTGACGTCTGCAGCAACTGCACCGGCAACGGGCCCCGCGCGGGCCCGTTGTTTTCTTCACGCGTCGATGACAACGCGGGGCGGCCGCCGCTCCGGGGCCTCGCGGCGTTCACGCTGCGATCACCGCCCGCAGTTAGGGTCGCGGGTGTTTCCTAAAGGCAGGAGTTACGCATGACGACCAAGCTCGATAAACCGCTGCGTCGCGAGATCCAGATCGAGGATCGCCCGTACACGCTGACCATCGATGCCGATGGCCTGAAGCTGGTGGAGAAGGGGCGCCGCAACGGCCAGGAAGTGCGCTGGGCCGACCTTGTCGGCGGCAATACCGCACTGTCGGCCGCACTGAGCGCCAGTACCGAGAACTGACCACAGTACGTCGCGGCACCGATCGAATCGACGGCGCGGCTCGCCTGGCCGCGCCATCGACCGTCAGGCCGTCAGGGATGCTCGGCTTCCGCGTGCACCCGTTCGCGCTTCAGCAGGTACAGGCCACTGGCGACGATGATCCCGGCGCCGAGCCAGGTGATCGCATCGGGCAGGACGCCCCACAGGGTCAGGTCCAGCAACACGCCCCAGATCAGGGCGGTGTATTCCAGCGGCGCGATCAGCGACGCCTCGCCCATCCGGAACGCTTCGGTGATCGCGTACTGGCCAAGCGCGCCGGCCACGCCCACCCCGGCGATCAGCCACAGGTCCCCGCTGCGGATGGGCACCCACTGCGGCCAGGCCAGCACGCCGGCGCCGACCGCGATCATCGCCATCAGCCACACCATCATCGACTGGGTGCTGTCGGTGCGCGCCAGGATGCGTACCGTGATCGCGCTGACCGAGTACATCAGCGCCGCCACCAGCACCGCCAGCGCGGCCAGGCTCACCAGGCCTTCGCCGGTGGGCCGCAGCAGCACCAGCACGCCGATCAGACCGACGCCAATGGCGGTCCAGCGCCGCGGCCCGACTTTCTCGCCCAGGAACGGCACCGACATCGCGGTGATCAGCAGCGGCGCGACGAAGAAGATCGAGTACGTGGTCGACAGCGGCATCCGGCTCACCGCGTAGACGAACGCGGCCATCATCGCCACGCCCAGCACGCCGCGCAGCAGGTGCAGCGACCAGCGCACCTTCAGCAGCGGCGCCACGCCGACCGTGGCCAGCGCCCACACCAGCACCAGCGGCAGCGAGGCCGCGCCGCGCAGCGAGGCCACCTGGAACGCCGGGTAGTGCGCCGAGAGCTGCTTGAGACCTGCGTCCATCATCGCGAACAGCGCGACGGCGACCAGCATCGTCAGCATGGCGCGGATCTGGCGCGGGTTGTGGCCGGTGGGCACGGTCAACTGCCCTGCGACGCCCAGCGGCCGATGTCGATCACGAAGCGGTAGCGCACGTCAGCCTTGAGCATCCGCTCGTAGGCCTCGTTGACCTGCTCGATGCCGATCAGCTCGATGTCGGAGGCGACGCCATGCTCGGCGCAGAAATCCAGCATCTCCTGCGTTTCGGCGATGCCGCCGATCATCGAACCGGCCAGGCGCCGGCGCCGCCGGATCAGGGTTCCGGCCGACACCGCCTGCGGTGCCTCCGGGATGCCGAGCAGGACCATGGTGCCGTCGAGCTTGAGCAGCTCCAGGTAAGCGTTGTAGTCGTGTTCGGCGGAGACGGTATCGAGGATGTAGTCGAACTGCTGTGCCAGCGTCTTGAAGGCGGTGCCGTCGCGGGTGGCGGCGAAATGCTTCGCACCGAGCGCCAGCGCATCGCCGCGCTTGGACTCCGACGTGCTCAGCACCGTGACCTCCGCGCCCAGCGCCACCGCCAGCTTGACGCCCATGTGCCCCAGTCCGCCCAGGCCGACCACGGCGACCTTGTCGCCTGCCTTGACGCCGAAGTGCTTGAGCGGCGACCAGGTGGTGATGCCGGCGCACAGCAGCGGCGCGGCACGGTCGAGCGGGATCGACGGCGGTATGCGCAGCACATAGGCCTCGTCGACGGTGATGCGGGTGGAGTAGCCGCCGTAGGTCGGCCGCGACTTGTCGAAGCGGCGGTCGCCGGGATTGCGCTCGAAGCTGTTGTAGGTGCCGCTCATGCCCTGCTCGCAGAACTGCTCCTCGCCGGACCGGCAATTGGCGCAGCTGCGGCAGGAGTCGACGAACACGCCCACGCCGACGTTGTCGCCGACCTTGAACTTCGCCACCTGCGTGCCGACGCTGGCGACCCGGCCGACGATCTCGTGGCCGGGCACCATCGGGAAGCTCGAACTGCCCCACTCGTCCCGGGCCTGGTGGATGTCGGAATGGCAGACGCCGCAGTAGAGGATGTCGATCAGTACCTCGGTCGGCCCGGGCTCGCGGCGCTCGATGGTGAAGGGGGCGAGCGGCGAACGGGCATCCTGCACGGCGTAGGCGGGCGTCTTGAGCATGGCGCTTCCAGGCATCTTTCAGGCACGAGTGGGCCGCCAGTCTAGCCTCCACCGGCATTGCGCCGCGCGTGCGCAGGCGCAACGCAGCGTGCCGTGGCTGCGCGGCGACGCAGCCTGCGCTAACCTTTGCGCCCCCGAATTGGTGTTCTGCTGGAGCCGGCCATGCCTTCTTTTGACGTCATTTCCGAAGTCGACACCCACGAGTTGACCAATGCCGTCGACCAGGCCAACCGCGAGCTCGGCACGCGCTTCGACTTCAAGGGCGTCGATGCCAGGTTCGAGCTCGACGACCAGGTGATCAGCCAATCGGCGCCGAGCGAATTCCAGCTCAAGCAGATGAACGACATCCTGCGTGCGCGCCTGATCGCCCGCGGCATCGATGCGCGCTGCCTGGAGTTCGGCGACGTCGAGACCAACCTGGCCGGCGCGCGCCAGAAGATCACCGTCAAGCAGGGCATCGAGCGCGAGCTGGCCAAGAAGATCCAGGCCGCCCTCAAGGACGCCAAGATCAAGGTCGACAGCCAGATCAACGGCGACAAGCTGCGCGTCAACGGCAAGAAGCGCGACGACCTGCAGGCGGCGATCGCCCTGCTCAAGTCCGCCGAGTACGAGCGGCCGCTGCAGTTCGACAACTTTCGCGATTGAGGTGGCGATGAGCGGCGAAGACCCCATCGTCGCGACCCGGCGCTGGCTCGAACGAGCGGTGATCGGGTTGAACCTGTGCCCGTTCGCCAAGGCGGTGTACGTCAAGCAGCAGGTGCGGTTCGTGGTGAGCGAGGCATCCACGCCGGAGGCGCTGCGCGAGGAGCTCGCATCGGAGCTGGCGCTGCTTGCCGCCACCGAGCCGGAGCAGACCGACACGACCCTGTTGATCCATCCGCGGGTACTGGGCGACTTCCTCGATTACAACGACTTCCTCGACCAGGCCGACTCGGTGATCGCGTTCCTGGGACTGGAAGGCCACATCCAGATCGCCAGCTTCCATCCGCAGTACCAGTTCGCTGGCACCGGTGCCGACGATGTCGGCAACTGCAGCAACCGTTCGCCCTACCCGATGCTGCACCTGCTGCGCGAGGCCAGTGTCGAGCGCGCGGTGGCGGCGTTTCCGGATCCGGAGGTGATCGTGGAGCGCAACATCGCCACGCTGGAGAAGCTGGGCATCGAGGGCTGGCGCAAGTTGATGGAGCCGTAGGGCGCAGGCCTGGGTCCCGGCGTTCGCCGGGACGACGGTGTCGGATCAGCGCAGCGCCGGCTCGATCAGCGTGCGTGCCTGCACCAGCGAATCGACGATCCGATGCCCCAGCGCGCGCGCCGTTTCGTCCGGCACCACCAGGTCCGGCACCTGGATCGGCGTCATGCCCGCGGCGAGTGCCGCGCGCACGCCCGGCACCGAGTCTTCCAGCACCACGCAATGCGCGGGCGCGACGCCCAGGCGTTCCGCCGCCAGCAGGTAGATGTCCGGCGCCGGCTTGGAATGAACGACGTCGCTGCCGGTGACGACCGTGACGAAGTGCGGCAACAGGCCGCACAGCTCCAGCTTCTGAATCGCCCGCTCGCGCCGGGTCGAAGTCACCACCGCGCGCGGGACGCCGCGCTGCGCCAGCAGTGACAGCAGCTCGATCAGGCCCGGCTTGAGCGGCAAGCCGGCTTCGACGTGCGCGTCGTAGCGCGTGCGACACCCCTGCAGCAGCGCCTGCAACCGGTCCTCCGGCAGGATCGCGCGCAGCAGTTCATGGCAGGCGCGATCGGACTGACCAACGAACGACAGCCACAGTGAGTCTTCGACTTGCAGCCCCAGCTCGTCCGCGGTTTCGCGCCAGCATTGCAGCAGCGCGCGCTCGCTTTCGATCATCAGCCCGTCCATGTCGAACAGGACCGCGACCGGGGTGAACTGCACCGGTTCCAGCAGGCTCATGCCGCCGCCCCGAACAGGCGCGCGATGTCGCCGGCATCGAGCAGGCGCCATTGCCCGGCCGGCAGGCCATCCAGCCCAAGCCCACCGATGCGGCTTCGATGCAGCGCGTCGACGTGGTTGCCGGTCGCGGCGAACATGCGCCGCACCTGGTGGTAGCGGCCTTCGGTCAGGGTCAGTGCGGCGTGGCGCGGGTCGGTGACCTGCAGCTGCGCCGGTGCCAGTGGCGTGTCTTCGGATTCGAGCACCAGCGTGCCGCTGGCGAACAAGGCACCCTCGTCACCGCGCAGGTCCTGCGCGAGCGTCGTCTCGTAGACCTTCGCCAGCCTGGCCTTGGGCGAGACGATCCGGTGCAGCAGCGCGCCGTCATCGGTCATCAGCAGCATGCCGGAGGTGTCGCGATCGAGCCTGCCGACACTGGACAGGATCGGCGAGCGCAGGCGGTAGCGCGGCGGCAGCAGGTCGTAGATGACGCGGCCTGGGTCCTTGGTGGAACAGGTGTAGCCGATCGGCTTGTGCAGCATCAGGGTCAGCCCGGCGGGCGGGTCGAGCGGCTCACCGTCGATGCGGATGGCGTCGTGGCCGACCTTGTCGTCGGCATAGAGCACCTCGCCGGCAGGATCGGTGATGCGGCCTTCGCGGAACATCGCCGCGACGTCCTTGCGGCTGCCGTAGCCGAGGTTGGCGATCAGCTTTACCAGCTTCATTTCCAGTTCCTTTCCCTGGCCCTGCCCTTGCTCCTTTCCCTGCGCACAGCGCCGGCCGGCGGCGCGGGCGCCGCGTGCGGCGTGGCCATGGCGGCGATCACCTTGAAGCCGTCGCGCTGGGCCACGGTACGCACGTCGCCGAAATGCACCGCCAGCATCTCCTCGTAGGGCAGATGGCGATTGGCGACGAGCCACAACTGCCCGCCAGGCCGCAACGCCTTCGCGGCGGCAGAAATGAAGGCCCGGCCGATGTCGGGGCGATCGGCGCGACCCTGCGCGTGGAACGGCGGATTGCTGACGATCACGTCGTACTGCTTGTCCAGGCCGCGCGTTACGTCGTGCCAATGGAAGCCGAGCTCGACCCGCGATGCCGATGGCGCCAGGTTGCTGCGCGCCAGCTCGAGCGCGCGTCCTTCGGCTTCGAACAGGTCGAGCGCGGTGATGCCCGGGCAGCGCGCCAGCAGCTCGCTGGCGATGTAGCCGTAACCGGCGCCGAGGTCGGCGGCACGGCCGGCCAATGTCGCCGGAAGCTGTTCCACCAGCAGCCGCGAGGCGGGGTCGATGCGGTCCCAGGCGAACAGGCCGGGCCGGCTGAGGAAGCGGCCCTCGGCGATCGCGCGCGGCGCGTCGGCCTGCAGCCATTGCCTGGCCAGCTCCGGATCGGCCGGACCCTCCATGGGCGCGGTCCAGAACACCCGGCACTTGTGCTTGGACAGGTTCCCGACGGGACCGGCGATGCGCGCCAGATCCGCTTCGCCCGATTTGGCACCTTCGTTGTTGCCCAGGCAGGCCACGACGCGACCGCCCGGTGCGCAACGCGCCAGTGCGCGTGCGAACAATGCCCGCGCCTCGTCACGCTGGCGCGGCGGCAGGACCAGCACCAGCGGGTAAAGCGTCTCGTCGCTGGCATCGACCCGGGTGAGGCCAGAGTGTTCGAGCGCGTCGGCCTCGGGCTTGAAGCTCTGTTCACAGACCAGGCCGGGAAGCGCGCGCTGGTGCAGCGGCCAGCCGTCGCGTGCGCGCAGGAACAGCGCGCCACCTGACGCCGGCCAGGCCAGTACGCCGTCCACGAACGGCAGAAGCAGGGCCTGCAGGGCCGCGTCGTCGCCTTCAGCACGCATGCCGGGCACTCTTGGGGGATTGTGCTGGTGTCATTTCACAATTCTACGCGGCCGCGCGCCGCACTACCGCCAACGTGCAGCAGCTTCATGCCGATTCAACGCTTTGCGCGGCACCATGGAGCCAGATTCAGGCAAGGAGAATGGCGATGCGCGCGCTTTTCGTAGGTGGACTGGTCGATAACAGCGAGCTCGACCTGGACGGCGCCGAACCGCCCCTGCATTACCCGGAGAACACCGGCGCGGGGCAATCACGTTATCGGCTGCACCAGATCGGCATGCGCGAAGGCGAGATCGCCTACGCGGTATACGGGGCCCCGGACCTGCCCACCGACGAGGTCGATCGCGTTGCCAGCGAGCGCGGCTACCCGCGACGGTTCAGCGCCAAGCCGCAGCAGGTGTTCCAGTAGCAGGTGCTCCAGTAGCAGGTGCACCAGTAGCCGGGCTTCGAACCTGGCTGCTCCCGCCTCAGCGGGAGCAGCCGCGCTTCAATCCTGCAACTCCCGCAGCGTCACCGACGGTGGCGCGTCGAGCACGCGCCGCGTGGCGAACATGCCCGCCAGCAAGGCCGCCAGCACGCCGATGGCGGCGCCGGCCGCGGCCAGGCGCCAGTCGGTCTTCCACGGCAGGTCGAACACGCGCGTGGCGATCACGCCGGCGAGCACCGATGCGGCGATGGCGGCGGTCAGGCCCGACAGCAGCCCGATCGCGGCGAACTCCGACGCCTGTGCCAGGCGCAGCTGGCGACGGCTGCCGCCGATGGCGCGCATCACGCCACCCTCCAGCAAGCGTTCGTCCTGGCTGGCACTGACCGCGGCCATCAGCACCAGCAGGCCCGCCGCCAGCGAGAACACGAACACCACCTCGACCACGGTCGACACCTGGTCGGCAGTGCTGCGCACCTGCTTGAGCACGGCATCGATGTCGATCACCGACAGGTTCGGGAAACGCTCGACCAGGTCCGCGGTGAAACGCGTGCGTGCCGGTGGCACGCTCACGGCAGTGATGTGGCTGGCCGGGAAACCATCGAGCGACCCCGGTGAGGCAACCACGAAGAAGTTGGGGCGGAAGCTTTCCCAGTCGACGCTGCGCAGGCTGGTGATCTTCGCCTCGAACGGTTGTCCGGCGATGTCGAACGCGATGCGGTCGCCGATCTTCCAGCCCAGTCGCTCGGCGAAGTCTTCCTCGACCGACACTTCCGGATTGGCGGGCCTGCGCTTGCCCCAGAAGGTGCCGGACGTGATCCGGTTGTCCTCGCGCAGCTGATCGCTGACCGACAGGTTGAACTCGCGTTCGGCCAGTCGCTGCGCGCGCTCGCCCTGCGCCTCGTAATCGGCGCCGGTGACCGCCTTGCCGTTGTGCGAGACCAGGCGGCCGCGGATCATCGGGTACAGCACGGGTTCGGCGATGCCCTGCCTGGCGATGAAGGCGCGTACATCGGCGACCTGGTCGTCCTGCACGTTGATGATGAAACGATTTGGCGCATCGGCCGACAGCGACAGCTGCCAGCGATCGAGCAGGTCGGTGCGCACGAAGGTCAGCAGCAGCAGTGCCATCAGGCCCAGGCCCAGCGCCGACACCTGGGCGATGCTGGCGCCGGCACGCCGGCTGACGTTGGCCAGGCCGTAGCGCAGGCTTCCACGCAGGCGCGAGCGGACGCGGCGGACGACCAGGATCAGCAGCCACGCCAGCAGCGCGAGCACGACCAGCGTCGCCGCGATGCCGAGCAGCATCGACAGTCCGAGCGCAGCCGAGCCGGCCTTCCACCACAGCAATGCGGCCAGTCCGGCGAAGCCGGCGACGGTCACCAGCCACGCGCTCGGCTCGGTCGGGTCGAGGTCGCGCCGCAGCACGCGCAGTGCCGGCACGCGCCGCAGCGCCAGTACGGGCGGTGCGCCGAAAGCGAGCAGCACGATCAGGCCGACGCCATACCCTTGCAATGCCGGCAGCAGGCCCGCCGGCGGAATCGACAGTTTCAGCGCCTGCTCCAGCCAGCCGCCGATCAGCCATTGCAGGCCGAAGGCGAGCAGGACACCCACCGTGCTGGCGATCAGGCCCAGCATCACCAGCTCGCCGACTTGGATGGCGACCAGCGTGCGCTGGCTCGCGCCGAGGCAGCGCATCACCGCCGTGCCGGACAGATGACGCTCGCTGTGCCGGCGCGCCGCCATCGCCACCGCGACCGCCGCCAGCACCACCGATACCAGCGCGGCCAGGCCCAGGAACCGGCCGGCGCGATCGAGCGCGGAGCGGATCTCCGGACGCGCATCGGCAATGGTTTCCAGGCGCTGGCCACGGCCGAGCGCCGGGCGCGCACGCGCAACGAAGCGCTCGACTGCAGCCGCGGGTCCGGCGACGACGAGGCGGTAGCGGATGCGGCTGCCTTCCTGCACCAGACCGGTCGACGGCACATCGCCCAGGTTGAGGAACACCTTGGGTGCGACGTTGAAATAGTCCAGTGCCGCGTCCGGTTCCTGCATCACCAGTGCGGCCAGCTTGAAGCGGGTATCACCGATGGCGATGTCGTCGCCGAGCCGGGCACCGAGCGTGTCGGCACCGGCGCGACTCATCCAGACGGTGCCCTTGGCAGGCACCGCACCGGCATCGCGCTCGACGCCACTGGCGTCGGCGATGCGGAAGCTGCCACGCAGCGGGAATCCTTCGCCGAGACCGCGCAGGTCACCCAGCTGCAGGCGCTCGCCGACGCGGATCATGGTCTGCAGCTCCTGCGTCTGCGTGCGCTGCAGTTGCGGGTCGTCGGCCGCCTCGCGCACCACGCCGGTGATCGGCGTGTCCGCGCGCACCACGGCGTCGCCGCCCAGCAGCCGGTTGGCTTCGATCGCCAGCGCGCGTTCGGCGCGGTCGGTGACGAAACCGACCGCGGTCACGGCCAGCACCGCCAGCACCAGCGCCGCGATCAGGATGCGGACGTCGCCGGCGGCGAGGTCACGCCGCAGTTGCCGCCAGGCCAGTCCAATCTGCCTCATGACGCCACCAGCCGGCCGCTGTCCAGGCGCAGCATGCGGCTGCAGCGCGAGGCCAGGTGCTCGTCGTGGGTGACCAGCACCAGCGTCGTGCCGGCGTCGGCATTGAGTTCGAACAGCAACTCGATGATGGCCTGCCCGGTATGGGTGTCGAGGTTGCCGGTGGGCTCATCGGCGAACAGCAATGCCGGCCGGGTGACGAACGCGCGCGCCAGTGCAACGCGCTGCTGCTCACCGCCGGAGAGCTGGCGCGGGTAGTGGCCCAGGCGCTGCGCCAGGCCGACCTTTTCCAGGATCGTGCGCGCGGCCGATTCGACCTCGCGATCACCGCGCAATTCCAGCGGCAGCATCACGTTCTCGATGGCGGTGAGCGAGGGCAGCAGCTGGAAGTTCTGGAAGACGAAGCCGACCTTCTCGCCGCGCACGCGGGCGCGACCGTCCTCGTCGAGCGTGGAAAGCACTTCGCCGTCGAGGCTCACGCGTCCGCTGCTCGGCGTGTCGAGGCCGGCCAGCAGCGACAGGAGCGTGCTCTTGCCGGAACCGGACGCTCCCACTATCGCCACCGTGTCGCCGCGGCCGATCTCGAAGCCGACATCGTCGAGGATGACCAGCTCGCCCGAGGACAGCATCACGCGCTTGCCCAGGCCTTCGACCTGAAGCGTGGCCGAAGCCGTGGCCGGTGGAGTGGCGCGCAGTTCACGTGAATCGGCCATGATCGTCTCTATGCTTGAAGGGGAAATCACTTTTTCAGCCGGAGCCCGGGTCACGATGTTCACCAAGACATTCGCTGCGATGAAACAAGGATATGCGGCATCGTATCGGCGCGTTCAATGTGCCATCGGATGGGGTGCCGCCCTGGCGCTGGCGCTGGCCCTTGCGACGCCAGCATTGGCACAGTCCACGGCGCGCGCGACGCCGGCGGAGCCGTCGCGCACGGTGCTGGTAATGGGCGATTCACTCTCGGCCGGCTATGGCCTGGCCGCATCGCAGGGCTGGGTGGCGCTGACGGCCGACCGGATCGCAAAGGACCGGCCGCGCTGGCGCGTCGTCAATGCCAGCATCAGCGGCGAGACCACGGCCGGCGGGGCGGCGCGCATTGCCGGCGAGATCAAGCGCACGAAGCCGGCAGTGGTGGTGATCGAGCTGGGCGCCAATGATGGTTTGCGCGGCCTGCCACTGGCGCAGTCGCGCGCGAACCTGGAACGCATGGTTCGCGCATCGAAGGACGCAGGCGCGAAGGTGCTGCTGATCGGCATGCGCATGCCGCCCAACCTCGGCCGCGAATACACGCAGGGCTTCGCTGACAACTACAGTGCGCTGGCCAGGCAGTACAGCGTCGCGCTGCTGCCGTTCCTGCTGGAACCGATCGCACTGGACCGCAATGCATTCCAGGCCGACAACCTGCATCCGGTGGCGAGCGCGCAGCCGAAGCTGCGTGACCACGTGTGGACGCAGCTGGGACCGTTGTTGAAGTAGAGGGGTTTGCTCATCCCGGCGCCCGCCGGGGTTGTGTTCAGAGCTTCAGCACGCCCTTCTCGATGATGGCCTTGCCATCCAGCGTGACCGTGCTGCCGGGCAGGAACGCGATGACGCCATAGGGCACCGAGTTGTCGCCGCCGGCCCAGGTGTTGCTGCCGGTGCCCACGGTGACTGCGCCTGCAGGCACCCAGGTGCCGACCGTGCTGCTGGCAGGCAGCGTGACATTCGGATTGATGCCGAAGTCGACGAAGGCGAACTGGTCCTTGCGTGGGTCTTCGACCGCGTCGTATTCGGCCTTGAAGTCGCCATAGCCCGGGCCGTCGCCGGTCATCGACGTGATCTTGCCGCCGTCGATGGTCAGGGTCAGGTTGTCGATGGGCTTGCCGCGGAAGTAGGTGCGCGTGTGCACCACCTTGCCCTGGGCCGAACCGGGTACCGGCGTGGTGTACACCTCGCCGGCCGGCAGGAACGCCGCCAGCGAGGGGCCGCCCGCCTTCTGGTCGTCAGGCGAAATGATGCCGTCGCTGACCAGCACGCGGCGATCCTTCACCTGCAGCTTCAGGTCGGTGCCGTTGGGGTTGGTGATGTGGAGCTCGTTGCCCGCCGAGATCGCCGCCTTGATCTGCTCGCCCCGGGTCTGCAGCTGCGCATAGTCGATGTTGAGTCCCTTCCAGAACGCATCGGCCAATTGCGCCTCGGTCATGCCGTAGCGTTCGGCGCGCCACGGTGTCGGATACAGGTTGTTGCCGACTTCCACGATCCGCACGCCTTCGTTGAGGAAGGCCTGGCTGACCGCCTCGTCGGCCTTGCCGCGCGCGGCCATGCGCTTGGGGTCGGCGCCTTCGAACAGGTTTTCACTGGTGCCGTTGTTGAGGCCGATCGCGACGTCGGCGATGTCGGCCAGCTCCAGGCCGAGCTTGTCGGTCTGCGAGTCGTACTTGTCCGACACGTCGAAGAACATCCGTCGCGACATGCGGTCGCTGCCATAGGTCACCAGCGGGAAGGCGCCGAGCTTGCGCACCTGCACGGCGATGTTCTCGATCAGTTCGGCGTCCTGCGGGCGACCGCTCACCAGCACGACCTCGCCTTCCTTGACCGCGGCAGATTGCGTCACCAGGCGTTCGGCAAGTTGCTCGAGCTCGGTGGCCGAAGGCCTGGGCACGGCCGTCGCCGTGGCGGCGGCAGGCGCGGTAGCGGTACCCGCTGCAGCGGCCGGCGCATTGGCGGCCTCGTTGCCGGACTGTTTCTGGCAGGCGGCGAGCGCGGTGCAGACGGCGACCGCGAGCGCGGCCGTGACGAGGGAACGGTTCATGGCGGGCCTCGCATGCCCCGGGTGGAGGCCGGGCTGGGAAAGCCAACGCCAACCGCCGGGGTCAACGGTCACCGTACGTCGGCAACCGTCCGTCGGCAACGGCCGTCAGGCAGGGTGTCCTTGGTCGTGGTGCAGCATGCGTCCGCCCCATTGCCATGCCAGCGACAGGCCCAGGCAGACCAGCAGCAGGCCGCCCCACCCGGCCGCCTGCGGCGACGGTTGCGGCCACAGGGCGGCGAAGGCCGACGCCCAGCCGGCGCCGTAGATCGCCACCGCACCGACCGCGGCCATGGCCAGCACCGCGATCAGGATCCGCAGCAGCCAGCCTTCGACCCGCTCGCCGAGGGTCTGCGCAGCCTCGACCCGACGCACGATCTGGGCGGCCAGGTCGTACGGCACCGGCTCCATCGCCGGGGCCCGCAGCGCGCGGGCAATCAGCCGGTACTCGCCAATTCGCGGATCGGCGGGATCGAGCGGAACGCCGCGTCGCTCCTGTTCCATGGCGCGCTCCTGTGCCTGCCACTCGCGCTCCAGGCGCTGGGACTCGGCGGGGAGGCGGTGGTTGCCCAGGGGCTTGCGGTCGTCGGGGGTGTTCATGCGATGGCTCCCATCCGGGCCTGCAGGCGTTCGCGCAGGCGCGCCCGGCTCCGGAACAGATGGCTCTTGATCGTGCCTTCGGCGAGACCGGTGATCCGGGCGATCTCGACGATGGGCACTTCATCCAGGTGATACAGCGTCAGCAGGGTTCGCTGCAAGGGCGGCAGCGCCTCGATTTCCTCGTGCAGGCCGGCGGCGATCTCGGCGTCGGCGCAGGCGCCCTCGAGGTCGAAACCGTCGCTGACCTGATCCAGCAGCGAGAGGCCGTCGTCGTCATCGCCGCTGTCGGCAATGGCGATCCGGCGCTTCTCCAGGTGCCGCTTGGCCACCGAATAGGCGACCTGGCCGATCCACGACTTCAGCGCGCTCTCGCCGCGGTACTGGTGCAGGCACTGGTGCACGCGCAGGAAGGCTTCCTGGCACAGCTCGCGGGTGTCCTCGGGCTGGCGGACCATGCGCTGGATGATGTGCCAGCACAGGCCCTGGTACTCGCGCACGAGCCGTTCGAACGCGCCGGGCACGTTGCCCAGCACGTCCTCGACCAGCTTGCGGTCGTCCGGTGTCACAGCAATCCACCCGTCATGGCTATGTGGATACGCGCAGGGCCGGGATGGTTGCAATCGATTTGCGCCCGGGCAGGTGCAACCGGTCCCGGCCTGGCCGTATCTGATGGCCTGAACCCGGAGCCTTTCCTGGTCAACCACGTCCCGACCACCGAGCCAAGAGAGCCGCCATGAATTTCGAGCTGCTGATCCCGATCACCCTGTTCATCTGCGTCACCTACGCCATCAAGGTCGTGGTCGATGCCCGCACCCGCGCCAAACTCATCGCCGGCAACGGCTCGGAAGAGCTGATCCGCACGATGGTCCAGGCCGAAGCGCAGCAGCGCCGCCACACCTCGCTGCGCTGGGGCATCCTGTTCGTCGCTCTGGGCCTGGGCTTCGCCCTGATCGAAGCCTTCGGCTGGCGCGAGATCACCCCCGGCGTGGTCGCCGTGCTGCTGGGCATGACCGGCCTGGGCAACCTGCTGTCGTACGCGGCAGCGCGCAAGCTGGGTTGATCGGCGGCAGCGTGACCGCGCAGTGCGGGACGTGGCTGCCTGATCGCTGAAAAGCAAAAGGCGAAGCATCGCTTCGCCCTTTGCTCACCTCACCCATGCCCTCACCCCGGCCCTCTCCCGCCCTGCGGGAGAGGGAGCAAGGTGTTACTTGCGGTCGCCCGCGGTCGCGTCACGCGCCGCGCGGAACTCCGATGCGGAATCCCAGTTCGGCCAGCGGTCCGAATCGGCCAGGTCGTGGCCGACCGTGTACAGCAGCTGCAGGTCGCGCGCCATGCCGGCGAAGGTCCAGCTCGCTTCCCACTGGTCGGCCGGCTGGTGGTAGCGGTCGGCGACGTATTCGTCTTCGATCTTCTTGCCCGCTGCCAGGCCGCCGTGGACCAGGTCGTTGCCGGAACCGAACGAGATCGCCGGTACGCCGCGCTTGGCAAACGGGAAGTGATCGGAGCGGAAGAAGTGGCCGGCTTCCGGCTTCGGATCAGTCACGTAGCTCAGGTTCCACTGCTGGGCCGTGGTCACCAGCTGGTCGAGCAGCTCCTGCTTGGCGCTGCCGGAGGTGGTGAAGTTGCGCGCCAGGCCGTGCGGGTCGAGTGCGTCCATGTTGATCACGGCCACGGTCTTGCCCAGCGGGTACAGCGGCTTGGAGGCGTAGTACTCCGAACCGAGCAGGCCCTTCTCTTCGGCGGTCACGGCCAGGAACACGATCGAGCGATCCGGTGCCGGGGCCTTGGCGAAGCCGCGCGCCAGTTCGAGCATCGCTGCGATGCCGGTGGCGTTGTCGACGGCGCCGTTGTAGATGGTGTCGCCCTTGGCATCGGGCTGGCCGACGCCGAGGTGGTCCCAGTGGCCGCTGTAGATCACCGTCTCGTCCGGACGCTTGGCACCGTCGATGCGGCCGACGATGTTGTGCGAGGTGATGACTTCGCGGTTGACGTCGTACTTGGCCGACAGCGTCGCGCCCTTGAGCTCGACCGGCTTGAAGTCGCGCGTGGCGGCCTGCTTCTTCAGCGCGTCGAAGTCCTGGCCGGCGCCCTTGAACAGCGCAGCGGCGAAGTCGCGCTGGATCCAGCCTTCCATGGTCGGATGGACCGAGGCCGGGTCGTCGCGGACGACGTCGAACATGGTGTTGGTGTTGGAGTTCTTCACCGTCGCCCAGCCGTAGGAGGCCGGCGCGGTCTCATGGACGATCAGCAGTCCGAGGGCACCCTGGCGCGCGGCTTCCTCGTACTTGTAGGTCCAGCGGCCGTAGTAGGTCATGGCCTTGCCGCCGAAGTCACCCTGGCCGCTCTCGAAGTCCGGATCGTTGATCAGGACGACGGCGATCTTGCCCTTGAGGTCGACGCCCCTGAAGTCGTCCCAGTTGCGCTCCGGCGCCTTGACGCCGTAGCCGACGAACACCAGTGGTGCGTTGGCGATGTCGATGGCGGTGGTGCCGTTCTGCGCGGCGCGCACGGCGATCTGCTCGCCCTGGGTCAGCGCCTGCGACTTGCCTGCGACCTTCACCGACACCTGCGGCGTGCCCTTGATCTCGGCGCGTGCCAGCGGCACGGCCTGGGTCCACTCGCGCTGGCCGTCCTTGAGGTCGCCACCGGGCTTGAGGCCGGCGGCCTTCATCTGCGCAATCACATAATCGACGGTCTTGACCTCGCCCTCGGTGGCGGGGCCGCGGCCTTCGAACGCGTCGGAGGACAGCACCTTCACGTCGTTGGACAGGCGCTTGGGATCGAAGGTCGGGGCGGTCGGCTTGGCCGCCGAGGCTGGCTGGACTGCCAGCGCGATCGACAGCGCCAGCAGGGAAACGGCAGGAAACTTCATGGACGCTCTACCAGTTGGAGTCCGCCGATCTTAGGCAGGGCGGGCGGCCAGGGCCAGCATGACCAACGGCCCGGGCGCCGGGCCGCCCCTCCGGCACGGGGCGGAGCTGAACGTAGACGCGAGCTTCACGGGTGCAACGTTGCCGGATGTGTCGGGATGCTTCGCTGCGTCGGTGTCGCCGCCAGGTCGCGATTACCATGGAACCCAGCGTTGCCCGATCGCGGCTGGTTTCGCCTGCATGCGGCGCGCACACTTTCGGCTCGCACAGTTTTCTTTCCCACGGCTGACCTTTCGCCCTGCGGACCTCGCTTTGCTCCCCCGCCTGTCGTCGCAGGCACGAACCGGTATTCCACGTGACAGCTTCCTCCGCCGTATTGCCGATCGCGCGCCCGCTGTGGCGCGACCGCACGCTGGTGCTCGCCGGCATCGTGCTGTCGGCGTTCAACCTGCGCACGGCGGTGACCTCGCTGACGCCACTGCTCGACAGCCTCGGGCAGACGCTGGGTTTCGGATCGACCATGACCGGTGTGCTCGGCATGGTGCCGACCGCGGCGTTCGCGGTGTTCGGCGTGGCAACGCCCGGCATCGCCCACCGCCTCGGCCTGGAGCGCACCGCGCTGATGGCGATGGTGCTGGCAACGGTGGGCCTGTTCGCACGCGCCTTCGTCGGCGATACCGGGATGCTGCTGCTGACCTCGGCCGTGGCGCTGTCGGGCATGGGCATGGGCAACGTGGTGCTGCCGCCGCTGGTGAAGCGGTATTTCGCCGATCGCGTCGGCACGGTCAGCACCTTCTACATCACGGTGCTGCAGTTGGGCACGATCCTGCCGGCATTGCTGGCCGTGCCGCTGGCGCAGAGCGTCGGCTGGCGCGCCTCGCTCGGCGGCTGGTCGCTGATCGCGGCGGCGGCGGCGCTGCCGTGGATCGCGGTGCTGTGGATGGAACGCTTCGGTCATTCGCGCCAGGCGCAGTCATTGGCGCACGCGCACGATTGCGCGGTGAAGGTCGGCGACGAAGCGCCGGAGCTGGCCGAGCCTGTCGCACCGGGCCGGGTGTCGCGCTCGCCGGTGGCGTGGGGCCTGGCGCTGATGTTCGGCATGACCTCGCTGATCACCTATTCGATGTTCACCTGGTTGCCGAAGCTGCTGGTCGAAGCCGGCGGGAGCCCTGCCCTGGGCGGCAGCATGGTCGCGCTGTTTTCCACGCTCGGGCTGATCAGCGCGCTGGTGCTGCCGGCCGTGGCGGTGCGGGTGAGCAATCCCTATCCGATCGTGATCGCATGCGCCGTCGCCTACATCGCCGCGTTTGCCGGCCTGTTGCTGGCACCGATGTCGGCGCCGTTGCTGTGGGTCGCGCTGCTGGGCCTGGGGCCGAGCACGTTCCCGCTGTCGCTGACGCTGATCAACCTGCGCACGCGTTCGCAGGTCGGCTCGGCCAAGCTGTCGGGCTTCATGCAGGGCGTGGGCTACAGCCTCAGCTGCCTGGGGCCGTTGCTGTTCGGCCTGCTGCACGAGATGACGCATGGCTGGGCCTGGCCGTTCGCCTTCCTGCTGGTCTGCCTGGCGGTGTTGCTGGCCGGTGGCTGGCTCGCCTGCCGGCCGCGCATGCTCGAAGACACCTGGTGATCACCCCGGGTGCGCTGCGCTTACCCGGGCTACAGGCTTGCGGGTAACCTGTCGCAGCTTTTCATCGGCTGCGCCCATGTCCCTGCGTTCGATCACTGCCGCCCGCTACGTCACTCCGCTGCGCGAAGGCGGATCGCTGCCTGCCGTCATCGAGGGCGATGACGACGGCCTGTATGTCCTGAAGTTCCGCGGCGCCGGGCAGGGCCCCAAGGCGCTGGTGGCCGAACTCGTCGCCGGCGAGATCGCCCGCTCGCTGGGCCTGCCGATGCCGGAACTGGTGTTCGTCGATCTCGACCCGGAGCTGGCGCGCACCGAGCCCGACCCCGAGATCCAGCAGCTGATCCGCGACAGCGCCGGGCTCAACCTGGCGCTCGACTACCTGCCCGGCTCGATCAACTTCGACCCGGTCGCCGAGCAGGTCGATGGCGCACTGGCCTCGGACGTGGTCTGGTTCGACGCGTTCGTCAGCAACGTCGACCGCAGCTTCCGCAATCCCAACCTGCTGATCTGGCACCGCAAACCGTGGCTGATCGATCACGGCGCGGCGCTGTACTTCCATCACGGCTGGGACGGCTCGCCGAGCCACGCCGGCAGCGCATTCCCGATGATCCGCGAGCACGTCCTGCTGGCGCGCGCCGACGACATCGCCGGCGCCGATGCGCGACTGGCGCCGAAGCTGGCGCGCGAGGACTTCGCCGCGATCATGGCGATCGTGCCCGATGCCTGGCTGGTCGGCGCCGACACGCCCGCCGACCCGGCCGAACACCGTGCCGCCTACGTCGAACACTTCATGCAACGGCTGGCGCAGCGCCAGCGTTTCGTCGAGGAGGCCGTCAATGCACGCGCCTGACCCGCAACGCCACGACACCTACGACTACGCGGTGATCCGCGTCGTCCCGCGCGTGGAGCGCGAGGAGTTCGTCAACGTCGGCATCATCCTGTCGTGCGCCGGCGCGAAGTTCCTGGAAGCACGGATCGAGCTGGACGAAGCGCGGCTGCTCGCAGTCGATCCGCAGGTCGACCTGGAAACCGTGCGTCGCCACCTGGCGGCGATCGAAGTGATCTGCGCCGGCGGCCCCGGCAGCGGCCCGATCGGCCAGCTGCCGCAGCGCGCGCGCTTCCACTGGCTGACCGCCAAGCGCAGCTCGATCATCCAGACCTCGCCGGTGCACATGGGCCGCTGCCCCGCGGTCGGCTCGGCGATCGACCATCTGATGGCGAAGATGGTGCGGGTTACCCGGGCCTGAGGTCGCGCATGGCCTGGGCCGCATGCAAGGTCGCAGCGGCAAGCCCAAACACTCAGACGCCCCGACAAATGGGCAAAAAAAAACCCGGCCGAAGCCGGGTTTTTCCTTCGTCAGCGCGTTAGCGCCGCGACGATGTCAGACTCAGACCGCCTGCACGGCGTCGGCCTGAAGGCCCTTCTGGCCCTGGACGACGGTGAAGGTGACCTTCTGGCCTTCCTGCAGGGACTTGAAGCCCGAGCCCTGGATCGAACGGAAGTGGACGAACACGTCCTCGCCGTTCTCGCGGCTGATGAAGCCGAAGCCCTTGGCATCGTTGAACCACTTGACGGTACCGGTTTCACGGTTCGACATTTTGTTAACTCCTTGGAACATGGTGAATTACCGCTTTCGCGGCGTGAGGCTGGTTGCAAGGAGAAAACGAGGTGCAACGATGGAGTGAAACATGATCTACATCGGGCCACATTCACGGTGACCCTTGGCTAACTCAGCGCGAGAAACGTTAGTCGCTATTGCCTCGCAAAGCAATGGCGAGGATGCAATTCTGTTCAGAGAGCGTCCGTTTGACCCCTCCAGACGCCCTCCAGCCCTCCTCCACGACCTCCGGGAGCCCCCGATGACAGGCCCCAGCCCGCCATGACCGTGTATGTCGACGACGCCGTTCATCTCTGGCGCGGCCAGCGCTGGGCGCACCTGATGGCCGACACGCTGGACGAACTGCACGCCATGGCCGGCCAGCTCGGGATCCCGCGCCGGGCCTTCCAGGACAAGACCTCCGGAGCCCATTACGACGTCCCCGCCGAGCTGCGCGAGCGCGCCATCGCCCTCGGAGCGGTGCCGATTTCTCGCCACACCGACCGCGAACGGGTCCGCGCCGTCATCCACGTGGCCAAGCTGCAGGGGCGCGGCGAACACCCCTGATCGCCTCCCGCGTGCTTCACGGCGCCTCGGCATCGGCTGCGCATACTCAGCCGACCCTTGCCCCCGCCTGGCCTGCCCCGCCTGGAGACCCGCCGATGAACCCCTCCCGGAAGATGACCGCCGCGCTCCTGCTGGCCCTGTCTGCCGCCTTCGCCCCGGCCGTGGCCCAGCAGCAGGCCGCGGCAGCGCGCGACATCGACCCCAACAGCCTGGCCACGGCGGCGATGCAGGCGGCGCGGCTGATCGATGCCGGCCGCGCCGGCGAAGTCTGGGACGGCTCCTCGGCCGTGGCAAAGCGCAGTGTCGACCGCAAGAAGTTCACCGACTCCATCGCCGCCCAGCGCAAGCCGCTGGGGGCGACCACGGCACGGCGCTGGACCGTGGTGAGCCGGCACTCGACACCCGGCACCGAGCAGCTTCCGGCCGGCACCTACGCCAATGTCGAGTTCGACACCCAGTTCGCGGGCAATCGCGTCGGCCACGAGCTGATCTCGTTCCGCCAGGACGAGGACGGCACCTGGCGGCTGGCCGGCTACGTCCTCAAGTGAGTTCAAGCCGGTGAATTGAAGCCGGACACGGTCCGGGGCCAAGTATCCTTATGGCCCCGCGCGGTCCACGCCGTCGCGGCAGCAGCCACCACGGACCACGACGACCATGACCGACACCGCCCCGCCCGACCGCCTCTCCAACAACCCGCGCAGCCCCCACTACAACGAAGCGATGCTCGAGCGCGGCATCGGCATCCGCGTCAACGGCGTCGAGCGCACCAATGTCGAGGAGTACTGCATCAGCGAAGGCTGGGTCCGCCTTCCGGTCGGCAAGGCGCTCGATCGCCACGGCAATCCGATGACGATGAAGATGCAGGGCACCATCGAAGCCTGGTTCCTGACCTGACTTTCAGAAACCGCCGCTGTACGGCCGCCGCGTCGCCCATGGCGGTGGCGCGGAGGCAGGCAGACAATCGGTGTGTACCAAGTCCGGTACCTCTCCGGAGCCTGCCATGAACCTGCGGCCCGCCCTCATTGCCCTCGCGCTGGCGATCGTCAGCGCCGGCCTGCCCGCCGATGCGCGCACACGCAACGTCACCGATCCCGATGCGCCACGCGCCCTGCCCATGGAGGGCCCGGTGAACGTGCGCTGGGAAGACCCGGCCAAGTTCACCGACATCCGCTACAGCCGCAATCGCTGGGAAGCCGTGCGCGGCAACTGGGTCGAGCAGCTCGCCGAGCACATGCGCAAGAGCGCCGAGAAGCGCCTGCCGCCGGGCCAGCGCCTGGACGTGGACATCGTCGACATCCGCCGCGCCGGTTCCTATGAGCCCTGGCACGGCCCGGACCTCGACGACACGCGCATCATCCGCGACATCTATCCGCCGCGCATGACCCTCACCTTCCGCCACACCGATGCCAACGGAGCGGTCCTGGGCGAAGGCGAGCGCAAGCTCAGCGATACCGGCTTCATGATCGGCGCGAGCCCGGTGTCGAACAACGACATCCTGCGCTACGAGAAAAGCATGATCGACAGCTGGCTGCAGCGCGAGATCGGTTCGCCGCAGACCTGACCAGTCAGGTCGTCGGCTGCCTGGTTCTCCAGCTGCCTAGTTCTTCAACTTCCAGCCGGTGCGGAAGATCCACCACACGATCGCCAGGCACAGCACCAGGAAACCCAGGATCGCCGCCGCGCTGACGCCGACGTTGACGTCGGAGATGCCGTAGAAGCTCCAGCGGAAACCGCTGATCAGGTACACGACCGGGTTGAACAGCGCGATCTTCTGCCACAGCGGCGGCAGCATGTTGATGGAATAGAACGCGCCGCCGAGGAAGGTCAGCGGGGTGATGATCATCAGCGGCACGATCTGCAGGCGCTGGAAGCTGTCCGCCCACAGGCCGATGATGAAACCGAACAGGCTGAAGGTCACCGCGGTCAGCACCAGGAAGCACAGCATCCAGAACGGATGCGCGATCTCGTAAGGCACGAAGAAGCGCGCCGTGACCAGTATCAGCGTGCCCAGCATCAGCGACTTGGTCGCCGCCGCGCCGACGTAGCCGATCACGATCTCGAACGCCGACACCGGCGCCGACAGCAGCTCGTAGATGGTGCCGGCCCACTTGGGCATGTAGATGCCGAAGGACGCATTGGAGATGCTCTCGCTGAGCAGGGACAGCATGATCAGGCCCGGGATGATGAAGGCGCCGTAGCTGACCCCGCCGACTTCGCCCATGCGCGCGCCAATCGCCGCGCCGAACACGACGAAGTACAGCGAGGTCGACAGCACCGGCGAGACGATGCTCTCCATCAGCGTGCGGAAGGTGCGGGCCATCTCGAAGCGGTAGATGGCGCGGATCGCGTGGAAGTTCATGCCCGCACCTCCCGGCCCTGGCGGACCAGGCTGACGAAGATCTCCTCCAGCGAGCTCTCGCTAGAATGCAGGTCGCGGAAATCGATGCCGTGGTCGTGCAGGCGGCGCAGCAGCGCGGCGATGCCGGTCTCCTGCGCCTGCACGTCGAAGGTGTAGACCAGGGTGGAGCCGTCGCCGGACAACTCCAGCGGATAGCCCGACAGCCCCTCCGGGATCGTCTCCAGCGGCGACTGCAGCTGCAGCGTCAGCTGCTTCTTGCCGAGCTTGCGCATCAGCGTGTCCTTGTCCTCGACCAGGATCAGCTCGCCGTGGTTGATCACGCCGATGCGGTCGGCCATGTCCTCGGCCTCCTCGATGTAATGCGTGGTCAGGATGACGGTGGTGCCGTTCTCGCGCAGGCGCCGCACCATCTGCCACATTTCGTGGCGCAGCTCGACGTCGACACCGGCGGTGGGTTCGTCGAGGAACAGGATCTGCGGCTCGTGCGCCAGCGCCTTGGCGATCAGCACGCGCCGCTTCATGCCGCCCGACAGCGCCATGATCTTGCTGTCCTTCTTGTCCCACAGCGACAGGTCGCGCAGCACGCGCTCCAGGTAGGCCGGGTCGGGGGCCTTGCCGAACAGGCCGCGGCTGAACTTCACCGTCGCCCAGACGCTTTCGAACGCGTCGGTGGACAGCTCCTGCGGCACCAGGCCGATCTTGCTGCGCGCGGCGCGGTAGTCGCGCACGATGTCGTGGCCGTCGGCCAGCACCGTGCCGGAGCTGGCGTTGACGATGCCGCAGATGATGCTGATCAGCGTGGTCTTGCCGGCGCCGTTGGGACCGAGCAGGGCGAAGATCTCGCCGCGGCGGATCTGCAGGTCGATGCCCTTGAGCGCCTGGTAACCCGACGCGTAGGTCTTGGTGAGATTGCGGACATCGATGACCGGCACGCGTGGATCCTCTTGCACGGATGGCAGCGCCGCATCGTACCCGAGGGCGCTGCCGGCCATGCCGGCCGCGGTGGTGCGATCGGCCCGGTTCAGCCCATCGCTCCGAAGCTGCGCACGGACGGGGTTGCCAGCGCGCGGATCAGGCCGAGCAGGTGGAGGAGGCGCGAAACGATCGGGGACAGGAACGAGGCGAATGCGGGACGGGCGTGGGCGGACGTCGACATGGGGGCGCTCCATCGGGGGTACGGACAGAGTAGGCAGCGACGGTGTCCGCGATAAGTCGCTGATCCGGGGAAGAATCATCCCGTGAGCGGGCGAATCGCGCGTCTGTCGCCTTTGGCACATGAGCCCGTGCCGCGATCGGCCACAATGGCGGTTCCAACGATCCAGCACCCTGCCAGGAGGCCCCAGTGAAGTTTTTGTTGATGGTGTACACCGACCCCAAGCTGATGGATGCACTGCCCGAGGGCGAGTTCGACCGCATGATGCGGGGCTGCCTGCAGAAGGCCGACGAACTGCGCGCCTGCGGCACCCTGCTCGATGCACAGCAGCTGGAGGCTCCGGTCACCGCCAAGTCGCTGCGCGCGCGCAACGGCAGCACCACCATTTTCGACGGCCCGTTTGCCGAGGCCAAGGAAGTGTTCGCCGGCTTCAACCTGATCGAGGCGGCCAACATCGAGGAAGCGCTGCAGATCGCCCACTCGTTCCCGTGGATCCGCGTCGGCTCGATCGAAGTGCGGCCGGTGCGCGACATGGACGCGGTCCGCGAACGCGTAGGCGCATGACACCAGCTCCCTCCCCCTTCGCGGGGGAGGGTCGGGCGCCATGGACGCCAGCGCGAGGGGAAGCTTTACTCCCCGCCGCGAAACACCTTGCCCTGCTTCATCACCAGCACTGGCCGCTCGGTCGCGCGGATGTTCTCGAGCACATTGCCGGACACGGCCACCACGTCGGCAAACTTGCCGACTTCCAGCGTGCCGGTCTCGCCGTCGACGCCGAGCAGCTTGGCCGAGCCCTGGCTGCTGGTCAGCAGCGCGGTCGCCGGGCTCATGCCCAGGTCGACCATGTCGCCGAATTCCTGGGCGTTCATGCCGTGCGGGTAGACCGCGGCATCGGTGCCCAGCGCGATCGGCACGCCGATCCTCAAGGCTTCCTTGAACATCTTCGTATGCGCCTCGCCGGCCGCGCGCGCCTTGGCACCGATCTTCGGCGGATACGAGCTGGCCTTGTCGACCACCCACACCTGGGTCATGCGCGTGGGCACCAGGTAGGTGCCCTTCTGCTTCATCAGCTGCAGGGTCGAAGCGGTCAGGAAGCTGCCGTGCTCGATCGAATCGACGCCGGCCTCGACCGCCTGCCGCGCGGCCAGGTCGCCGTGGCTGTGCGCGGCCACCTTGCGGCCCCAGGTGTGGGCCTCGCCGATGATGGCTGCCAGCTCGTCCGGGGTCAGCTGCGGCACGTCGACCGGGTCGGCCTCGGACAGCACGCCGCCGGAGGCGCAGATCTTGATCAGGTCCGCGCCGAACTTCATCTGCTCGCGCACGGCCAGGCGGCATTGCTCGGCGCCATTGCAGACGCCTTCCAGGGTGCCGGCCGGCTTGACCCGCTCCGGCGGAAAGGGTGACGCGTCGCAATGGCCGCCGGTCGAGCCGATCGCGTGGCCGGCCACGAGCATGCGCGGACCTTCGGCCAGGCCACCGTTGATGGCATTGCGCAGGGCCACGTCGACAAAGTCCGGGGCACCCACCTCGCGCACCGTGGTGAAGCCCGCTTCGAGCGTCAGCTTGGCGTTGCGCGCGGCGTGGAACGACTGCTCCACCGGGAAGCGCAGCATGTTCTCGTAGAAACCCTGCGCCCAGTTGTCGTCATGGTCGGAGGCAATGTGGGTGTGGGCGTCGATGAAGCCCGGCAGCAGGGTTGCTTCGCCCAGATCGATCACGCGCGCATTGGCGGGCAGCGGCGCCGAGGGGCCGATACCGACGATGCGGTCGCCCTGCACCACCACCAGGCCCGGTGACGTCATCCGCCCGCTGCGGCCGTCGAACAGGTGCGCGGCCCTGAGGACCACCGGTTGCGCGGCAGGTGCCGCGGTGCCCGCGGGCGCCTGGGCGTGGGCGATCAGTGCGGCGGACAGGGCCAGCGACAAGCCCGTCAGGGCAGCGGCGACGTGCAGCTTCATTCGATTCCCCTTGGCGACGATGCGGATGTTGACGATGCGGATGGTGGTGATGCGTCCCGGCCCGAGTGTAGGTCAGCCGTCTCGCCTGGTGCGACCGCCGGCGCCGACACTGGCCGCCTCCTCGTCAGGGAGACAGCGGGGCGACGCGCGGACTGGGCCCGCGCGCCGCCCCGGCTTTTTTCGGCCGCTGAAATCGCTTACCTAAAGGCTGAATGAAGGGCGTCATCCGCGAACAGAGACGGCCGTCATGGTTTGCAAAGGGCGACCCTTGCCTTTGCCGGCGGCGACGTAGGATCGCAGCGCACATGCCAACTGCACTGCAATCCACAGGGGAATCCATGAAGCGCCTGCTCTGCGTACTACTGATCGGTTTCGTGTTCCTGGCGCCAGCTGCGGCTTTTGCCAACGGCAAGAACAAGCGCGGCGACGACCATCACCACCATGACGATCACGACCGCGATCGCTACGACGACCACGACCATCATCCTGGCAAGCACAAGGGCCACCACAAGCAGGAATATCGCCGTGGCGTGGTCTACGTCGAGCGCCGGGTCTATGTCGACGACTACCCGCGCTACCACCTGCACGAGCCGCCGCGCGGCCACCGCTGGGTGCGCAGCGACGACGGCAAGTACGTGCTGATCGCTGTGGCCACGGGCATCATCGCCGACGTGCTGCTGCATCATTGAGGTCCCGCCCCGGGTGCGCTTTGCTTGCCCGGGCTACGCAGGACTGCTTGGAGCCCCGCTTTGGCGGGGCTTTTTGTTTGCCGGTGTGCGGGCATGAACCCGGCCTTCACTTGCCCTTGCGCAGACTGAATCGGGGCGCCCTGCTGCACGGCACATCGCCGACCGGACCCGTCCGGTCGCCGCCATGCCACGGCCGTCCACCCCCGCTGTCCGGCGGCGTCCTTCCGGGTCGCATGCCTGCGTGCGGGCTGCGGATCGCACCTTCCAAGCAATCAATGGAGACCGTAGTGAAGACATCCTCACTGTCGCGCGCCCTTCCCCCAGTCCTGGCGCTGGGCCTGACCCTTGCGCTGGCCACGGCCTGCTCGACCAATGCCCCGGCCGACACCGGCCCGCGGGAAACGGTGGCGATGAACGTGCAAGCCACGGGCAAGATCGTGGACATCGACACGCCCTCGCGCCTGATCACCATCGAGAACGAAGCCGGCAAGCAAACGCAGGTGCACGCCGACGAGACCGTGCGCAATTTCGACAAGATCCGCGTCGGCGACGTCGTCCAGATCGACTACATCAACGCGGTGACCGTCGACATCCAGCCTGCCGGCAGCGCCGAGCCGGGGGCCTACATCAAGGAAGACCAGGACGTCGCCAAGACCGGCGACAAGCCGCGCTACGGCGAATCACAGGTGGTTACGGTGCTGGCCCCGATCGAGGCGATCGACACGGTCAACAACACCATCACCGTCAAGGGTCCGCGCGGCAACGTGGTCACCCTGGACGTAAAGAAGCCCGAACACCAGGCACGGCTGAAGAACCTCAAGGTCGGCGACATGCTGCGCATTGCCTTCACCGAAGCCGCCGCGGTGTCGATCAATCCGACGAAGTAAGCATCCCGCGGATGCAGGAAGGGCGGCCATGCGCCGCCCTTTTTCATGCCCCCAGCACAGTCCGCAGCACGCGCTGCTTCACGCGGCCAGCACCTCCACGACCGGCAGCTGAAGGCTTCCGGCACGGGTTCCTTCGCGTTCAGTCGCGCAGTGGAAACTCGAAGCGGGTATTCCCACGGAGGTACTGCATGAGCATCAAGCCAGTAGCAGCACTGACCGCCGTCGCCTGCGCGATGGCCATCGGCATGTTGGCGCCGGTGCCGGCGCGCGCCGCCGACATCGACTGCAAGCTTTCCTACAAGCTCGACGGCTGGTCGTTCATCTACAAGCAGACGTCCGGCAACGGCACCGTGACCTGCGACAACGGCCAGTCGATGCCGGTGCACGTCAGCGCCAAGGCAGTCGGCCTGACCGCAGGCAAGTGGCAGATCGACAACGGCAAGGGCCGCTTCACCGACGTGCACACCATCAACGACGTGCTGGGTCATTACGCCCAGGCCAGCGCCAATGCCGGCATCGTCAAGTCCGGCGAAGCACAGGTACTGACCAAGGGCCCGGTGTCGCTGGCGTTGGCCGGCGGCGGCGAGGGCATCAACCTGGGCGTGGACGTCGGCGCGTTCAACATCGAGCGCATCGGCGGCAAGCGCTGATCGTGCAGGGCCCCTCTCCTTCTTTGGGGGAGAGGGGCTCGGGCGGGAGCGGCCTCAGCCGCTGACCGGATAGGGACCGTCGGCAAACACCTGGTCGTGATACCCCTTGCTGCCCACCGCTTCGGCGAGCGCGCTGCGGAATTCGCCGCCGCTGGCCATCGCGGCCAGCACGCCGCGGTAGTCATGACGCGGTTCCCAGCCCAGCTCTGACCGGGCCAGCGAGTTGACGTAGACACGATCGAGCTGCGGGAACATCCGCCAGCCGCGCGCGGCATACAGCGATGCCGCCTCGGGGAAGAGCCGGTTGACCACGCCGGGCGCGTCGCGTCGAAGCTCGGCCAGGTCGGACTCGCTGAAGGGTGTCGTGGCCGAGACGATATAGCGACCAAATCCGATATCGGGCGCACGCTCGACCGCAAGCAGGTGCGCATCTACCGCGTCTTCGATGTCGAGCCGGCGGTAGAGCAGTTCGTTGGCCTGCGCGTTGGCGGTGACATAGCCGCTGCGCATGTCGATGCTGTCGTCCGGCTCCGGGAAGAAGCGCGAAGTGCGCAGCACCACCACCGGCAAACGGCGCTTGCGGAAGAACAGCTGGCACAGGTGCTCGGCCGACAGCTTGGTGACGCCGTAGATGTTCTTGGGGATCGGCGCGACGTCTTCGGTGATCCATGCCGCCGGCAAGCCCGGTGCCGGCGTCAGCGCGGCGCCGAACGTACTGGTGGTGCTGGTGAACACGAACGACGCGACTCCGGCGGCGACGGCCTCTTCCAGCAGCACCAGCGTGCCGCTGATGTTGGTGTCGATGAAGTCCTGGTGCGGGTGCGTGGCCACGTGCGGCTTGTGCAGCGTCGCGGTGTGGATGACCGCGTGCACATGCGGCATGCGACGGCGGATGAAATCGCGATCGGTGATCGAGCCGACGTGGTCGGTGAAGGGCGAGGGCTTGATGTCGATGCCGACCGCTTCCCGGCCTGCCGCCCGAAGTTTGCGCATCAGGGCTTCGCCGAGATGGCCGGCGCTCCCGGTCACGAGAATCGTCATGCGTGCGCTCCTGTGGCTGGATGCCTTTGTCCAGAGTATCGGGTCCGGAGCCGAGTCCGGGCTCCAATCCGTGCGGGATCCCGGTCATCCCGGGCGATCGATTGGCCCTGCCGACAGGGGCAATAGTGGCTCTCGCATGGGTCCGCCTGCGCTCCTATCGTCGACCCCGCTGCCCCCACAACCTATGGAGAGGTCGACGATGAATACCCGTTCCCACCGTGCCCTGCGCCCCCTGGCATCCGCCGCCCTGGCCCTGGCCGCCCTGTCGCTGGCCCCGGCGGTCCTGGCCGGCGGCCACGGCAATGCCCGCGGCTGCGCCCGCCAGTTCGAGCTGGCCCAGCGGATGGACATGGAGTCCTTCCGTGACTACGACGAAGAGACCTTCCGCGCCGTCCACGACGACCGCGCGGTCACCATTTTCGGCAGTGGCGCGGTGCGCTACGGCATCGACGCGATCATGACCGCGCTGGCCAGCCACTTCACCGGACGCGAGGCGGTGTGGACCTGGACCGAGAAGTACCGCGTGGTCGATGGCTGCAACTCGGCCTTCATCCTCTACGAGACGGTCTACGAGATCCCGCGCATCGGCTTCCGCCAGCACGCCCTGACCGGCGTCACCTACAGCCATGACGGCCACCGCTGGCTGGCGATCGCCGACCAGGGCACGCCGCTGCCCTGACGGGCGCAACATCGCGCAGTGGCGGGATCTGGCAGATCCCGCCCTGCGCGCGCGTTGGCGGTGGGCTACTCGCTTCCAGCGGACAGGTACGCCGCCTGCGGCGAGGAAAGGCTGCCCTTGACCTGTCGACTGGTGTCGTCGGCAAGGACTTCCTCGCTGCCATCGTGCAGCGCGCGCACGATCTGTTCGGCGACATCCTTCGGTGCGATCTTCGGTGCATCGAAACCGGCGGTCATGTCGGTGTCCATCAGGCCCAGGTGGACGCCGACCACCTGCGTGCCCTGCCCGCGCAGTTCGTTGCGCAGGCCGTTGGTGAGTGACCAGGCCGCCGCCTTGGAGACGCAGTAGGTCGCCGTGCCCGGCAGGCTGATCCAGCTCAGCACCGACAGCACGTTGACGAGGGCGCCACCCCCGTTGCGCGCCAGTGTCGGTGCGAACGCCTGGGTCATCCGCCACGGGCCCCAGAAGTTGGTGTCCATTTCCTCCCGTGCGGTCTGTTCGCCGGTGTCGGAGAGCAATACGCCACCACGGGCGATGCCGGCGTTGTTGATCACCACGTTGACGTCGGGGCAGGCCTTGGCGGCCGCGGCGATGCTGGCGGCCGAAGTGACGTCCAGGGCGATCGGGGTGACGCCTTCGACGTCGATGGAGTCGGGGTTGCGTGCGGCTGCGTAGATCTTCGCCGCGCCGGCCTGCTTGAGCGCGTCGAGCAGGGCCCGACCGAGCCCGCGGTTGCTGCCGGTGACCAGTACAACGGCCTTGCTGATGTCCATCGTGCACCTCTGTGGGGAGTGTTGCGGGTGGGGATGCGGGTGGTGTGTCAGGGCATGCGTTCGATGGCGATCGCGGTGGCTTCGCCGCCACCAATGCACAACGCCGCCACGCCACGGGTGAGGCCGCAGCGCTGCAATGCATGCAGCAGGGTGACGATCAGGCGCGCGCCGGTGGCGCCGATGGGATGGCCGATGGCGCACGCACCACCGTTGACGTTGAGGCGGTCGCGGTCGATGCCCAGGTCCTGGGCGGCGGCCATGGCCACCACGGCGAACGCTTCGTTGATCTCGAACAGGTCGACGTCGGCGACACTCCAGCCGACTTTGTCCAGCAGCTTGCCGATAGCCGGGATCGGTGCAGTCGTGTACCAGGCCGGCGCCTGGCTGTGGGTGGCATGGGCGCGGATCTCGGCGAGGATCGGCAGGCCCTCGCGTTCGGCCAGGGAACGGCGCGTCAGCACCAGGGCCGCGGCGCCGTCGGCGTTGGCCGATGCGCTGGCGGCGGTGATCGTGCCATCGCTGGCGAAGGCGGGCTTGAGCGTCGGGATCTTCTCCGGCGAGACCTTCAGCGGGTGTTCGTCGGTGTGGACGATGCGCTCACCACCCTTGATGGGCACGGGCACTGCGACTATTTCGTCAGCGAACGCGCCGCTTTCGATCGCGCTGCGGGCGCGGGTCAGGGTTTCGACCGCGTAGGCGTCCTGGTCGGCGCGGCTGAAGCCGTATTTCGCCGCAGCCGCCTCGCCGAACTCGCCCATCGCGCGCCCCGGTTCGTAGGCGTCCTCGAGGCCGTCGAGCATCATGTGGTCGAAGATGCGGTCGTGTCCGACGCGGTAGCCGCTGCGCGCTTTCGACAGCAGGTACGGTGCGTTCGACATCGACTCCATGCCGCCGGCCACGATCAGGTCGGCCGAGCCTGCGAGCAGCAGGTCGTGGGCGATCATCGTGGCCTTCATGCCCGAGCCGCAGACCTTGTTGACGGTGGTCGCGCCGACGGCGTCGGGCAGCCCTGCAGCGCGCGATGCCTGCCGCGCCGGCGCCTGGCCCTGGCCGGCGGGCAGCACGCAGCCCATGAGCACTTCATCGATGCGTTCCGGTGCCAGGCCGGCGCGCGCGAGCGCGGCCGAGATCACGTGGGCGCCAAGCTGCGGGGCGGTCAGCGGCGACAGGTCGCCGAGGAAACGTCCCTGCGGCGTGCGGACGGCGGAGACGATGACGATGGGGTCGTGTGGAGAGGACATGCGCAACTCGTTGGGGGGATAGGCAGGAAGCCGGCTCCGGCTAGGTCGCAGGGGCCCGGTCGATCACCAGCAGGGTGGAGGTGGCCGTGGCATAGAGGCGGCCGTCGGCGCCGGTCAGCCGCGCTTCGGCGAACGCGGCGCGGCGACCGATCGAGACGACCTTGCCTTCAGCGCGCAGCAGGCCGGAATCGCGCGTCACTGCCTTGTGATACGCGACCTTGAGTTCAAGCGTCGTGTAAGCCTGCTGCGCGTTCAGCCGTGAATGCACCGCGCAGCCGCAGGCCGAGTCGAGCAGGGTCGCGGCGTAACCGCCGTGGACCATCCCGATGGGGTTGTAGGCATGGTCGCCCGGGGTGCCGGCGAACACCGCACGACCGGGCTCGACTTCGATGAAGTCGAAGTCCAGCGAATGCAGGATGCCGGGCTTGCGCCCCGAGGCGATCAGCGCCTGCAGTTGCGACAGGCCATCCAGGCCTGCGCCGATTTCATCGACCATGCTCATGCATCGATCACCAGGTTGAGGCGGCGGCCCAGCTGCCGGCGTGCCGCCGACAGGAGCGCGTCGGAGCGGGCGCGGTTGCTTTCGCAGCGTGCCATCGCCAGCGTGCCGATCAGTTCGGCCAGCACCGAACTGGCAAGCGCGTGGGCGTCGTCGTGACCCAGGCGCGCCAGCAAACCGGCCAGGCTCTCAGTCAGCTGGCGCGAGCCGCGGGAGTAGGCCTCGCGGGCGGCGGCATCCAGGCGCGGAAGTTCGGACGCCAGCGCGGCCATCGGACAGCCATTGCCCGGTGCATCGCGATGTTCCGCAGACAGATACACCCGAAGACAACTGGCCAGGCCGTCCGCGTCGCCCCGACCTTCCAGGGATTGGCGCCACTGCGCCCCGGAGTCCTCGAACATCTGTGTGATGGCGGCGGCGACCAGCTCGTCCTTGGACTGGAAGTGGGCGTAGAAGCCGCCGTGGGTCAGGCCTGCCTCGCGCATCACCCCGGCAACGCCGACCCGCGCCGGGCCCTCGCTGCGGATGGCGCGGGCGGCGACCCGCAGCACGCGCTGGCGGGTCTGGATCTTGTGGTCGGGGTCGTAGCGCATGCGACTTTATATGATGCCTATCATATAAAGTTCAAGGGTGCCTGCCCCAGGGCGCCCGGTCCGGCGGGCGAACTCCGGAGGCGCCCCCTTACACCTTCGCGTAGCGCACGAAGGCGTGGATCGCCGGCAGCGTCTGGTAGTGCAGCTCCGCCAGCAGCGCGCGCTCGCTGCCCGAGAGCGGCTCCAGCGGTTCGGTGTGGAGATCGCTGTAGCTGCGTCGCCATCCGAGCACCAGGGCGGCATCCATCGGCACGTCCGTGAAGTCGCCGTACGGTCGCCGCGGGGCGATGTAGGGCAGCGGCGAGAACACCTGGCGCGTGCGCCACGAGGCAGCCTTGAGTAACTTCAGGTGCTCGCCGGTGAAGCGGAAGCAGTCGCCCGCCATTCCCGACCTGGGTACATCGAGGAACTCGGCGATGTCGCGCGGCAGGTGATAGTCGCCGGGCACGAGGGTGGCCTTCTCGACGAACTCCGGCAGCGCGAACACGGCTTCGAGGAACAGGCGCAGGCGTTGGCCTTCTTCCTGCAGCGTGGTCATGCGCCGCAGCGACGCGAAGCCGTCTTCATCCAGGTGCAGCGGCGTGATCGGATTGACGCAGGGCGCACCGCTGTCTGTCGGCATCCAGTCGAATCGGATTTCCCGGATCAGCTCGACATGGGCGTCGATCAATGGCACTGGCGTGAAGCCGATGAAACCGCACAGCGCCTCGTAGAAACGTTCACGCTCACCCATCATTCTTTGCAACAACACCGCCACTGGATCAGCAGTTGATCGCGGACGCCAGCGCGGCCCCATAAGAATTGTCTGAATGTGCGGGGATATCGGCCACTCAAGCGCTATCCTTGCCGCTACCGCGTTGCTGTTGCGCAGACCGCATGGCCGCACTCCGATCCATCGGCAGACTGGGTGGGATCAGTTGCCCCACTGCTCCAGGAATGACACGCCTGGCGCTGTCCGGCGCGGTGCTGCTTGCGTCGGCCAGCGGCACGACGCGCGCGCAGGCGGTGATCGACCTTCACCATGTCTCGCTGGCCGATGCCGATTTCGGCCCAGCTGCGGAGCTTGGCGGGCGCGAGGATGGCCTGCTGCTGCGCACGCCGAAATTCGATGTCGCCGGTGGCGGGTTCGACGTCGCCGCCGACTACACCTACACCCATTACGAGTACAGCGGGCTGGCGACGCGCGACCGCGACCTGCACCGGCTGGAACTGCCACTGACCTGGACCGGCAACTCACGCACGCATGGGCGGATCGGCGTCGTGCCGACCGTGGCGGCGTCGTCGAACGTGTTCAAGGACCTGTTCTCCCGCGGCGGCGGCGACGACTTCTCGTTGTATGGCCACGCCAGCATCGAACGACTTCCGAGCCAAGGCTGGGGCTGGCGTGCCGGGGTTGCCTACGATGATGCGTTCGGAGACGAGCGCGCCTACCCGCTGCTGGCACTGTTGCACGACAGCGACGCAGTCACGCTGGCGCTTGGGTGGCCGCACACCCGCGTCGACTGGCATGTGCACCCGCAAGTGGACCTTGGCCTGGACATCGCACCGGCCGGTGGCCGCTGGCATGTGGTCAGCGACGAACGCGACGGCGCCGAATTCTTCTACATCACCAAGGCCTGGCGCGCGCAACTGCTGGCGCAGTGGGCGATCACCCCGCACTGGCACCTGGACGCCACCGTCGGCTACGAGTTCGATCGCAGCCACGAATTCGAGGACGACAACGGCGCGCGCATCGACGAAGACGTCGATTCGACGATCCTGTATGGCGTGAACGTCGCGTACCGGTTCTGACGCCCCTAGGCGACACCCTCGAGCGTCTGCTTCATCGCCTCCAGGCCCTGTTCGATCATGCCGCCGATCTGCGCTTCCAGCGTGTCGGGCAGCAGGTCGGCGATCCACACCAGGCGGGTTCCGCCGTCGCCGGACTCGAAGGCCTGCACCGACGCGTTGTGGTGGGCAAACGGCTCCCCCTGCACCGACCAGACCACCCGCTGCTCGGCGTCGTCGACATCGATGATGCGCTCGCGCACGCTCATGCCATTGGCGAAGGTGATCGTGCGCACGTCGCCTTCAAGCTGGCAATCGGTGACGAATCCGCGCACCAGACGCTCATGAATGCGGCCCACGTCGCGCAGCGCGTCCCAGGCCTGCGCGGGCGGCACCGAGACCTGGATCTCCCTGCGGATCGAGGCCATGGCACTTCCTCCTGTCGAATGCGTGTGAAGACGGCCAGCTTCGTGCGCCCTGTGCCGGCAAGATAGTCTGTCGACGCGCAACCCGATGTGAGGCGCCGTCATCACCAATCAGAGCGTCGCGCGTTCGATGGCCGTATCCTGTCGACTTGGCCAATCGGCGGAGGCCGCCATGAGCACCCATACCGAATACGACCCCGACGACAACTTCGCCCGTTCATTCACCGCCGACGCCGACATCGACGAGGAAGCGGCGCTCGAGGCGGTGGCGTGGCAACTCCTGCTGCTGATCAATCCCGGCGACGAAGACGCCGCGATGCAGCAGTTCCAGGCCTGCCGCGACTCGCTCGACGAGGGCGAGGATCCGGTCGAGCTGATCCGTGACGTGATCGACTGGAAGTCAGGCTTCCACGTCGAGGACAGCGACCCGGCTGGGTTGATCGAAGTGCTCGACGAACTGGCGTCTCGCTTCAACCTGCGCATCGAGTGGGGCGTGGAGGATCCGACCGACGAGGACTTCCTGTCCGACGCCGAAGTCCCGTCGCTGATCGGCGTCGCCTACGACCGCCTGCGCGAACATCACTACACACTGTGGACCTGGGAGACCGGGCACGACACGCACGCCGGTTTCATGACCCTGCAGCGTGACGACGAGGCATTGCGCGCGGTGGCCGGTGCGCTGGGTTTCCACGTCCGGCCCGGCGCGGGTTGACGGCTGCTGTCACGCAGGCATTCGCGCAGGTCATGTGACTTGCACGTGCGCCGGCTCGTCTTCGTTGCCGGCGAACTTGGCTTTGCGCGGCACGGTGGGGGCCGGTTGAGCCTGATCAGATTCCTTGTGCGGCCATCGCGGCCAGCTTCGCGACGGTGTTCAGGTTGCGTGCGGTGCCGGACTTCGCGGCCGGAATGACCAGCTTCGAGCTGGCCATGCCGTCGCCGTAGTGCACGTAGATCTCGCACCTGCCCATGGCGATGGCCTCGTCGGTGCGGTGTCGCACGGCCGCCATCGTGTCGGCAGGCGGCGCTGCATCGAGGAAGATCGCGACGGCGCGGTTGGGCGCGGCATCGGCAAAGGGATTGTCCGCCAGCACCTGTGCCATTTCCGCTGCAGTGCGGATCGCGACACCGACCGGCTTGCCGGCGTAGCGCTCAAGCACCGCCTCAAGCGATGACTTCGCCTTGGCGGCGGTGCCGGTCGTGTCGAACACGACGTTGCCGCTGGCGATGTAGGTGCGCACGTTCGTGAAGCCGAGGGCTTCGCACATGGCGCGCAACTCCGCCATCGGCAGTTTCCCGGTACCGCCGACGTTGACGGCGCGCAGGAGGGCGATGAAGGTGGCCATCGGCGGAAGGATAGCGTCCCTTCCCGTCCATCATCCCCGATTTCGCGGAGATGACTCGCCTACTCCGCCTCGCCCATCGCCAGCGCGACCTCGCTCTGCGTCGCATCGCGCCGCGCCCACGCATAGATCAGCAAGCCGAACAGCGCCGTGACCGCACCGACCACGCCGGTCGACGTCCAGCCGTAGCCAGCGGTGATCGCCATGCCGCCCAGCCACGGGCCCAGCGCGTTGGCCATGTTGAAGGCCGAGTGGTTGGAGGCCGCGGCGAGTGTCTGCGCTTCGGCGGCAACGTCCATCAGGTGCGCCTGCAGGATCGTCGCCAGCGCGCCCATCGTGCCGACCGCGACCACCACCGGCAGCACCGTCCACACCGAGCGTGCGGCCAGCGGGAACAGCAGCAGCACCACGATCGACCACACCAGCACCACCGGCGCCGCGCGGAACTGCAGGCGATCGAACAGCCAACCGCCGGCAACCGTGCCGATGATGCCGCCAATGCCAAAGGCGACCAGGCCAAACGGGATGAAGGTTTCGGCCACGCCGGTGACGTTGACCAGGGTCGGCGCGAGGTAGCTGAAGACGCAGAACATGCCGGCAAAGCCAATCGCGCCGATGCCCAGCGCCAGCCACACCGGCTTGCGGTTGAAGTCGCGCAGCTCGCGCAGCGCATCCGGGCGCGGTGCGTTCATGCCGCGCGGCAGCACGCGCATGGTCATCGCCACCGTCATCAGCGCAATCACCGATACCAGCGCGAACGCCCAGCGCCAGCCGAACGCCTGGCCGAGCCAGGTGGCCAGCGGATTGCCGACCAGCAGGGCGATCGACAGACCCAGCATCACCCGGCCGACCGCCGCGCCGCGTTGCTCCGGTCGGCTGATGCGTGCGGCGACCAGCGCGGCAATGCCGAAGTAGGCACCGTGCGGCAGGCCGGCGACGAAGCGGGCCAGCATCAGCGTGTGGTAATCCGGCGCCATCGCACTGGCGAGGTTGCCGACGGCATAGAAGCCCATCAGCGCCAGCAGCAGGCTGCGGCGGGACATCTTCGAACCCAGGATGGCCAGCACCGGTGCGCCGACCACCACGCCCAGGGCGTAGGCGCTGATCACGTGGCCGACCTGCGGCTCGCTCACGCCCATGCTGCGGGCGATCTCGTTGATCAGCCCCATGATCACGAACTCGCTGGTACCGATGGCGAAACCGCCCATCGCCAGGGCGAACAGGATCAGCGCGACCTGGCGCGGGGACAAAACGGGCGTCGACGCCGCGGGGGCCGCAGCGGGGGGGAGATTGGCAGGCATGTGGCCATTATGGTGCATTGCAGCATGTGACGGGCGGGTGCTGGCGGCCCACAGCGTTGCGGCAGCGCCCCCATGACACCGGATCTGGCGTACGACTCCACCGGTTCGGACGACCAGGACGCTCCGCCAGCTCAGCCTGACCGCCTCCCCACCCTTGGAGGCAGGCGATGAATCGCGGTTGGCAACGTTTCGGATCCACGGCGCTGCGCTGGACGATGGCACTGGCCTTTGTGGCGCTGTGCCTGGCTGTCTCGGCCTATGCCTTCACCTACGTGTATCTCCCGCACGGACCCGGCGACCAGATGGCCGCCAAGTTCGCCCTCTCCGGCCTCGACGTACCGGCGCACTTCTTCGGCGCCGGGTTGGCGCTGCTGCTGGCTCCGCTACAGATGAGCAACCGCATCCGCCAGGTGGTGCCGCGCCTGCACAGGCTCAGTGGCGGGCTCTACACGGGCGGAGTGCTGTTCGGCGGCCTCGGTGGGCTGTCGCTGTCGACCCACGCCACCGGCGGTGCGGCGTCCGGCGTCGGGTTCGCCCTGCTCGCGGTCGCGTGGTTGACCACGACGGGCATCGGGATCGGCTACGCGATCGGCGGCGACCTCATCCGCCATCGGCGCTGGATGGCGCGCAGCATTGCCCTCACCGCCTCAGCGATCACCCTGCGGCTGACACTCGGCGTCGGCCTTGGCGCGCTGCATCTGCCATTCCTGGCCGTCTACATCTTCGCCGCGTGGAGTTGCTGGACGATCAACCTGGCGCTGTGCGAGTTGTGGCTGCACTGGCCGGCCATCCGCGCGCGGCTGATGGCCACCGGTTCGCTGTCACGAGCCGGCGTCGGCCACGGATGATGCCTGCGCCTGTGCCTGCCGGTACGCGCTCGGCGTGACCGACAGCTGCCGCTTGAACGCGGCATTGAAGGTCGACTTGGAGGTGAAGCCGCAGGCGTAGGCGATGTCGAGGATGGTGCGCGTGTCGGCTGCATCGGCCAGGCAGGCCCGGGCGGCCTCCACGCGCTGGCGGTTGATGTAATCCCAGAAGTTGCCGGCGAAGCGGCGGTTGATGACCGCCGAGACCAGGTACTCGGGATAGCCACTGCGTCGCGCCAGCTGGCCGATGGTCAGGGCCGGTTCGCTGTAGAGGTGCTCGCCTTCCATCAGCTGCGTCAGCCGCGCTTCGACGGCGGCAAAGCGCGGGTCGTCCGCGGCGGGAATGGTCTCTGCAGGCGCATCGTTTCCGGGTTCGGCCACCTGCACCACCACTGCTACCTGGCTCAGGCTGAGGTAGCCGATCACGAACACCCAGGCCACCACCGCGCCATAGATCAGCGGGTAATCGATCCACGGGATCCGGAACTGCCATTGCGCCACGGCGATGCACCAGATCACGATCTGCGACAGCGCCATCGCGTCGATCCAGTGCAGCGACATGCGGTCGGCATCGGAGCGGCGCTGCAGGAGCTCCCCTCTGTAGCGGCGCACGCGCACGAGACCGGCGAAGACGTAGGACAGGCTGTAGGCGTAGAGGGCCACGTCCAGCCACGGCGAGCCCCACGACCCGCCCGCGGCGATGCGGTCCAGGAATGCCTGCGTCTGCGCGGGATCCATCAGGAACAGCTTCGCGTGGAGCCCCAGCGCGGCGATGAAGCCAAGCAGGTGCACGCCGTCGCGCACGCCAGGCGCGCGGCCCTGGGTCAACGCGCGGACATAGAGATAGAACGCGCTGCCATACAGGAACGGAAACAAGCCGACGAACCGGTACAGCTTGAACAGGTCCGCCGATGGTTCACGGAAGTAGATCGCCTTCACCGCCAGGTCGAAGCCGATCACCGCGATCCACACCGCCAGCACGCGGTTGGCCTGCGCGTTGACCGGTCGCCGCCACAAGGCAAGCGCCAGCAGCGCCGCCTGCGCGGCACCGATGAGGAAGACGATGCTCCAGAACTTCATCGATCGCGCGTCATGGTCGGGCCGAAACCACGCTCGTCACGGCATCCACCACGACCTGCGGCTGGTCCAGCTGGATCTCATGAGAGGCACCGGGAACGTCGACGCGGCGACCGCGGGTGGAGGCGGCGACCAGGCGTGCGTGGGTCTGGTTGCGCGCGGCCACGAGGACGCCGCGCACGTCATCCGACACGCCCGTGAAGTCGTTGTCGGCCGACAACACGACGACCGGCATCGCGCCGAAGCTGGCATCGGGCGGAACGGGCGCGGCAAAGATGGCGGTGTTCTCGTCCAGCTCCGAGTGCAGCGTTGTCCAGTAGCCGGGTTTGAGCTTGTAGGCACGAATGGCTGCGGCAACCGCGGGGCTCTGCCACGCGGGCGGCTCGCGCAGGCAGGCCTTCAACGGGCCGTCTGCCGCGCCGAGCGTGCCGCCGGCCGCGGCCTGCGCACAGGCATCGAGGAATGTGTTGCGCTGCTTGCGCATGACCTCGTCATCCTGGCGCCATTGCGCCGGCATCTTTCCTTCGGCGCCCTGCTCCGGCGGATCGACCAGGACCAGGCCGGTCACGGCGGACGGATACTGCTGCGCATAGCGGCGGACGATGTTGCTTCCGAGCGAATGGCCGACGAGCACCAGTGGCGCCTTCAGCTTCGCCTTCTCCAGCAGCGCATGCAGGTCATCGACGTCGGCTTGCAGGCTGCGCGGCATCGGGCCAGGGTCGCTGAAGCCATAGCCCGCGCGGTCGTACGAACAAACACGCACCTTGTCCGACAGCAGCGACTGCACGCGGAACCACGTGCTCGAGTCCGCATTGCCGCCGGCTTCCAGCACCACGGTGCGCGGCCCCTTGCCGCTGCAGCGCAGGTTGATCGCGCGGCCGGGGGCGATGCTGACGCGCTCGCCCGCCTGGGCGTAGCTGTCTGGCGTGCGTTGCGGCACGGCCGCGGCGGCGGGCGTCGCGAGCACGAGCAGGAGCACCGGCGTCATCGTCCAGTACGTCACCTTCATGATCGTCTCCATGGGGGAAGGCAGGCTGGAAGCCTGACAGGCCACGGCTGGCGCCCGCAACCGTGCCCGCCACCTTCGCGGATCACCAGCCAGGACCGGTAGAGTCCCGGTCATGGACGCCCTCTCGCCCGCCACGGCCGCTCTGCTGGCCGACGCCATCCTGTTCGCGCACGTCGGCATCGTCGCCTTCGTCGTGCTCGGCGCGGTGGCGATCCTCATCGGCGGCCTGTGCGGGTGGCGCTGGGTCCGCGACTTCCGCTGGCGGTTGGCGCACGTGCTGCTGATGGTGTTCATCGCCGCACAGGCGTGGCTGGGCGCGCTGTGCCCGCTGACGATCTGGGAGCAGGCGCTGCGCGAGCACGCGGGACAGGCGGTCTATCGCGAGTCGTTCATCGCCCACTGGCTGTCGCGGGCGATCTTCTTCGAGGCGCCGTGGTGGGCGTTCGTGGCGGCGTACTCGTTGTTCGCCGCGATCGTCGTGCTGGAGTGGGTCTTCGTGCGCCCACGGCGACCCGGCAACTAGCGCGGCGCCGGCGCCCCGCGCTCGAATCGCGTTGCGGCACTATTGGCCGGTGCGATCCGCGAATCGCTTTGATCCGGCCCCACATCTCCGACGTGGTCGCGATCTCGCCACCTTCGGTACTGCGCAGCGTGTAGTGGACGACACCATGGCCGGCCGTGCGGCCGCCGATCTGCGTATCTGTGGCCGGCTCCATCTTCGCATCAGCAAACTGCCGCGCCCTGGCGGGCACCACCACCTCGATCACGGCCTTGCCCGTGTGCAGAGGCAGCGCGCCGAACGGCTTGTAGAGCACCTTGAGGCTCGGATTCAACCCTTCGTGCGGCTCCGGATGCTGCGCCAGGACGAGCACAGGCGCGCTCGCCTGCTCGAGCACCCGCCGCTTGAGTTCCCCCAGGCGCACGCTCCTGACCCCCCACCCCGGGTCCTTACGTTGACCCGGAATGTCGGCCCCGCTCCCGCCCGTGGCCGCCCCCCCGGAGCCACCATGACCGTCACCAACTCCCAGTCCGGCACCAACGTCCACGAGATCGCCGAGCACATCTACCGGATCAACACGCCGGTGGCGCTGCCGGGCAACACGCCGTTCTCGTTCAACCAGTACCTGGTCGTCGACGACGAGCCGTTGCTGTTCCACACCGGGTTGCGGGGACTGTTCCCGATGGTGTCCGAAGCGGTCGCCAGCGTGATGCCGCTGGCACGCCTGCGGCATGTGGCGTTCTCGCATGTCGAGGCGGACGAGTGCGGCTCGATGAACCAGTGGCTGGCAGCAGCGCCGCAAGCAGCGCCGCTATGCGGGACCATCGCGGCGATGGTATCGATGAACGACCTCGCCGACCGGCCGCCGCGCGCCCTCGCCGACGGTGAAGTGATATCGCTTGGCCGCCATCGCGTGCGCTGGTTCGACGCGCCGCACCTGCCGCATGGCTGGGAGTGCGGCTACCTGATGGAAGAGCACACTTCCACGTTGTTCTGCGGGGATCTGTTCACCCAGCCAGGCACCGGGCATCTGTCGCTCACCGAGACTGATGTGCTCGGACCGAGCGAGGCCTTCCGCCATCAGATGGACTACTACGCGCACTCGACCAATAGCGGCGCGATCCTGGAGAAACTGGCGCAGGCCAGCCCGCACACGCTGGCGTGCATGCATGGGAGCGCGTGGCGTGGGGATGGGGCGGCGCTGTTGCGGGCCCTGGCCGGGGAGTTGGCGCGCTGATCTGGCGGGGCGAGTCGCTTGCTGGCGCGGCGGGGCGTGGGATCTACCAGGCGAGAATGCCTCGCCGAATCCAGTGAACGCTTCGGGACTGGCGTCGTCCATCCGAACGACCTCAATCCAGTTGGAGCATCGCCTCAGCGAACCGCGAACTCCCCTTGCCCCAGGATGTCGTCCTTGAGGCGCACTTCAATCTGGTAGCGACCCGGCTTCCAACCGCCGGGCTGCGTGCCGGAAAGGACGAAACGCTTGCGGCCGCCTTCTTCCAGCGGCGACGTCTGCTCGTGGCGGATGACCGGATGGCCGGCATCGTCCAGGTAGATCCATCGCACGCTCAGTGACTCGCCCACTGCGTCCGGGGACGTCAGCAGGTACTCGACGACCGCGCTCACCTTGTCGCTTGGCGCGAACATCGGAGTGAACATGGCCGCACCGGTATCGCCGCCTTCGACGCCTTCGCCGCCTTCGGCGCCGAGAAGCGTATAGGTCGCCAGCACGCGTACGCCCTGGCTGCAGTGCGGCCACTCCGCCGGAGCGGCAAAATCGACCGGTACGCGCACCCTCGAGCGCACGGGGATGCCGTACTCGAATGCCGGCCTGAACTTCCATTCCAGGCTCGCGGCGTAGGCGGCGCTGTCCAGGGAAGGATGTCCGCTGGATTTCTCGACGACCGTTTCGAGCACCGATCCCGTGGGCGAGATCGTCAGCACGAGCTTGGTCAGTCCCGTCAGCTGGCGGCACAACGCCTCGTCCGGGAACTTGGGCGGCCGGTTGGTCAGCTTGGAAGGCGGAACGTACGAAGGCAGCCGCAAGGAGTTCGTTGAATCAGAAACGGGCGGAGGTGGCGGAAGCAGCGGAGGTGGCGGCGGCAAGGGCGGCAGCGGTACGGCCGGGTCCGCGGCAAGGCAGCTTCCGGCCAGCGGAAGGGCAATGGCAAGCGCAATCCACGCGACAGCGTTGCGTGCTCTCAAGAGATCCCCCAGCGGAGCGCGATGGCCCCTCCAGCCAGCTGCGCAGCCTCCCCAGGCATCGCGTCAGCCCGGCGATGATCGCACGACCGGGCGGCCGCCGGCAGGCGGGCGGAGGCGCGGCGCCTCCGCCCCGCCGAACGGTCAGCGCATGCCGCCGGCCGCGTTCAGCAGCTCACCGCTGAGCCAACCGGAATCGTCCGACGCCAGGAACACCGCGATCGACGCGATGTCGCCCGGCAGACCAATGCGACCCAGCGGGGTCTGCGCGACGGCGTGGTGGTTGAAGTCCGAGCCGATGAAGCCGGCGGCATGGGTGCCCTCGGTCTCGACCATGCCGGGGTTGATCGAGTTGACGCGGATCTTGCGCGGGCCCAGCTCCTGCGACAGCACGCCGGTGATCGCGTCCACGGCGCCCTTGGTGGCGGTGTAGACCGCGCTGCCGGGCGGGGTGATGCGGGTGACGAGCGAACCGATGTTGATGACGCTGCCACCCTCGCCGAGGTGCTTGGCGGCCGCCTGCGTGGTCAGCAGCATCCCGAGGACATTGATGTTGAAGTGGCGATGGAAGTCGGCCTCGGTGATCTCTTCGAGCGGGGCGAAGTTGTAGACACCGGAGTTGTTGACCAGGACGTCGAGCCGGCCGAACTTGGCGACGGCCGCATCCACGATGGCTTCGGCGTCGGATTTGCTGGAGACGTCGCCGCGCACGGCGATGGCCTTGCCGCCGGCTGCGGTGATGCGTGACACGACCGCGTCGGCCGCCTCCTGGCTGGAGGCGTAGTTGACGACAACCGATGCGCCTTCGGCGGCCAGTGCGGTGGCGATGGCGGCGCCGATACCCTTTGATGCGCCGGTTACGACGGCGACCTTGCCTGCAAGCTTGCTCATGATCTTGAATTCCGGAAGTGGGAGATAGGCGAAGGCCAGTGGCCACCGCTCCCCCCAAGACTTGGCGCCCGCCCGGCCGGAGATAAGGGGGGATTCCAGGGAATGAACATCCCGCGCACGGGATGGCGGGGGCATTTGCTGCCGTTTGGATGTCTGCCATGTTGGCGAAGAACCACCAGGCACCTCCACGGCCGGAACGGGGCCAGGACCCACCGGGCCCTGACCCCTCGCAGCTACACCCCGGGCCTCCCGCGTAGCTCCTGCCTCACATCAAAGCGAATGTCGTTCGCCTGCGGAGCCAACGAGTGCGCCAGAGGATTGGCGAAGCCCTCGATCAACGAGATCAGCCGCGGATCGGGCATAGGCACACGCACGATCTTTCCATTGACCAGCGCCACCAGCGTGTTGCCGGGCCCGAGGATATACAGCGGCGTCTCGTGATAGAGCGGCGGCCTGATGGCCATCACCGACAGACGGAGCTTTGCCACCTTCCGGCGCAGGTCGAATGAAACGATGTGGACGCGCACCCCGCCGGTCTGGCCCAGGAGCTGGGTGGTGGCGTCATAGGTCTGGCCCGGTTGCCATTCGTTGTTGTTGCTGGCCAGGTTCGAAGCGATCACCGTCGAGTTCGGATTGGCGGGTTCGTGGATCAACACCGCAGCCCGCGGTATCGCGCTATCGAATCCTTCCGGGATCCGGAACTCCACGATCACGCCACCCAGTTCCGCTGCAAGGAAGCCTGGCGTGTCCGGACTGCTCAGCGCCACCAGGTCGATGTCGTAGATGCCGCTGCTGTTCTTTGATGGCGGATGCCAGACGCGACTGGCCGGCATCCACTCCATGCGCTGCAGGTTGGCGGCATTGAGCAGTGGGCCGCGTGGAGAGAACCGGTGGCCGGCATCGCTGAGGACATTCATCGCACTCATGATGTCGTGCTGATCGTAGTACTCACCCGGCATCGACCAGCTCATCAGCGTTCGTGTGGACTGGTCGAACGAGTGATCAAGGCCCAGCACGTGGCCGATCTCGTGTCCAAGGAATGTCACGTTGGCGTCCTCGGGGGCGCACAGCACGCCGCCCTGGGCGCCACCATCCCCGAGACCGACGTTGAAGATCGCGACCACGGCCGCGAATTGCGACGTATCGACATCACTGAACGCGTCGATGGCGCCCTTGATCTTGTCCCATCGACCCGGATGCGCGGCGATGAAGTCATCCCGGGTGGTATCGATGGTGGTCCATCCGAACACCTGCGACCCATCGAGGTTGATCGCGCCCAGCGATGCCGCCGTAAAGTAGTCGTTGACGCCGCCGGTGCCGCGGCGGACAAGCAGGTCGTTGTAGAACGAGGTCGGATTGGGTTCGGTGTGTGCGGTGTCGTTGAACTTGCATAACAGGACTGCGAGTTTCTGGGGTCCTTTGATTGCCATGACTGTCCCTCTGCGGTGCGTCCAAAGACCGCCGTGGAGAGCCCCCGGCGGGTGCAGATGTAGTGACGAAGTCGATCGGGCGAACCGGACAAGCGACGCGTTCGCTGTCGCCGTGGCGGAATGCCTGGGCGAGGTACTCGCGGCACGGCCGAGGCCGCCGCGTGCCGTCGGTCGGCTGGTGTCAAAGCCTGTTCGGAAGCATCCCCCACTACCCTCCCCGGCAGCCCTCGGGCAGACTCATGCCCTGCCGACACAGCAAGGGTATGGGGATGCCGTTTCTGGGGATGGGACTGCACATCATGATTGCAGTCTGTTTTGCCGTGCATGCCGTGCGAAATGGGCACGACCGCTACTGGCTGATCATTCTTTTCATGTTCCCGCTGCTTGGGAGCCTGGTGTACGCGCTGGCGATCTGGTTGCCGTCGATGCGCTACACACAGCAGGGCCGTGCCGTCACGCGCGGCGTCGACCGCCTGCTCAATCCCGGGCGCGAGCTGCGCGAAGCGCAGGACGCCTTTGACATCGCCGCCACTGTCGACAACCGCCTGCGCCTGGCCGACGCCCTGGTGGGCGACAAGCGCCCGGCCGAGGCGATCGAGCACTACCGCAACGCCCTGCGCGGCATCCACAGCGACGACCCGGACATCCAGGTGCGACTGGGCCAGGCCCTGCTCGAATCCGGCAGGCCCGCCGAAGCGCGCCAGCTGCTGGACGATCTGATCAAGCGCAAGCCGGACTTCCGCTCACCGCAAGGGCACCTGGTCTACGCCCGCGCAGTCGCTGCCGAAGGCAACCGAGACAAGGCGAAGGAAGAGTTCGAGACGCTGATCGGGTACAGCAGCGGCTTCGAAGCGCAGGCGTACTACGCGCAGGCGCTGGTGGACTGGGGTGAGCGCGAACGCGCGCAAGCCGTGTGCGAAGGTGCGCTGGCGCAGGCGAAACGGTTGCCTGGGTATTCGCGCAGGATGAACAAGGATGCGTTGGATCGATTGAAGCGGCTTGGCGCGAAACAGTAATCGGGCAATCTTCCGCGGGGGAGGGAACCATGTTCGTTAGTACGCTCGCAGCTGTAGCGCTGCTGGCTCTCATAGATGTGCACTATGACGCCGCGGTTGCCTGCGGTCAGTCCCAAAGTATCTCTTCTGGAAGCTTGCTGCTGACCTGGTCTTCGTAAGTCGAGTCCACGTGCTTCAAGAAGTCCTCAATAGTTGGAAGACCGGCCGCAAGCTGCAACTTCGTGGTCTCGTCCACAAGATTCGAGCCGTTGATGAGCATCACCGGATACTGGTCCTCATAGATCTCTCGCTGCACGGCGTCGGAGAAGAATGACGTCGTAACGTATGCCCCTAACCACCCTCTTCGAAGGCGAGCGACCGTTCGAGCAATGTGCACTCCACCCGTTGGAGTGTCGACCTTCTCGCACTTGGCCTGGCCAAGCACTACTAGTTTGGTACGTGAGATGCCCTCGCCAACGTCAATGCGGCCCACGAAATCTAGACCTCCGTCGCCCGTCCCTCGCGTCAGCCATCCGCGGCGATAGCTAGCTCCTGTATCTCGGATCATCGACTCGCAGGCTAGGCTCGCCAGCGCCTCGAATCGATGCTTCCTTCCATCGTAGAACGAGTAGATCTTGTCTAACGCCTTTCGCTTTGTTGACTCCGTTGGCGCCACCTGCTCCTTCTTGGAGACGATGTGATACCGCGCGACGCGTCGCCTCAATCCTTCCAACTCAGCGCTTCCATACTGGATCCACTCCCTCCAAGCTTTCGGCGCCAGAGCATTGGCCGCCGTCAAGTCAGCACCCTTCTCTCTTCGACTCGCGATCCAAGCCATATCCACACTCTCTTTCTCGTCAGTGAGCGACACGATTGCGAGATCGAATAGGTAGTTGGTGAAGTATCCGCCATTGCGCTCGGAGTACTGCGTTACACGCTTCGCACCTGTTATGACGGACAGCCCAGCGAATTCCTTGTATCCCTTTCGCGACGACCTGAACAGAAGGATTGGCGCTGCGCGCTCCCTCTTCTTTCGGTCGGGTGACGTATGGAGATCGAACTGCTGCAACAGCTGCCGATTTCCCTTTGGATAGCCAGGATCGAGATCGGGCGTCTTGTTGTCACCAAAGTAGCGAGCAAATCCCGCATCTGGCTCGATGGTGTCGTGCCAGGGATTCTCCGCCGACCCCAGCTTGTTCTCATTGCTCGCCAGCAGAATCACACTGAGTCGTTCACCGTCCCTGGCAAAGGTCGGCGCGGGCGAGTTGATGCCTCGCTCCAGCTGCAGGGTGGGCATACCATCGACCGAGACGATGTGATGGAAGTTCGGCAGGCCATCCACCGTCTCCTCATCGGGAGCCATGGGTCGCGCGTACCGGTAGAAACATCCCATTCTGAATTTCTTCACAAGCCCCCCAGCTTGTTTATTCGCCTCCCCCAAGGCCCCACGGCCACCAGGCAGATGCAGTTCGACGCGGAAACTATTGCTTAGCACGTAATAGGCCGGAAAGATCGGCCGCGACGGCGGTGTCGCAACCAAAAAAAGAGCGGCCATTAGGCCGCTCTCTCCGAGTAACGTCTCTGCTCAAACCCCAATCGGATTCGGCTTCTCCCCATCAATCTTATAAGTCTTGATGGCCCGCGCTACATCCTTCGCCGTCATCTTCCCTTCCGCCGCCAGCGCCGCGATCGCGGCATGGGCGATGTAGTACCGGTCGACTTCAAAGTGGCGGCGCAGGTTCGCACGCGTGTCGCTGCGACCGAAGCCATCCGTGCCCAGCACCGTGTAATGCATCGGCACGAACTCGCGAATCTGGTTGACGTACGTGCGCACGTAGTCGGTGGCGACGATCGCCGGGCCCTGGCGGCCTTCCAGCAGCGTGGTGACGTACGGCTTGCGCGGGGTGGCTTCCGGGTTCATGCGGTTGTGGCGGATGGCGTCTTCGCCGTCGCGCGCCAGCTCGTTGAAGCTCGGGCAGGACCAGATGTCGGCGGTGACGCCGAAGTCCTTGTCCAGCAGTTCGGCCGCGGCAATGGCTTCGCGCAGGATCGTGCCCGAACCCATCAGCTGCACGCGGAGTTCGCCCTTCTTGGCCTTGCCCGCATCCTGCAGCAGGTACATGCCCTTGATGATGCCTTCGGCCGAGCCTTCCGGCATTTCCGGATGGCTGTAGTTCTCGTTCATCAGGGTGATGTAGTAGTACTCGTCCTGCTGCTCGGTGAGCATGCGCTGCATGCCGTGCTGCAGGATCACCGCGACTTCGAAGCCGAAGGTGGGGTCGTAGCTGCGGCAGTTCGGGATGGCGCTGGCCAGCAGGTGGCTGTGGCCGTCTTCGTGCTGCAGGCCTTCGCCGTTGATGGTGGTGCGGCCGGCGGTGGCGCCCAGCAGGAAGCCGCGCGAGCGCATGTCCGCCGCCTGCCAGGCGCTGTCGCCGATGCGCTGGAAGCCGAACATCGAATAGAAGATGTAGAACGGCAGCATCTGCAGGTCGCTGGTGCTGTAGCTGGTGGCCGCGGCCATCCAGCTGGCGAACGCGCCGGCTTCGGTGATGCCTTCTTCCAGCACCTGACCGGCTTCGTCCTCGCGGTAGTACATGAGCTGGTCGCGGTCGACCGGCTTGTACTTCTGGCCGTGCTGGGCGTAGATGCCGATCTGGCGGAACAGGCCTTCCATGCCGAACGTGCGCGCTTCGTCGGCGACGATCGGCACGCAACGCGGGCCCACTTCCTTGTCGCGCAGGATGATGTTGAGCGACTGCACGAACGCCATCGTGGTGCTGATCTCGCGCTCGCCGGTGGCCTTGAGCAGGCGGTCGAACACTTCCAGCTTGGGCGCTTCGAGCGAGATGCTGGCCTTGCGGCGGCGCTTGGGCAGGAAGCCACCGAGCGCGTTGCGGCGCTCCATCATGTATTCCACTTCCGGCGACTTCTCGCCCGGGTGGAAGAACGGCACCTTGCCGTCGGCCAGCTGCGCGTCGGTGACCGGGATGTTGAAGCGGTCGCGGAACATGCGCACGGCGTCGTCGTCGAGCTTCTTGGTCTGGTGGGTCGGGTTGAGCGACTCGCCAGCCGGGCCCATGCCGTAGCCCTTGACCGTCTTGGCCAGGATCACGGTCGGCATGCCCTTGGTGTTCACGGCCTCGTGGTACGCCGCGTAGACCTTGTGCGGATCGTGGCCACCGCGGTTGAGGCGCCAGATGTCGTCGTCGCTGAGGTTGGCGACGAGCTGGGCGGTCTCGGGGTACTTGTTGAAGAAGTTCTCGCGCGTGTACTTGCCGCCGAACGCCTTGCAGTTCTGGTACTCGCCGTCGACAGTTTCCATCATCAGCTGGCGCAGCTTGCCGGTGGTGTCGCGCGCCAGGAGCGGATCCCAGTAGCTGCCCCAGATGGTCTTGATGACGTTCCAGCCGGCGCCGCGGAACTGGCCTTCCAGTTCCTGGATGATCTTGCCGTTGCCGCGCACCGGGCCGTCGAGGCGCTGCAGGTTGCAGTTGATGACGAAGACCAGGTTGTCGAGGCCTTCGCGGCCGGCGACCGAGATCGCGCCGAGCGATTCGGGCTCGTCGGTTTCGCCGTCGCCGAGGAACGCCCAGACCTTGCGGTCGGTCTTGGGCATCAGGCCGCGGCTTTCCAGGTACTTCCAGTTGCGCGCCTGGTAGATCGCGGCGATCGGGCCCAGGCCCATCGACACGGTCGCGACCTGCCAGTAATCCGGCATCAGCCACGGGTGCGGATAGGAGCTGATGCCGCGGCCGTCGACTTCCATGCGGAAGTTGTCGAGCTGCGATTCGGTCAGGCGGCCTTCGAGGAACGAACGGGCGTAGATGCCCGGCGAGCTGTGGCCCTGCACGCCGATGATGTCGCCCGGGTGGTCGCCGTCGGCGCCGCGCCAGAAGTGGTTGAAGCCGACGTCATAGAGCGTGGCCGCCGAGGCGAAGCTGGCGATGTGGCCGCCCAGGTCGCCCGGCTTGCGGTTGGCGCGCACGACCATCGCCAGCGCGTTCCAGCGCAGGATCGAACGGATGCGCCATTCCATCGCGTGGTCACCGGGGCTCTTGGCCTCCATGTGCGCGGGGATGGTGTTGATGTATTCGGTGGTCGGCGAGAACGGCAGGTGCGCGCCGGCGCGACGGGTGACTTCGACCATGCCTTCGAGCAGCTGGTGGGCGCGCTCTGCGCCTTCGCGCTCGATGACGGCCTGGACGGACTCGATCCACTCGCGGGTCTCGGTCGGGTCCGGGTCGTTCTGGAGGATGTCGGAAATCGCGGCGTGGAGAGAAGTCATGCGTATCGCGGCCCCTATTGGCCGCGCCTCGTGTGGGGCGGGGGTTTAGAGTCCGGATTCTAACAGGGCGACACCGGTGGACTAGCCCGTAACGGTGGGCTGGAGCGTTGCGACCAAAGGGGGATTGAAAGCTTGAAATCCCTACGGGCGCGAATGGGGCGGCTGTGGCTCGGCCACGCTGCGCTCCGTCATACCGCGAAGGCGGGAACCCGGCGACTTTGCCGCTTCGGTCGTTCGCACCGTCGGGGGCGTTAGGGCTTCGTTATCCCCAGCCGCCCCGTCATTCCCGCGAAGGCGGGAATCCATGGACGTTGGCTGTCCCGGCGGGACAGGAAAGACGCTCTGCCGTCATCCCGGCGAATGCCGGGACCATTTGCGCTGCTTCTGCCAGGGCAGGAGCGACGTCCTTGGATCCTCGCCTTCGCGGGGATGACGATCCATTACCGGCTCGACGGCGCGATCGGCACGCCCAGGACTTCGCGCTGGAAATTGAGCATCTCCTCGCGGGTCACGCGCTCGTCGTGGTTGGCGTCCATGTGCTCGAACAGCGAGCGGGCGCCGGCGGCGTGTTCCATCGCGGTGACCACGCCGTCGCCGTCCAGGTCCATCGGCATCGGGTCGCTCGGCGGCGGGGGCGGTGCGGCGGGGGCCATGGGGGCCGGCGCGGGAGTCGGCGTCGGCGGCGGGGACGACTGCGCCCAGAGCCAGGCGGGTACGGCGACAATGGTCAGCATCAGCGCTATCCGGACTGCGGCTTTCATGATCCGACCTCCCAGGGACGACGGCACGGCACAAGGTATCGACCCGCCTGTATGCAGGTCTTCACGCCGCGCCGCCCGGCCGTCGGCCATCGCCGCGGCCTGCCTGATGGCCCTGTCTCCGGCGATGGCGCAGCAGGCGCCACCATCGGCCACGACCCTCGACACGGTCGAGGTGCTCGGCGCGCGTCACGCGCTGTCCGACTTCCCCGGTTCGGTCACCGTCATCGACGGCGACGCGCTGCGCGCCGGACAGCGCCAGGTCTCGCTGGCGGAGGCGCTGGTGCGGGCGCCCGGCATCACCGTGCTCGACCGCCAGAACTACGCGCAGGACCTGCAGGTGCAGAGCCGCGGCTTCGGTGCGCGCTCCACGTTCGGCATTCGCGGAATCAAGCTGATCGTCGATGGCATCCCCTCGTCCGCGCTCGATGGCCAGGGCCAGGCGGCGAGCTTTCCGCTCAGTGCGCTCGATCGCATCCAGGTCCTGCGCGGGCCGCTGGCGTTGCAGTACGGCAACGCGGCCGGCGGTGCGATCGTCGGCGAGACGGTGCTCGATGGCGGGCATAGCGTCGATGTCGATGCCTGGACCGGATCGAATACGAGCGGCCGGCTTGCCACCGGCGTCGAGGGCGCCAGCGACGACGATGTCTGGCGCTGGCAGGCGCTGGGCAGCTATTTCACCACCGATGGCGATCGTCCCCATAGTTCGGCCGAGCGCGGGCAGCTCGATGCGATCGCGCAGTGGGTGCCCAGCGAGGGCCAGCGGCTGCGGCTGGTCGCGGGCGGATTGCATCAGCCCTACACCGACGATCCGCTCGGACTCACCCGCGCGCAATGGCAGCGCGATCCGCATGGGACCGATCCGGTCGCCGAGCTGTTCGACACGCGAAAGCGCATCGACAACGGGCAAGCCGGCGCTCGCTGGGAGGATGCGTATGCAAATGGGCGCGAGTACTGGCTGGGCGGCTATGGCGTGGCGCGTGATGTCGTGCAGTTCCTGGCGATCCCGATCGCGGCGCAGCGCGCGCCGACCAGCGCCGGCGGCGTCATCGACCTGGGCCGGCAATCGTCCGGTGTCGAAGCCGGGCACCGCTGGGACGGCCAGCGCGGCGCGCTGACCATCGGCGCCGAAGCCGGCTGGCTGCACGAACAACGGCGCGGTTACGAGAACTTCGTCGGCACGCAGCTCGGCGTGCGCGGACGCCTGCGTCGCGACGAGGACAACCGCATCCGCAGCAACGAGGCCTACGTGCTGGGCGATCTGCGGCCGGCCGACGACTGGACGGTGCTGGGCGCGGTGCGCCATGCCCGCCTGCACTTCTCGTCCGACGACCACTACATCGCGCCGGGCAACGGCGATGACAGCGGCAGCCTGGATTACAGCGAGACCGCGGCATCGCTGGGCGTGGCGCGTGCATTCGCGCAGGGCGAAGTGTTCGCCAGCATCGGCCGCGGTTTCGAGACTCCGACGGTGACCGAGCTGGCCTATCGGCCCGACGGCGGCGCCGGTCTGAACTTCGGCCTGCAGCCGGCGCACTTCGACAGCGCCGAAGTCGGTGCGCGCTGGCGCTTCGGTGGCGGCGACGCCAGCATCGCGGCCTACCGCATCGACGGCGAGGACGAAATCGTGCCGGCCGACAATCGCGGCGGCCGCGCCAGTTTCGCCAACGCCGGACTGACCCGACGCGAAGGCGTGGAGGCCGGCATCGAAGCGCGGCTGCACCCGCGCTGGTCGTACGTGCTGACCGTCAACTGGCTGCGGGCGCGCTTCACCGAACCTTTCAGCTATCGCGTGGTCAGCGGCGGCGTCGAGCAGGTGCAGGAGGTGGATGCGGGCAATCGCATTCCCGGCATCCCGCAGGCCGATGGTTATGCGGAGCTGGCCTGGAACGATGCCAGCGGCCGGCTCATCGCGGCGCTGGAGGCGCGCGCCAGCGACCGCATCGCCACCGATGACCGCAATACCGACTACGCGCCGGGCTATGCGCAGTTCGCGCTGCGATTGCAGTGGCGTGCAGCGGCGTCGGAGTGGCGGGCGTTCATGCGCGTGGACAACGTGTTCGACCGCGAGTTCGCCGGCTCGGTGATCGTCAATGAGGGCAATGCGCGGTTCTTCGAGCCGGGGGCGGGGCGCGGGGTGACGGTAGGGATCGGCTGGGGAGACGGCCGGCAATAGCCCCTCAGTCGCCGTCATTCCCGCGAAGGCGTGAATGACGGGGGTTGGCGCCGGCATCACATCCCGGCGCTATGCTGCGGCGAAGGGGCTCCCGATCCGGTACCGCCATGACCCAGCTCATTGCCGAGTTGCCTGCGTCCGGCCGCGCGGTGCCCTGGTACCGGAGCCTGCGCACGCGGCTGGTGCTGTGGATCTGCCTGGGCTGCGTGGCCGTGCTCGTGGGGGCGACGCTGGTCGTGCAGGCGCGCTCTGCGCAGTTGCTCACGGCGCAGAGCGAGCGCGAGATCCGCACCCTCGCCGAACAGACCGCGCTGGGCCTGCACGCGACACTGGAGTCGGTCCAGGTCGGTGCGACCACCCTGGGCGAGGCCGTGCGCGGGGTCGGTCGCGAACCCCGCACGCTCGACGCCCTGCTCCGCGCCACCGTCGCCGGTGACGACGACATCGAAGGGGCGATGCTGATCCTGGAACCCGGCGCGCTCGATGACGGTGACGCCGGCTACAGCTGGTACGTGCGTCGCGAAGGCAAGGGCTTCTACACCCAGCCGATGCGATCGCGCGGCTACGACTACCACGACCAGCCGTGGTGGAAGCGCACGATCGGTGAGGGTCGCGCCTGGTGGTCGGAGCCCTACCGCAACGCGGCCACCGGCGATCAGATGTTCGTCACCTACAACCGGCCGATCCGGCGCAACCCTGAAGACCTGGCGTCGGCACCGGTCGGCATGGTCAGTCTGGACGTGCCGGTGAGCCGGCTGCGTACGCTGATCGGCCAGCAGTCGATCGACTCGCCGGTGCTGCGGATCGTGCTGAGCCCGGAGCATCTGTATGTCGTGCATCCGTCGCCCGAGCTGGAACTCAAGGTGCGCCTGGACGATCGCGCCCGCCAGCTCGACGGTCATGTCCTGCAGCCGTTGCTCGATGCCGTGCGCGAGCGCCGCAGCGCCGATGTCACCTACCTCGACCCGACCACCCACATCCGCCGCATCGGCATGGTGCAACCGGTCCCCGACAGCGCTTGGACGGTGGCGGTGTCGGTGTCGGAGCAGTACGCACAGGAGCAGCTGCGGCGGACCACGCGTGCGGTGATCGCCGGCGGCCTGCTGGCAGTGCTGGTGCTGGTGCTGGTGCTGTGGCTGATCGCGCGGCCGATCACGCGGCCGCTGCTGGCGTTGACGTCGTCTGCCGGACACTTCGCCGCCGGTGAGTTCGACTGGCCATTGCCGCACACCACCCGCCGCGACGAAGTGGGCCTGCTCGCCCGCGCCTACGACCGCGCGCGCAGCTCGATCAAGTCGCAGTTGGCCGAGATCGAACGCATGGCGCGCAGCCGGCAGAAGCTCGAGAGCGAACTGTCGATCGCGCGCGACATCCAGCTGGCGATGCTGCCGCCGGCACCGACGCTGCATGCCGACGGCCATTGCCTGCAGGCACATGCGCTGCTGGAGCCGGCGAAGGCGGTCGGCGGCGACTTCTACACGTTCTTCGTCCGCGACGAGCGCGTGCTGTGGTTCGTCATCGGTGACGTCTCCGACAAGGGCGTGCCGGCGGCGCTGTTCATGGCGCGGGCGATGACCGTGCTCGAAATCGCCACGGGCCTGGGCGGCACGCCCGACCGGGCATTGCGTGCCGCCGCCGCACGCCTGGTCGAAGGCAACGACACCTGCATGTTCGCCACCGTGCTGTGCGGCGCGATCGATTCCGGGACCGGTGAGATGGTGCTGGCCAGCGCCGGCCACGAGGCGCCGGTGTTGTTGCGTGCCGGTGGTCGCCGCCAGTACGTCGAAGTGCCGACCGGCCCGCCGCTGGGCGTCGACATTGCCGACAGCTACCCGCTCTGGCGCGGCCGGCTGCAGCCCGGCGACGCGTTGGTGGCCTACACGGACGGCATCAGCGAGGCGCTCGACGGCGGACAGAATGCCTTCGGCACAGAGCGCCTGCTGTCCGCGCTGCCCGCCGGCGCCGACGCAAAAGGCCTGTGCGAGGCGCTGGTGGCGGCCGCGCACGGGTTCGCCGACGGTGCCGCGCAGTCCGACGACATCACCGTGCTGGCGCTAAGCTTCGATCCATCGACAGGGGGGAATGCCTGATGCGACTGCGCCTGCAGATCCCGTGCGAACGCACGCAGCTGGGCCTGCTGCTCGATTCGATCGAGCAGTCACTGCTCGAACATGGCATCGCCAGGGAACTGCGCGACGACATGCGCCTGATCGCCGAGGAAGTGGTCAGCAACGCCATCAACCATGGCGATAACGGCGGCGGCGCCGACGGCGAACCCACACCGCGCCGGATCGCGGTCGACATCGCCCGCGACGATGACGGCCTGCATGTCGAGTTCCGCGACAACGGCAAGCCCTTCGACCCGCTCGACCAGGAACCTCCGGACCTGGACGCCGACATCGTCGACCGGCCGGTAGGCGGACTGGGCGTGCACCTGGTGCGTGAACTGGCGCGCAGCGTGCGCTATGTCCGCGAGGAGCCCTACAACGTGCTGCACGTGGTCCTGCGTACCCGCTGATTGCAAGGCAAGTCCCCCACACGAGGTCGCCCATGGAACTCCAGATCCACATCGATCCACCCAGCAACGGTTCGCAGCGCGTCGCCCTCGGCGGACGCCTGGACACCAACAGCTACGCCGAGTTCGACCGCCAGCTCGAGCCGCTGCTGGCCGGCATGCAGTCCCTGCTGCTCGACCTGAGCGAGCTGGTGTACATCAGTTCGGCCGGGATCCGCTCGATCTTCCGCGTGCGCAAGGCGCTGGCGGGGCATGCGGGCAAGGTGCTGGTGCTCAACCCGCAACCGCAGATACAGAAGGTGTTCGACGTGGTGAAGGCGGTGCCGTTGAACGAGATCTTCTCGTCGGCGGCGGAGGCCGACGCGTATCTGGATGCGATGCAGAGCAAGGTGTTGCGGGGTGGCGATGACGACGAAGGGTACTGAGCCGTCGCGCGGTCATCCCCGCCTTCGCGGGGATGACGGGCCAGGGCAACGTCCTTGGATTCCCGCCTTCGCGGGAATGACTGACTAGCCCTGCCCCAGCGACGCGCGGATCTGCGCATCCACCGCCGCGATCGCCGTCATGTTCACCACCCGGCGCGGCGTCGACGCCGGCGTCAGGATGTGCGCCGGCTTGTCCAGGCCCATCAGGATCGGCCCGATCGCCACGCCTTCGGTCATCACCCGCACCATGTTGTAGGTGATGTTGGCCGCATCCAGGTTGGGCATCACGAACAGGTTGGCGCGGCCCTTGAGGCGCGTGTTCGGGAAGATGCGGTGGCGCAGCTCCTCGTCCCACGCGGTGTCGGCCTGCATTTCGCCGTCCATCTCCAGCTTCGGCACGCGGTCCTTGATCAGCTGGTAGACCTTGCGCATCTTCGCGGCCGAGGCGTTGTCGTGGCTGCCGAAGTTGGAGTGCGACAGCAGCGCCACCTTCGGCTCGATGCCGAACAGCTTCAGGCGGAAGCTCGCCTGCAGGGTCGCTTCGGCGATCTGCTCGGCGGTCGGGTCGCACTGCACGTGGGTGTCGAGGAAGAACCACACGCCCTGGTCGTTGATCACGCCGGTCATCGCCGCCGTGCCGGTCACGCCCGGGTCGAAGTCGAAGATGCTGCGCATGTAGCCCAGCTTCTTGTGGAAGCGACCGACCAGGCCGCAGATCATCGCGTCGGCTTCGCCGCGCTCGACCATCAGCGCCGCGATCAGCGTCGGACGCGAACGCAGCAGGTTCTTCGCCGCCGCCGGGGTCACGCCGCGACGCTCGGTCAGGGCGTGGTAGGTCTGCCAGTAGTCGTTGAAGCGCGGGTCGTCGTTGATGTTGGTCAGTTCGAAATCGACGCCGGCGCGCATGCGCAGGCCCAGGCGCTGGATGCGCGTGTCGATCACGTCCGGACGGCCGATCAGGATCGGGAAGGCCAGGCCATCGTCGATCACCGTCTGCACCGCGCGCAGCACGGTCTCTTCCTCGCCTTCGGCGTAGACCACGCGCTTGCGGTCACTGCGGGCGCGGTCGTAGACCGGCTTCATCACCAGGCCGGTGCGGTAGATGAACGTGCCGAGCTTTTCCTCGTAGGCGCGCATGTCCTCGATCGGACGGTTGGCGATGCCCGATTCCATCGCCGCCCGGGCCACGGCCGGGGCCAGGACCACCAGCAGGCGCGGGTCGAACGGGCGGGGGATCAGGTATTCGGCGCCGAACGTCGGCACCTCGCCGCCATAGGCACTGCCCAGGTCGGACGATTCCATCCGCGCCAGCTTGGCGATCGCGCGCACGCAGGCGAGCTTCATCGCTTCGTTGATGCCGGTCGCGCCGACGTCGAGCGCACCACGGAAGATGTACGGGAAGCACAGCGCGTTGTTGACCTGGTTCGGATAGTCCGAACGGCCGGTGGCGATGATGCAGTCCGGGCGGACCTTCTTGGCGTCCTCCGGCAGGATCTCCGGATAGGGATTGGCCAGGGCCAGGATGATGGGCTTGTCGGCCATCGTGGCCACCATCTCCGGCTTGAGGATGCCGCCGGCGGACAGGCCGAGGAAAATGTCGGCGCCCTCCACTATTTCGGCCAGGGTGCGCTGCGCGGTGTCGCGGGCGTAGCGGGCCTTGTCCGGGTCGAGGTGGTCGCGGCCGGTGTAGATCACGCCCTCGCGGTCGAAGGCGGTGATGTTTTCCTTCTTCACGCCCAGCGCGACCAGCATGTCCAGGCAGGCGATGCCGGCGGCACCGGCGCCGGTGGTGGCGATCCTGATGCTGCCGATGTCCTTGCCGACCACTTCCAGTGCGTTGATGACCGCCGCACCCACAATAATCGCGGTGCCGTGCTGGTCGTCATGGAACACCGGGATCTTCATCCGCTCGCGCAGCTTGCGCTCGACGATGAAGCACTCCGGTGCCTTGATGTCTTCCAGGTTGATGCCGCCGAAGGTCGGCTCCAGGCTGGCGATGATGTCGACCAGCTTGTCCGGGTCGCGCTCGTCGATCTCGATGTCGAACACGTCGATGCCGGCGAACTTCTGGAACAGCACGCCCTTGCCTTCCATGACCGGTTTACCGGCAAGGGGGCCGATGTCGCCCAGGCCGAGCACGGCGGTGCCGTTGCTGATCACCGCCACCAGGTTGCCGCGCGCGGTCAGTTCGCTTGCGCAGTTGGGATCGGCGACGATCGCCTCGCAGGCGAAGGCCACGCCCGGCGAGTAGGCCAGGGCCAGGTCGCGCTGGGTGACCATCGGCTTGGTCGCGCTGACCTTGATCTTGCCGGGCGGGCTCAGGCGGTGGTAGTCGAGCGCGGCTTGCTTGAGGTCGTTGGCGGGCGAGGTGTCGGACATCACAGGGAAACCACAGGCGGGCCGCTGATTCTATCCGCTTAATGCGGACGTCGAGGACGCCACGGTATGGCGCGGTTGCCGGCCATTACTCACAATGCGGCCGAAAGGGGGAGACATGGACACTATGCGCACAGGGAATGGGCCGGCATGGCGACAGTGGCTGGCGGTGCTGGCGGCGGTCCTCGTACTGCAGGCGCCGCTGGTGTTCAATCCGGGCTATTTCAGCCATGACGAGCTGCAATGGGCCGCCTTTGCGGGCAATGACGCCAACCTGCTCGGGCGCGGCGACCTGTGGACCGGCCTCGACAGCTTCCAGTACCGCCCGCTGACCTTCAGCCTGTGGCTGTGGCTGTCGCAGCACCTGTTTGCCCATCCGTTCGCCTTCCATGGCGTGATGGTCGCCTGGGGCGGCCTCAACTGCGCGATGCTGGCGGCGCTGCTGCGCCGCTTCGGGGTCGCGCCGGCGCCGGCCTTCACTGGCGCGCTGGTGTTCGCGCTCAGCCCCTTCGCCGTGCAGGCCCATGGCTGGGTCGGCACCATCGGCGACCTGATCTGGGTCGGCTGCGCGCTCGCCACCGGTCTGCTGGCGCAGCGTCCGCGCGCACCGCTGGCGATCGCCGTGGGTGCCGCGGCGCTGACCGCGATCGGCCTGCTGTCGAAGGAATCGGCCATCGTCATACCGGCCCTGACCGCGGTCGCCTGGCTGATGCTGGGCCGCCCCCGCAGCTGGCTCTACGCCACCCTGGGCGCGCTGGTGCCGGTGGCGATCTACCTGGCGCTGCGCCTGGGCGTGATCCTGTTCGCGCCGCGCCAGTCCAACTACGGCTGGAGCCTGGCCAACCTTCCGCTGCGCTGGCTCGAGTACCAGGTGTTCCCGCCGATCGCGACCCGCCTGGGCATCACCGGCCTGCTGCCGGATGGATTCTCCGATGCGCGCACGTGGCTCGGCCTGGGCATCTGGCTGGCGCTGGCCTGGGCGTTCTGGCGCGCCGGCGTGCGCTGGCTGGTGGCATTCGTGCTGCTCGGCGTCGCAGCGCTGGGGCCGGTGCTGATCCTGGCCGAGTCGGCCAACCAGTACGGGTACGGCTACGCGGCCGCTGTCGTCGGGCTCGGTGCGGCGGCATGGGCGCGGATGGCGCGGGCTGCCCGCATCGTGCTGGTGCTGGCGGCGCTGCTGAGCTGCTGGCACGGCGTCAACGTCATGCGCCGCATGCACCAGATCGGCGAATTGCAGTCGGTCTTCTCGCCGTCGCTGGCACGTGCGGTGGCCGCGTCCGGAGACAACGGCGTGCGGATTCGCGCGCTGGTTCCCGGCCAGCACTGGATATACCTTCGCCTGTGCCACGAAATCCCCAGCTATGCGGGGGTGCCCATCGGCGACCGCGTAACGCTGGTGGCCAGCGACGCCCCGGCCGACTACGTGATCGGCAAGGACGGCGCGCTGTCACCCGCACGCTGAACCTGGGCTCCGTTGCCGGACCCGCCAGGCGCCCTCAGGCGCCCGCTTCGACCCGGTAACCGACCCCGCGCACGGTGACGATGCGCAGCCGCGACGCCGCGATCCTGCGGCGCAGGCGGCTGACGTAGAGCTCGATTGCGTTGGGCCCGGCGCCGTCGTCGAAGCCGAACAGGCCACTGCCGATTTCCTCGCGGCTGACGACACGGCCGACGCGGCCGATCAGGATTTCGAGCAGTCGGAACTCGCGGTTGGGCAGGTCGATGACGGCGCCGTCGAGCGTGACCCTGCGCGCAGCGCTGTCGAAATCCAGGCCACCGACCCGCACCAGTTCCGATGCCCGCCCGCGGCTGCGCCGCAGCAGCACGCGGCAACGCGCGTCGAACTCGCGCAGGTCGAACGGCTTGGCGAGGAAATCGTCGGCGCCGACATCCAGCGCCTGCACACGGTCTTCGATCCGGTCGCGCGCGGTCACCACCAGCACCGGCGTGGTGTCGCCGCGTTTGCGCAAGCCTGCAAGCAGCTCCAGGCCGCTCATGCGCGGCAGCCCGATGTCGAGCACGACCAGGTCGAAGCGCTGGTAGCGAAGCACGCGCGACGCCGAGAAACCGTCGGCCTGCCAATCCAGCGCATGTCCATCACGACGCAGCTTGAGAACGATTGCATTGGCGAGACAGGCATTGTCCTCGACCAGGAGGATTCGCATCAGCAGTGCTTCCTTGCACGTTTCTCCTGTCGTCGTTGCGTAATTTGCAATGACAGGTCAATGACAGGTTCGCATGCCTAGCCTGAATCACGCCAACGATTCCAACGCGCGGAATCGCAGCAGATCAGGAGAAAAAGCCGCATGCGAAAGGATCGCAGCCGTCCGTCATCGACCACTCTGTCCACGTTGTTGTTGCTGACCTTGGCCACAACTGTTGCCAATGCAGACGAAGGTGATGTCACAGCAACGCTTGGAGGAAGACTGCACTGGGACTTCGGGCAATTCGAGAACGACCGGCGCGGTGCGCCCAACGTCGACGACACCGAGATCCGCAGGCTGGCACTGGAAGTGTCGGGCAAGCTGTACGGCCTGGAGTACACGGTGGAGGGCAACTTCGCCGACCTGCAGGACGATTTCAGCGTCGAGGCGATCGAAGCCTGGGACGTCCTGGTCAGCAAGAAGTTCAGTGCCGGCAAGCTGACCGTCGGCCAGTTCAAGCAGCACTTCACCCTCGACGACCGGATCAGCTCGAACTACGGCGTGTTCCTCGAGCGGTCGCTGTTCGCACAGACGCTGGCGCCGCTTTACCGCCTCGGCGCGGGCTGGCTCAGTGCCGGCGACGCCTACACCATCGGCGGCAGCGTCTACAGCCTGGAAAGCATCGACGAGTGGCAGATCAAGGGCCGCGCATTCGGTGGCCGCGGCACCTGGGCGCCGATGCACGAGGCCGGGCGCGTGTTGCATCTGGGCCTGTCGGCGGCACGCGAGTACTACGACCATCCCGGCCGCGACGGCGCGCCGGCGTTGCGCATACGACCGCGCCCGGCAGGGCATCTGTCCGACGCCAGCCGCTTGACGCTGGTGAGCTTCGGCAGCGGGCGCGACACCGATGTCGACAAGACGTCCATCGAATTCGCCGCCGTGCGCGGTCCCTTCCATGTCCAGTCCGAAATCGGTGACGCGCGCTTCGACGACGGCGGGCAGAGCGGTCGCGTCGATTCGGCCTATGCCGCCGTCGGCTGGTTCATCACCGGCGAATCGCTGCCCTACGATCGCGGGGGCGGGCGCTTTGGCCGGGTCAAGCCCAACCGCAGCAGCGGCGCCTGGCAGCTGGCGTTGCGCTACGACACGATCCGCGGCCGGCAGAACCTGTACGGCGTACGCGACTTCAGCGACACCTCGATCGCGGCCACCACTGCCGCCGTCAACTGGCACCTTCGCTCCAACCTGCGCTTCCTGCTCGACTGGACCAGCAGCCGCAACTACGACCACCTGCGTGCGCTGACGCTCGACCGCACCCAGGCGCTGACCGGTCGCTTCCAGTACGACTTCTGACGTCTCCCTGCATCCACCACCGGCGCATGCCGGTCTTTGCCATTGCCGATCCACGAGGCCACTGAATGTCCCTGCTCCGCTTCCTGCTTCCTGCTGTCGCCGCCTTGTCGCTGCTGTTGCCCGCACACGCCATTGCCGATCCCTCCCGCCCCGAATGCATCGCCCCGGCTTCGCCCGGTGGCGGCTTCGACCTGACCTGCAAGCTGGCCCAGACCGGACTGGTCGAAGGCAAGGCGCTGTCGCGGCCGATGCGCGTGACCTACATGCCCGGCGGCGTCGGCGCGGTCGCCTACAACACCGTCGTCGCGCAGCGCCCGGCCGATGGCAATGTCATCACCGCCTTCTCCAGTGGCTCGCTGCTCAACATCGCCCAGGGCAAGTTCGGCCGTTACGACGAGAATGCGGTGCGCTGGCTGGCGGCGGTGGGCACCAGCTACGGCGCGATCGCGGTGCGCAGCGATTCGCCCTTCAAGACGCTTGGCGACCTGATGGCAGCGCTGAAGAAGAACCCCGGCAAAGTCGTCATCGGTTCCGGCGGGACGGTCGGCAGCCAGGACTGGATGCAGACGGCCATGCTGGCCAAGGCCGCCGGCATCAGTCCGAAACAGCTGCGCTATGTCGCGCTGGAAGGCGGCGGCGACATCACCACCGCGTTGCTGGGCGGTCATATCCAGGTCGGCAGCACCGACATCGCCGACTCCATGCCGCAGGTGAAGGCGGGCAAGATGCGCATCCTCGCGGTGCTGGCCGACAAGCGCCTTGCCCGGCCCGGCATGACGTCGATCCCGACCGCGAAGGAGCAGGGTTACGACGTCGTCTGGCAGGTCGCCCGCGGCTTCTATGTCGGCCCGAAGGTGAGCGCGCAGGACTACGCCTACTGGAAGGCCGCCTTCGACAAGCTGCTGGCCTCCAGGGATTTCGCCCGCCTGCGCGAAGAGCGCGAGCTGTTCCCGCTGGCGCTGACCGGGCCGCAGCTCGATGCCTACGTGAAGCGGGAAGTCGCGCGCTACCGCCAACTCGCGCGCGAGTTCGGCCTGGCCAAACGCTGACCCAGGCCAAGGAATGCCCATGACGACACAACCCGCCGCGCTGGTGCAGCGGCTGTTTGCCGGGGCCTGGCTGCTGACCTGCATCGTGTTCGCGGTGATCGGCTGGGACTACCAGGCCGAGTTCTCGTACGAGCCGGTCGGCCCGCGCGCGTATCCGCTGCTGTGCCTGGGCCTGATGGCGATCGGCCTGGCGTGGCTGATCGTGCGACCGCCTGCGCTCAAGCACGAAGAAGACGATGCACCGATGGACGCGGCGCTGCTGCGCAAGGCGATGCTGTGCATCGCACTGTTGCTGGCCTATGCCGGGCTGTTCGAACCGCTCGGCTTCATCCCCAGCAGCGCGCTGGTCGGCAGCTTCATTGCCCTGCTCTACGGCGGCCGCCCCCTTCCCGCCGTGACCACCTGCACATTGCTCAGTGCCGGCCTGTACCTGCTGTTCGACTGCCTGCTTGAAGTGCCGCTGCCGCTTGGCGTGCTCGAGCGACTTCCCTTCTGACGGGCCCCATACGATGGAAACCTTCAACTACCTCGGCCAGGGCTTCGGCGTTGCCCTGACCCCCTACAACCTGGTCACCGCGCTGCTGGGAACGCTGATCGGCACGGTGGTCGGGTTGCTGCCCGGCATCGGCCCGATCAACGGCGTCGCCCTGCTGATCCCGGTGGCCTACGCGCTGGGCATGCCGCCGGAATCGGCGCTGATCCTGCTCGCGGCGGTCTACCTGGGCTGCGAGTACGGCGGCCGCATCTCCTCGATCCTGCTCAACATCCCCGGTGAGGCATCGACGGTGATGACCACGCTCGACGGCTACCCGATGGCCAGGCAAGGCCTGGCCGGCGTGGCCCTGTCGCTGTCGGCATGGAGCTCGTTCCTCGGCGCCCTGATCGCCACCTGCGGCATGGTGCTGTTTGCGCCATTGCTGGCGCGGTGGGCGATCGCGTTCGGGCCGGCGGAGTACTTCGTGCTGATGGTGCTGGCAATCGTCGCGCTCAGCGGCCTGGCCAACGATCGGCCATTGAAGACGCTGCTTGCGGCCTTGCTGGGGCTGTTCCTGTCGAGTGTCGGCATCGATGCCAACAGCGGCGTGTACCGATTCACGTTCGACAGCCTGCATGTCGCCGACGGCATCCAGTTCGTGGTGCTGGTGCTGGGGCTGTTCTCGGTCAGCGAGATCCTGTTGCTGCTGGAGAAGACGCACAGTGGCCATCGCATGGTCGAGGCCACCGGTCGGATGCTGTTCAACGCCCGCGAGGCGGCGTCGGTGTTCTGGATCAACATGCGCTGCGGCGTGCTCGGCTTCTTCATGGGCGTGCTGCCCGGTGCCGGTGCGACGCTGGCCAGCGCGGTGGCCTACATGTCCGAGAAGCGGCTGGCCGGCGACAGCGGCCGCTTCGGCCAGGGCGACCTGCGCGGACTGGCCGCGCCGGAAACCGCGATCGGCGGCGCCGCCTGTGGCGCGATGGTGCCGATGCTGACCCTCGGCGTGCCCGGCTCCGGTACGACTGCGGTCATGATCGGCGCGCTCAGCCTGTACAACATCACGCCCGGGCCGCTGCTGTTCCAGGAACAGCCGCAGGTGGTGTGGGGGCTGATCGCGTCGCTGTTCGTCGCCAACGTGATGCTGCTGATCCTCAACGTACCGATGGTGCGCGTGTTCACGCGGATCCTGGCGGTGCCGAACTGGGCGCTGGTGCCAGCGATCGCAATCATCACGACGATCGGCGTGTACGCGGTGCACGCGACCACGTTCGACCTGGTGCTGATGGTGGCCATCGGCGTGCTGGGCTACCTGTTGCGCAAGCTCGACTTCCCGCTGTCGCCGGTGCTGCTGGGTTTCATCCTGGGGGGATTGATGGAGCAGAACCTGCGACGGGCCCTGTCGATCTCCGACGGCGAGCTGGGGATCCTTTGGGCGAGTCCGATCTCGCTGGCGACGTGGGGCCTGGTGGGTCTGATGCTGGTGCTGCCGTTGTGGCGGGCCTGGCGGAAGCGGTGAGGTAGAGGGGGCGCCGCGGGGTCAGAGCTCCGGCGCCTTCCCGTCCACCACGATCTTGTCCAGCCGGATCCGGTTGGCGAACAGCGAGAACGCCAGCATTCCCGCCAGCCCGTTCGCACGCGCCACCCACTGCGGCAGCCAGCGCGCCGGCTTGATCACGCCATCGGCGAACAGCGGCTCGAACCGCTGCACGTCGGTCAGCGTCATCTTGCCGGCGAACAGCCAGCGGCACAGCTGCAACTTGCCGTCGCGCAACGCCCAGCGGAAGAACGTGTGCACGCCGACCAGGCCGCGCAGGTACACGGTGTCCTTGGTGAAAGCATGGCCGCCAGTGGTCGGCACGCCGCGGAAAACGCGCTGCGCCGAGGCGAAGCTGTCCTCCGGCGTTTGCCCGGAGTCGAGGAAATAGCGGAAAACCTCGATGAAGTCGGCGCCGGCCAGCGCCATCGCCACCGCCTCGATGCGCAGGCTGATGCGCTTCATGCGGCCGATGTCGATGCTGCCGGTGATCTGTTCGGCGAACGTCGCCAGGCCTTCCTGGGTCGCGGTGATGCGCGGCGACGACAAGGCCAGGCTCGGCAGTACCGGCTGTTCACGGCCATTGAGGGCAGTGAGCGAGTGCACGAAGGCTTCGTGCTGCAGCAACTGGTGACGGTCGTAGTCGCTGAAGGCGGCGCCATGGCGCAGGCGGATGCGGGTGGCACCCGCGGCGGCCTTGGCGATCAGGTCCGGATCCAGTTCGACCGAGATCACGCGCCCGTCGAAGTAGGTGTCGAGCTCGCGCTGCAACTGCAATTGCAGCGCGGTGGCGGAGATGGTGACGTGCTCGGCCGGCGACATCAGTTCGCGGTCGAGCTCGTCGGCGATCGAGATGAAGTGCTGCGCCGCTTCACGCGTGGTCGGTCCATCGCCCGGAAGGGCTTCGTCGGGGCGACCAAACAGCTTGATCGAGTGCTCGCAGACTGCCGGCGTGCCCAGCGATTCGCACAGTGCCGCGGCCTGCGACCAGCTTCGCGCCGAATCGATCAGGTACTGGCCCAGCGGATGGTGCGGGTCGGCCTGCGTCGCGATCGCCTCCATTTCGGCGCGCGTCTGGCTGAAATCCAGGCTTGGGTATTCGATCTGCGGGAGCTTGACCACACCGCGCGCGTAGTCAGCCAGGAATGCTGCCTCCTGGCCCGCCGGCCAGCTGACCAGGGCCAGCAACCGCACATCCTTCGCCGCTGCGACCATGCGCGCATCGAGCGCGGCGTGATGGGCGATCTCGGGCGCGAATCCGGTCATGTCATCGAGTAGCCCGGGTAAGGCCACAGGCCGCACCCGGGTACCAGGCGCATCCGACCCCGGGTGCGGCCTGTGGCCTTACCCGGGCGACTAGTGCTTCCCATACTTCTCATCGAGGCGCTTGTTGAGCGACTTGCCTGCCACTTTTTCTTCGGCCTTCTGCGCGCGCCGGTTGGCCAGGCGATTGGCGGCGCCGGCAACCTCATCGCTGAGCTTGAGGTAGTTGGCGAAGCGTTGCGGGTCGAGCTTGCCGGCCTCTATCGCTTCGCGCACGGCGCAGCCGGGCTCGCGCGCGTGCTTGCAGTCGCGGAACCGGCACTTCTCGGCCAGGGCTTCGACGTCGCTGAAGTTCTCGGCGACGTCTTCCTCGCCGGTCGGCTTGAGCTCGCGCATGCCCGGGGTGTCGATCAGGCAGGCGCCGGTCGGCAGCGGGATCAGCGCGCGATGGGTGGTGGTGTGGCGGCCGCGCGAATCGTTCTCGCGCACTTCGCCGGTCTTCATCCGCTCGGTGCCGAGCAGGGTGTTGGTCAGGGTCGACTTGCCGGCGCCGGAACTGCCGACGAAGACCGCGGTCGTGCCGGGCTGCAGCCAGGGATCCAGGGCCGCGACGCTGTCGGGGTCGCGGGCGTTGACCGCACGCACCGCCACGCCCTGGGCCGCCAGTTCCACCAGCGCGGCCATCGCATCAGGCAGCACTTCGGGGTCGGCGGCCTCGGCCTGGTCGGCCTTGGTCAGCACCACCACGGGTTCGACGCCGCCGCCGCGCACCAGCAGCAGGTAGCGCTCGATGCGACGCGGATTGAAGTCGGCATCCAGGCCGCAGACCACGAATACGGTGTCGACGTTGGCCGCAATCAGCTGCTGCTGGTAATGCTCGCCGGCGGCGCCGCGCTTGATCGCGCTGCGCCGTGGCAGCAGCGCCACCGCCTTGCGGCCTTCCACCAGCAGCCAGTCGCCGACACCGGGGCGCTGGTCGATGGTGACCGTGCCCTTGCGGTAGCCCGGCGGACGCTGCCATTCGGGCAGGGACTCGACCGGGAAGCCGTGGTCGGGGCCGTCGGCAACGATGTAGCCGCTGCGGTGCTGTTCGATGACCCGCGCCGGCCTTGCACCGGGGTGCTCGGCCATGAGGTCGAGCCAGACCTGGTCGAGCGGCGGGGTCTCAAGCGACGGGGTCTCAAGCGACGGGCTCTCAGGCAGCGAGCTCTCAGGCGACGTGACCTCAAGCGACGAGCCCGCGACCGGATCTGGCGAACTGGCCTTCAACGGCCAACCAATGGCCTGCAGGGCGTCGAAACCGGGGATCAAGACTGTGCGGAGGCTGGGGACATGCCCGGATTCTAGCGGTCAACCGGGGGCAGGGACGGATCCGTGTTGCCGGGTCGGGTCGCGGTCGCGAGCGGATGCACCGTCCGGCACCCGTAGTGAAGGCGCTGGCGGTTACCGCTCACACCGGCGCAGTTGCACGTAATTGCGCCATTTCCGCTGCCGTTCGCGCCGGTTTCGGCTAGTCTGGCTCTCCGACCCCCCATTTGCCTGCAGCAATGTCCCAGTCCCCCGTGAAGACCCGCGAACGCCTGTCCGAAGTCCGCTACGAAATCCGCGGTGAACTGGCCCGGCGAGCCCGCGAGCTGGAGGGCCAGGGGCGCAAGCTGATCAAGCTCAACATCGGCAATCCCGGCGCGTTCGGTTTCCGCGCCCCCGAGCACCTGCAGCGCGCGATCGCCGACCACATCAGCGACACCGACCCCTACACCCACCAGCAGGGCCTGCCGGCCGCGCGCGAGGCCATCGCCAGCTTCCACAAGCAGCGCGGCACGCCCAATGCGAGCCCGGAGCGCGTGTTCGTCGGCAATGGCGTCAGCGAGCTGATCGACCTGTCGCTGCGCGCCCTGCTGAACCCGGGCGACGAGGTGCTGCTGCCCTCGCCCGACTATCCGCTGTGGTCGGCGGCGACCATCCTCAACGACGGCCGCCCGGTCTATTACCGCTGCCTGCCGGAGAACGGCTTCCTGCCCGACCCGGACGAGATCGCCTCGCTGGTGTCCAGCCGCACCCGCGCGATCGTGCTGATCAACCCCAACAACCCGACCGGCGCCGCCTACCCGCGCGAGCTGATCGAGAAGATCGTCGCCATCGCCGCACGCCACAAGCTGCTGCTGATGTGCGACGAGATCTACGACTCCATCCTCTATGACGGCAACCAGTTCACCCCGATCGCACCGATCGCCGGTGACCTGCCGTGCCTGTCGTTCGGCGGCCTGAGCAAGGTCCACCGTGCCTGCGGCTGGCGCGTGGGCTGGGCGGTGCTGTCGGGCGACCCGGTCGCCAGCGGCAACCTGCACCACGCCATGGACCTGCTCGGCGCGCTGCGCCTGTGCGCCAACGTGCCCGGTCAGTTCGCGATCGAGGCGGCGCTGCATGGCGAGGACACCATCGCGCCACTGTGCGCGCCCGGTGGCCGCCTGTTCGAGGCACGACGCGCGGTCATCGACAGCGTCGCCGCCAGTCGCCACTTGCAACTGGTTGAACCGGCGGGCGCGCTGTATGCCTTCCCGGCCGTCACCGGTGCGGCGGCGCAGGGCTTCGACGACCATCGCTTCGCGCTCGAACTGCTGGAGACCGAAGACGTGCTGGTGGTGCCGGGCTCGAGCTTCAACGTGCCCTACCGCAACCATTTCCGCGTCACCCTGCTGCCGCAGCCCGACGACCTGCGCGAAGTGTTCCGCCGCATCGAGCGCCTGCTCGACCGCTACGCGGGCAGCGAAGCCGGACAGGCGCAGGCGGCCGTGGCCTGATCGTGATGGACAGCGTTCCCGCCACCGCTCTGTCGTACCTGGCGCTCGGCGACAGCTACACCATCGGTGAAGGCGTGGCCGCCGATGGCCGCTGGCCGCACCAGCTGGCGCATGCGCTGCGCGGGGAAGGTATCGCCCTCGCCGACCCGCGCATCATCGCCACCACCGGCTGGACCACCGACGAGCTCACCTGGGGCATCGATGGCGCCGAACCGCTGGGCGAATGGGATTTCGTCAGCCTGCTGATCGGCGTCAACAACCAGTACCGCGGCCGCAGCGCGGTCGAATACCGCAGCGAGTTCGAGACCCTGCTCAGGCGCGCTATCGCCTTCGCCCGCGGCCGCGCCGACCGCGTGCTGGTGCTGTCGATCCCAGACTGGGGCGCGACCCCGTTCGTGAAGACCACCCAGGCCACACCGGCCACCATTGCCGCCGAGCTCGACACCTTCAACGCTGCCGCGCAGGTGGTGTGCGAGGCGCACGGCGTGGCGTTCGTCGACATCACGCCGGTGTCGCGCGAGCGCGGCGGCGAGAAGGAGATGCTCGCCGACGACGGCCTGCACCCCTCCGCGGCGATGTACACGCAGTGGACCACGCTGGCCTTGCCGGCCGCGCGCGGGCTGCTGGCACGATGAGCGATTCCTGCGGCGCGACGACGCACGCTGCCACGGCACCGTTGCCGGGCAAGCAGGCACGCGCGCTGGCATCGGCGTTCCTGCCGCGCGAACACTGGTACGGGCGCCGCGACTACTACTATGCGTGGAGCAAGTTCGGCACCGATCCGCTGTATCCCGGTGTCTGCGAGGCCCTGCGCGGAACCCGCGCACCTCTGCTCGACATGGGCTGCGGGCTGGGCCTGCTCGCGCATGCACTGCGCGCCGATGGCCAGCGCATGCCCTACCGTGGCTACGACAACGACGTCGGCAAGATCCTGCGCGCGCGCAAGGCCGCGGCGCGCTGCGACCTGGGCGAGGTGACGTTCGAAACCGCCGACCTGGCCGAGGGCGTGCCCGCGCATCGTGGCAGCGTGGCCGTGCTCGACGTCCTGCAGTTCGTGCCGGTGGAGGCGCAGATGCGGGCGATCGACGAGGCCATCGCGATGCTCACGCCGGGCGCGAAGCTGGTGATCCGCACCGGATTGGCCGACGGCAGCCATCGCGCCCATGTCACGCGCTTCGTCGACATCTTCGCCAAGGTCGTTGGTTGGATGAATGCGGCGCCGTTGAACTATCCCGACGCGGACGCCGTGCGTGCGCGCCTGGCCGATGCCGGATTGAAGGCGAGCTTCACCTCGCTGCGCGGACGCACGCCGTTCAACAACTGGCTGATCGTGGCGGGTTGAGCGTCGCGGGCCGAGCGCTGCCCTACGACTGCGCCTCGAGCTGTTCCGGCAATACAGTGCGGTAGCCGCGCTGGTCGAGGCGGTCCAGCACCGCCGCCAGCGTTTCGACATTGCGACCATGGCGTGAGCCCTCGTGCAGCAGCACGATCGCGCCGGGCGCGAGGTCGCGCTCGATGCGCGCGGCCACCCCGGCCGGCTCCTTCAGCACCGCATCGAAGCCGCGCGCCGACCACGCCACCCGTGCCAGTCCGTGGCGCTTGAGCGCGGCGGCGACAAACGGATTGGCCATGCCGACCACGGCACGGAACCATCGCGGCGGCGCACCGGCCAGTTGCGTCAACGCGGCCTGGGCATCGTCGATCTGCGCCCGCATCGCCATCGGCGGCAGCGCCCAGAACCGCGCCTGGGGATGGGTGTGGCTGTGCTGGCCGATGCCGTGTCCACGGCGCGCGATCTCGCCGACCAGCTCCGGCCGGGCCTGGGCGCGGTCGCCCACCAGGAAGAACGTGGCCCGGGCATTGCGCGCATCGAGCAGGTCGAGCATCGCCCGGGTGTCGTCGGAGGGGCCATCATCGATGGTCAGCCAGACCACGGGCTCGGCCGTCGGCAACCGCGTCAGCACCGGACTGAGCAGGCGCGACTGCGGCCGCAGCGTTGCCCAGACCAGGGTCAGGTGGCTGGCCAGCAGTGCCGCAAGCCCCGCAGGCCAGCCCCATTGCCACCAGATCGCGACCACCGCCAGCTGCGAGGCGGCAAACAGCCAGGCCCAGGCGTGGGGATGGCGAGGCGGTTGATGGAAGACTGGCATCGGGATCCATGGTAGCCGGGGTTGCCTCCCGGCTGCGGCGCCCCCACATGCACCACATCCCCTCAAGGCCAGACCCCATGTCCCTCGACCCCGCCCTGCGTTCGCGCATCGAAACCCTGCTGCAGTCCAACCGTGTCGTCCTGTTCATGAAGGGCGCGCCGGAGGCACCGCAGTGCGGCTTCTCGGCCAAGGCCGTTGGCGTCCTCAATGCGCTGCTGCCGCAGGGCTACGCCCACGTCGACGTGCTGTCGGACGCGGCGATCCGCGAGGGCATCAAGCAGTACGGCAATTGGCCGACCATCCCGCAGCTGTACATCGATGGCGAGCTGGTCGGCGGCAGCGACATCGTCGAGCAGATGGCCGGCAACGGCGAACTGCACGGCGTGCTCGGCCTGCCGGCACCGGACCGCAGCCCGCCGAAGCTGACCATCACCCCCTCGGCGGTCGAGATGCTGCGCGGCGCCATCGCCAATGCCGGCGCCGGCTACGCGGTCCAGCTCGACATCGACGCGCGCCACAACGCCCGCCTGCAGCTGGCACCGGTGGATGCCAATGCGGTGGCGGTCGAAGTCGACGGCGTTCGCGTGCAGACCGACTGGATGCAGGCGCGTCGCGCCGACGGCATCACCATCGACTGGGTCGATGACGAGCGTGGTCGCGGCCTGGTCGTGCACAACCCGCAGGCACCGCCGGCCGTGCAGTCGATCGCGCCGGCGGATGTCGCCGCACGCGTCGCCGCAGGCACGCTGCGCCTGGTTGACGTGCGCCCGGCACCCGAGCGCCAGCTGGCCAGCGTCGCGGTCGCCTTCGACAGTTTCGACAACGGTCTCGATGCGCTCGAAGCGCTGCCCAAGGACACCGCCCTGGCCTTCCTGTGCCATCACGGCGGCCGCAGCCAGCAGGCGGCCGAGCACTTCCGCGACCTGGGATTCCGCGAGGTATACAACGTCGTCGGCGGTATCGACGCGTGGGCGGACGTCGACGCGAGCGTGCCGAAGTACTGACCTTCCCTTGATCCTGCAGGGGCCGGTTCGCTGGCTCCTGCATTCGCCTCTGCCTCAGCCGAAGCCACCGCCCGCATCCAGGTAGGCCTGCTCTTCCGCCGTGTTGATCCGGCCCAGCTCGCGATTGCGATGCGGAAAGCGGCCGAAGCGCGCGATCACGTCGCGATGGCGACGGGCGTAGTCGAGGTAGTTGTTGCCCGATTCGCCACCGATCGAAGACGCCAGTTTGACCGACCGCTCCTGGTCGGCGATCGCCTCGGAGTGTTCGAACGGCATGTAGAAGAAGACGCGCAGCACCGGATCGACCTGGTGGTCGAAGCCGCGTTCGATCGCGCGTGCGGCGTAATGGCGCGCCAGCGGATCGGTGGCGTAGGCATGGCCGCTGCCGCGGAAGACGTTGCGCGGGATCTGGTCGAGCAGGATCGACAGCGCCAGTGCGCCCGGCGCGGTGTCCATCCAGTCTTCGAGTTCGCGGCGTGCGGCGCGGTGGTGCGTTGCCAGCCATTCCTCGTGGCAGCGCGCGTCGAAGCTGTCGTCGCGGTCGAACCAGCGCTCATAGCCGGCTTCCAGCCAGAAGGCGAGGACATCGTGGGGAGTGGTGGGCATGACGGTACTCACACCGATTCGTCGGCCAGCTGCGTTTCCAGCTCGTTGATCCAGAGCTCGGTCACGCTTTCCAATGTCACCGCGTGGATCAACGGGCGGATCGATCCGCCCGAGTACGACTGCGAGACAAAACGCGCGTAGCGCTCGCGGAATGCCAGCCAGCTGCGATGGGCTTCGTCGAACACCACCAGCGATTCGCCGTCGAGCTGGCGACGCAGGTGCGCCACCACCGTGGCCAGCCGCGTTTCGACGCGCTGCAACTCGCTGGCCGCCTGCTGGTTCATGTCGGACTGGGTCACGGCGGCATCGTCGCTCTGGCGGGCGACTTCCTCGGCTTTGGTGAAGTAGTTGTCGGCGATCCGCGCGGCGTTCTCGGCCTTGCCGATCAGGCGCTGCTCGAACTGGCGCAGGTCGTCGAGGTTGGTGTTGGCACTGTCCAGGCCCTGCTTGAGGTCAAGCAGCTTCTGGTTGCGCTCGATGGCCTCGACCGCGCCGCGCCGCTCGACCCTGCGCTGGACGAAATAGAACAGCCAGGTGAGCAGTGCGCCCGCCAGCAGATAGATGAATTTCTCCATTCCCCGTCCCCCGCTCCAAGTCCTCATTCCCAGGCCGCTAGTGTGCCCGGGAGGCGTCGCAAGGTCTGCGATGGCGGGCGGCGAAAGTACTTGGCGGGCCCTGACGACATGTCCTTCACGGGGCCTGCACAAGACTGAACAACCCCGCGGGCCGCTCAGGCGGCCGTCACATCGCCACCGCCATTTTCCATGGCGCAAGTCACTTCCAGAGGGAAACAACCATGAAGCAGTCTGTTGTCGCAGCCCTGTTGCTTGCAGGCCTGCTCGCTCCACTCGCAGGGAACGCGCAGAACATCCAGTGCACGCTGCTCTGCAATCCGCCTCGGATGATCTGCTATCCGGCCGGAACGATACCGCCGATCAACCGAATCTGCCCGCCGAGCCGCACTGCCGAGGCGCCCGTCACCGAGTCGACGCTGGCACCGCCATCGCAGTCGACCGCCGCGCAGAGCGCGTGCTCGGCGGTGTCGGTGTTCAACGAGGAAACGCAGAGCTTCGAGTGGCAGATGGATTGCGATTGATCGCATTGCCATTGCACCGCACGTGGAAAAGGCCGGCAGATGCCGGCCTTTTCTTTGGCGTGCTATCCCGGGTGCGCTTCGCTTACCCGGGCTACCTTGCAACGTGTGGTCCGGGCTGCCTTGGGCGTAGCCCGGGTAAGCGAAGCGCACCCGGGGCCTGTGCAATGACCTACTCGTCGAAGCGCAGGTGCCGCACCGACTTGCCGTTGCGGCGGATCAGCCTGAGTGCTTCGATGCCGACGTTGATGTGGTTGTCGACGTAGTCCGAGCTGACGCGCGCATCCGAGGCTTCGGTCTTGACGCCCTCCGGGATCATCGGCTGGTCGGAGACCAGCAGCAGTGCACCGCAGGGGATGCGGTTGGCAAAGCCCGCGGCGAAGATCGTCGCCGTCTCCATGTCGATGGCCATGCAGCGCATCGTGCGCAGGCGCTCCTTGAAGGCGTCGTCGTGCTCCCAGACGCGGCGGTTGGTGGTGAACACCGTTCCGGTCCAGTAGTCGTGGCCGAGGTCGCGGATCATCGTCGATACCGCGCGCTGCAGCGCGAACGCCGGCAGCGCCGGCACCTGAGCCGGCAGATAGTCGTCGCTGGTGCCTTCGCCGCGGATCGCCGCGATCGGCAGGATCAGGTCGCCGAGCTGGTTCTTCCGCTTCAGGCCGCCGCACTTGCCCAGGAACAGCACCGCCTTGGGCATGATCGCGCTGAGCAGGTCCATCATCGTGGCGGCGTTCGGGCTGCCCATGCCGAAGTTGATCATGGTGATGCCGTCGGCGGTGGCACTGGGCATCGGCCGGTCCATGCCGATCACTTCGGCGCCGGTCAGGCGGGCGAAGGTGTGCAGGTAGCCGCCGAAATTGGTCAGCAGGATGTGTTCGCCGAACTGGTCCAGGGGCACGCCGGTGTAGCGCGGCAGCCAGTTGTCTACGATCTGTTCCTTGTCTTTCACGTACGTGTTCCTCGCGTTGTCTCTTGCCGGGGCCAGCGGACTGGCACAAATGACAAGCTCCAACGCCCGGTCGCCAGCTTGCTGGCGCCTACCAGGGCGGGGGCTGCCTGGAGCTGCATTCTGTCATGCCCGGACATGACCTTCGTCGGCGATTGCACGGACCCGCTACCGCAGCTAGGGTGCGGATTGATTGTTCGTGCCACCTCCGGGGAAATCCATGTTCCGACCTCTGGTCGCCGCGCTGGCCGCGGTGCTTTCCGTCGGCGTCGCCCATGCGGCTTCGCCCGACGCACCTGCGTCGAAGTCCTCCGCCTCGAAGTCACGTTTCGTCGAGGACCCGTACCCGAGTACCTACCGTGCGATCGCCGCCGGCCCGGTCCTGATCGAGCATGCGACCGTGCTCACCGGCACCGGCCAGCGCCTCGACAACGCCGACGTACTGCTGCAGGACGGCAGGGTGATCGCAGTCGGGAGCGCGCTGCAGGCGCCGGCCAACGCCACCCGCGTCGACGGCAACGGCAAGTGGGTGACGCCGGGCATCATCGACGTGCATTCGCACCTGGGCGTGTATCCCGCCCCCGGGGTAAGCGCGCACAGCGACGGCAATGAAATGACCGGCGCGGTCACCGCCAACGTCTGGGCCGAGCATTCGATCTGGCCGCAGGATCCCGGCTTCGCCGCGGCACTGGCGGGCGGCATCACCTCGCTGCAGGTGCTGCCGGGCTCGGCCAACCTGGTTGGCGGTCGCGGGGTGACGCTGAAGAACGTCGCCGCCACCACCTACCAGGCGATGAAGTTTCCGGATGCGCCGTGGGGCCTGAAGATGGCCTGCGGCGAGAACCCCAAGCGCGTCTACGGCCAGAAGAGCGGTCCGGCCACGCGCATGGGCAACGTCGCCGGCTACCGCGCCGCCTTCATCGATGCCAGCGAGTACCTGCGCAAGAACGGTGGCGGCGGCAAGAAGAACGACGAGACGGCGAAGAAGAAGCACTGGTGGCAGTCGAGCAACGGCAACGGCGCCGACAGCGAGAAGGACACCGGCGGCAAGCGCGACCTCAAGCTCGACACGCTCGCCGGCGCCATCAACGGCGACATTCGCGTGCACATCCACTGCTACCGCGCCGACGAAATGGCGATCATGCTCGACCTGGCCAAGGAGTTCGGCTTCAAGGTCGCCGCGTTCCACCACGGCGTGGAGGCGTACAAGCTGGCCGACCGCCTCGCCGCCGAGGGTGTCTGTGGCGCGCTGTGGGCCGACTGGTGGGGCTTCAAGATGGAGGCCTTCGACGGCATCCAGGAGAACATCGCCCTGGTCGATCGTCCCGCCAACAGCTGCGCGATCGTCCACTCCGATTCCGACGAAGGCATCCAGCGCCTCAACCAGGAGGCGGCCAAGGTGATGGCGCACGCCAGGCTCGCCGGCATGGACATCGCGCCCGAGCGCGCGATCCGCTGGCTCACCCAGAACCCCGCGCAGGCGCTCGGGATCCTCGACCGCACCGGCACGCTGGAGCCGGGCAAGATGGCCGACGTGGTGGTCTGGAACGGCAATCCCTTCAGCGTGTACGCGCATGCCGAGCAGGTGTACATCGACGGCGCACGCGTGTTCGACCGCAACGACCGCAACCGCCAGCCGGTGTCGGATTTCATGCTGGGACAGGGCGCTGCGGCGCAGGGAGGTGTGCTGTGAGGACGATCCAATCCCACAAGGCAGGCCGACGTCCATGGATTCCCGCCGTCGCGGGAATGTCGGTGCTGCTGGCAGCGCTGGCGCCCATGGCGGGCGTCGCCCAGGAACTGCTGATCCGCAATGCCACCGTCCACACCGCGACCGCGCAGGGCACGCTGCACAACGCCGACGTGCTGGTCAGCGGCGGCACGATCCGCGCCGTCGGCAATGGCCTGGTCGCGCCCGCGGGTGCGCAGGTCATCGATGCCCAGGGCAGGCCACTGACGCCGACGCTGTTCGGCGGCATCACCGAGATCGGTCTGGAAGAGGTGTCCGGCGAGAAGGACACCAACGACGAGACCCTCACCCTCGGCGCTGAAACCAAGCAGATGACGGTGCGCCCGGAGTTCGACGTGACCCTGGCCTACAACCCCGACTCGGTGCTGATACCGGTCGCGCGGATCGAAGGGATCGGCTGGACGCTGCTCGGCGCCGGCACCGGTGCCGGCGGTTCGATCGTCGCCGGCCAGGGCGGCGTGGTGCGGCTGGACGGCAGCGCCGATCCGGTCGGGCCGCGCGAACTGTTCGTGCGCATCGGTGGCGATGCCATTGGCCTGAGCGGCAACTCGCGCGCCGCGCAGTGGATGATCCTCGACCAGTTGATCGACGAGGTGCGCGGGCGCATCCCGGCCGATGCCAATGCGGCGCTGCTGACGCCGGCCGGACGGGCGACGCTCGCCCGCTACATCGGCGGCGGCGGCCGCGTGGTGGTCGCGGTCGATCGCGCCGCCGACATCCGCCAGCTGCTGCGCTGGTCGGCCCGCCACAACGTCCGCATCGCCATCGCCGGCGGTGCCGAGGCCTGGCGCATGGCCCCGCAGCTGGCCGCGGCCAAGGTGCCGGTGTTCGTCAATCCGCTCGGCAACCTGCCGTACGACTTCGACCAGATCGGCGCGACCATGCAGAACGCCGCACGCCTGCGCGCAGCCGGCGTCCGGGTCGGCTTCACGCAGACCGGCGATGCCTCGCACAACGCCCGCAAGGTCCGCCAGCTGGCCGGCAATGCCGTGGCCAACGGCCTGCCCTGGGACGACGGCCTGGCCGGCCTGACCCAGGTGCCGGCCGAAGCGTTTGGCGTGGCCGATCGGATGGGCAGCATCGCGCCGGGCAAGCGCGCCGACCTGGTGCTGTGGAGCGGCGACCCGCTCGAGGTCAGCGCCCTGGCCCTGCAGGTGTGGATGGACGGCCGCGCGATCCAGATGCGCAGCCGCCAGACCGAGCTGCGCGACCGCTACCTCCACCCGGCCACGCCGGCGGAGAACGGCGGCTTGCCGCGAGCGTATCCGCAGTCGGGTCGCTGAATCCTTCCAGCCCTGGCAGCCCCGGCCCGACTGCGGGCCGGGGCTCAAGCCACGTATGCCCACCAGCTCGTTTGGCAAAGCAGACGGGTATGCTTCGCCCATTCCGCATCACACGAAGACCCGCTCAATGACCTTGCCGCACATCGACTTCAACTGGCTGGCGGTGATCGCCGCGGCCGTCTCCGCGTTCGTCCTGGGCGGGATCTGGTACGGACCGCTGTTCAAGCGCGTGTGGTGCCGCGAGGCCGGCATCGACCCGGACAGCGCTCCGCAGCACCCGAAGCTGACCTTCGCCACCGCCTTCGGCTGCAGCCTGCTGGCGTCGCTGATGTTCGCGATCTTCCTCGGTCCGGATGCCAATGCCGCCAGCGGCTTCGGCGCCGGCTTCGTGGTCGGCCTGTTCTTCGTCGCCATGAGCTTCGGCATCAACTACGCGTTCGCCCAGCGCAGCGCGAAGATGTGGATGATCGATGCCGGCTACCACATCGCCCAGTTCAGCCTGTACGGGCTGATCCTCGGCGCCTGGCACTGAGCCGCGGCCATGAGCGCGGCCCCGCTGGTCTGGTACTTCGATTTCATCTCGCCGTTCTCGTACCTGCAATGGCAGAAGCTCAAGCCGCTGCTGCGCGAGTTCGAGATCGACGGGACGCCGGTGCAGCTGGTGCCGATCGTGTTTGCCGCCGTGCTCGATGCCTGCGGCCAGAAGGGCCCGGCCGAGATCCCGGGCAAGCGTGAATTCACCTATCGGCACGTGCTGTGGCTGGCACGCCAGCAGGGCGTGCCGCTGCGCTTTCCGCCGACGCATCCGTTCAACCCGCTGGCGGCATTGCGGTTGAGCATCGCCGCGGGCAACACGCCCGAGGCGGTCGATTCGATCTACGACTGGCTGTGGGCACAGGGCCGCGCCGGCGACAGCCTCGAAGCGCTGGTGCCGCTGATGGCGGTACTCAACGTGCCCGCCGAGGCGCTCGACGCAGCGCCGACCAAGGCCGAACTGCGCGCCAACACCGATGCGGCGATCGCCGCCGGCGTCTACGGCGTGCCGACCCTGGCCGTGCACGGCGAGCTGTTCTGGGGCAACGACGCCCACGACTTCGCCCTGGCGGCGCTGCGCGAACCGGCGGTCCTGGATGACGCCGAGATGCAGCGGGTCTCGCAGCTGCCGGTCGGCCTGCAGCGCCGGCGCTGAGCGGCCGGAGCACAGACGTAGCCCGGGTAAGCGAAGCGCACCCGGGGCCCGACACGCACGACCCGGGTGCGCTTCGCTTACCCGGGCTACGGTCCGGTCCGATCGGTCCGATCCGGGCTCCATTCAGACTTCCGCTGCGCCGATCCCTTCGCGCAATGCTTTGCTGCACCCGCAGCGAGACGTCCTGCGCGAAGCAGGTATGCTGCGCGTCACAGTTTGACGCCAGCGCTGGTATTCGGAGGGGGAACATGCGCATTGGACTCGTGGTCGATTCGGCCTGCGACCTGCCATTGGAGTATCTGGAGCAACACAACGTCGATGTGTTGCCGATCACCGTGCGCATCGGCGAAGCGGTGCTCGCCGACCGTCGCAACGAACAGGCCACGCTCGAGTTCCTGCACGCCCACGTCGCCGAACGCGGCCACGAAGCGCAGACGACGCCCTACACCGTGCAGCAGATCCAGGACCTGTTCCTGAGCCGGCTGGTGATCGACTACGACTACGTGTTCTGCATGACGATCACCAAGACGCGCAGCCCGATCTTCGACAACGCGCAGCAGGCGAGTTTCGCGATCCTCAGCGACTACAAGGCTGCACGTTCGGCCGCCGGCAACAACACGCCGTTCGCGCTGCGCGTGGTCGACAGCCAGAACCTGTTCGCCGCCCAGGGCATCGGCGCGGTCGAGGCGGTGCGCCTGCGCGAAGCCGGTGAAGGCGCGCCGAAGATCCGCGCGCGCCTGGAGCACCTGGCCCTGCACACGCAGGGCTACATGGTTCCGCCGGACCTCTACTACCTGCGCAACCGTGCCCGCACCAAGGGCGACCGCAGCGTCAGCTTCATCAGCGCCGCACTGGGCAGCGCGCTCGACATCAAGCCGGTACTGCACTGCAATCGTGGCGAGACCGCCCCGGTCGCCAAGATCAAGGGCTTCGAACCGGCGGTGGAGAAGCTGTTCGAGCATGCCGCGCAGCGGGTCGAGGCCGGCGAACTGCTGACCCCGACGATGTGCCTGAGCTACGGCGGCGAACTCGACGACATGCGCAAGCTGCCGGGCTACGAGCGCCTGCGCAATGCCTGCGTCAACAACAACATCGAGCTGTTCGAGTCGGTGATGAGCCTGACCGGCATGGTCAACGTCGGCAAGGGCGCGGTGGTGGTCGGCTTCGCGGCCGAGGGTCAGAAGTTCCACGGCTAGGCATTGCCGTCACGGTGGCGGAGTAATGTAGGCGCACTGGTTCCTAAAACGACCGCACCCCGGACAGACTGCATGGCTACCCGTTTCTACATCCGGCTTCCCGATGCAACACGTGCGCGCGGCAGTGATGCCGCGCTCTCCTTCAGCGCCGTCAGCGCCGAAGGATTCGCCGAGCAGCTGCAGGCCGCGCTGCGCGACAACGCGCTGTTCGAACGCTGGAAAGCCCGCCAGGAGGATCCCGACGCGGTCGATCCCGCGCTCGGTGCGACCGACCCCGCGGCTTCCGTGCACGGCGAGCAGGACGACCTGCACATCGACCTCGTCGTGACCTCGACCATCTCTGGCACGGTCCTCAAGCACCGCCTGCGCCTGCTCGCCGGCGGCGGCTGGGAACTTCGGGACGTGACCTCGGCATGAGCCGGCGGTTGTTGTCGTGGAGCGGCGGCAAGGACGCGGCCTGGACCCTGCACACCTTGCAGCAGCGCGACGATGTCGAGGTCGTGGCCTTGCTGACCACCGTCACCAGCGGTTACGAGCGCGTCGCCATGCACGGCATTCGCCGCGACATCCTGCACGCGCAGGCCGAAGCGACGGGACTGCCGCTGATCGAAGCAGTGATCCCGCCCAAGTGCGACAACGACCACTATGAGTCCGCGTTCGCACTGGCGCTGGCGCAGGCGCGCGAACGCTGGCCGGACCTGGACTGCATCGCCTTCGGCGACCTCTACCTGGCCGATGTGCGCGCCTGGCGCGAGGCCTCGTGCGCGCGCCTGGGCTGGACGATCGACACGCCGTTGTTCGGCGCCGATACCGCGGCGCTGGCGCGCGAGATGACCGCTTCGGGACTGCAGGCGCGGCTGTGCTGCGTCGATACGCAGCAACTGGCGTCGGAGTTCAGCGGGCGCGCGTTCGACGATGCCCTTTTGGCCGCGCTGCCGCCGTCGTGCGATCCGTGCGGCGAGAACGGCGAGTTCCACACGCTGGTGCATGCCGGGCCGATGCTGCGCCGGCCCATCGCGTTGCAGGCGGGCGAGAAGGTGCTGCGCGACGATCGGTTCGCGTACGCCGACTTCCTGCTGGCGTAGCCGCATGCAGGTGCGGGAGGGGCTCGGCCCCTCCCATCGATGCTCAGTCGGCCAGGGCGTGGGCGTGGTGCGCGATGTGCTCGCCGATGAAGGTGGCAATGAAGTAGTAGCTGTGGTCGTACCCCGGGCGCAGGCGCAGATCGAGCGGATGGCCCGCGGCCTCGCACGCGTCGCGCAACAGCTGCGGCCGCAACTGCGTGGCCAGGAACTCGTCCGCCTCGCCCTGGTCGACCAGCAGCGGTAGCCGTTCGCCCGCACGGGCCACCAGTTCGCTCGCGTCCCAGGCTTTCCATGCCTCGCGGTCCTCGCCCAGGTACGCGGAGAAGGCCTTCTGCCCCCAGGGCACCTGGCTCGGCGCGACAATCGGCGAGAACGCCGACACGCTGCGGTAGCGTCCCGGGTTGCGCAGCGCGGCCACCAGCGCGCCGTGCCCGCCCATCGAATGGCCGCTGATCGCGCGCGCATCACTGGCGTGGAAGTGCGCCTCGACCAGCGCCGGCAACTCCCGGGTGACGTAGTCGTGCATCCGGTAGTGCGACGCCCACGGTGCCTGGGTGGCATCGACATAGAAGCCGGCGCCCTGGCCGATGTCGTAGCCATCGGCGTCAGCGATGCCCGGGCCGCGCGGACTGGTGTCGGGCGCGACCACGATCACCCCGTGCTCGGCGGCATGGCGCTGCGCACCGGCCTTGGTGATGAAGTTCTGCTCCGTGCAGGTCAGGCCGCTGAGCCAGTACAGCACCGGCAGCCTGCGCTGCCCGACCTGCGGTGGCAGGTAGACGGCCAGCCGCATCTCGCAGCCGAGCGATGCCGATGCGTGCTTCCACACTTCCTGCTGCCCGCCGAAGCAGGCATGCCGTTCGATCCGTTCCATCATTCTCCTTCCGGTTCAGGCCTTGAGCACGCCGGACTGCTTCGCCGCGTGCGTGGAAAGTGCATCCATCAGTGTCGGTGACAGGCAGTCATAGGGCTCCAGGCCCAGTTCGCGCAGGCGCGCGCGCACCGCAGTCCATGCGCGCCGGGTCGAAGCAAGATTTGATGATCGACGAAACGAACGCGGCAAAACCCGGATGCCCTGGTCCACGGATGGGTGGACGGCCACTGCACTGTTCATCGTTCACCTCCAGTCGTGGCGTCGCAGGTTCGCAGCGACGCGGGTGCCCCCCGGTGCGTGGCTCCCTCAGAAATGGATGACGGTGCGGATCGACTTGCCTTCGTGCATGAGGTCGAACGCCTCGTTGATCTGCTCCAGCGGCATCGTGTGGGTGATGAAGGGATCCAGCTGGATCTCGCCCTTCATCGCCTGCTCGACCATGCCCGGCAACTGCGTGCGGCCCTTGACGCCGCCGAAGGCCGAGCCGCGCCAGACGCGGCCGGTGACCAGCTGGAACGGCCGCGTGCGGATTTCCTGGCCGGCGCCGGCAACACCGATGATCACGCTCTCGCCCCAGCCCTTGTGGCAGCACTCCAATGCGGCGCGCATGACGTCGACGTTGCCGATGCATTCGAAGCTGAAGTCGACGCCGCCGTCGGTCAGCTCGACGATGACCTCCTGGATCGGCTTGTCATGGTCCTTCGGGTTGATGCAGTCGGTCGCGCCCATGCTGCGCGCCAGTTCGAACTTGCCCGGGTTGGTGTCGATGGCGACGATGCGCCCGGCCTTGGCCTGCACCGCGCCCTGGATCACCGCCAGGCCGATACCGCCCAGGCCGAACACCGCGACGCTGTCGCCGGCCTTGACCTTGGCGGTGTTGTGGACCGCGCCGATGCCGGTGGTGACGCCACAACCGAGCAGGCAGACCTTCTCCAGCGGCGCCTGCGGGTTGACCACGGCGAGCGAGACTTCCGCCACCACCGTGTACTCGCTGAAGGTGCTGGTGCCCATGTAGTGGTAGATGGGCTGGCCGTTGTAGGAGAAGCGCGTGGTGCCGTCGGGCATCAGGCCCTTGCCCTGGGTGGCGCGCACGGCCTGGCACAGGTTGGTCTTGCCCGACAGGCAGAACTTGCACTTGCGGCATTCGGCCGTGTACAGCGGGATCACGTGGTCGCCGGGCTTGACGCTGGTGACGCCTTCGCCGACTTCGATGACGATGCCGCCACCTTCGTGGCCGAGCACGCTCGGGAAGATGCCTTCCGGGTCGTCGCCGCTGAGCGTGAACGCATCGGTATGGCAGACACCGGTGTGGGTGATCTTCACCAGCACTTCGCCGGCCTTGGGCGGGGCGACGTCGATTTCGACGATCTGCAGCGGCTGGCCCGGGGCAAAGGCGACGGCGGCACGGCTTTTCATGGGAGGCGGATCCGGAGCGGGGAACAGCCGATGATTCTAGGCCCCGGGTGTAAAGCCAGTGTTGCCCACATCAGGCCGTAGCCCGGGTAAGGCCAAAGGCCGCACCCGGGGCAGACGCGCCCATGACCCCGGGTGCGGCCTTTGGCCTTACCCGGGCTACGTCAGCCGGTGTTCTGGATGCCGGCGGAGATGCCGTTGACGGTGGCCACCAGCGCCTGCAGCAACGCATCGTCGGGACGCCCGGCGGCGCGCCAGCGGGCGAGCAGGTCGACCTGCAGCAGGCTGATCGGGTCGACGTACGGATTCCTCAAGCGGATCGACTGGCGCAGGCGGTAGTCGCCGGCCAGCAGCTCGTCGCTGCCCTTGATTGCCAGTACCGCAGCGCGCGTGCGCTCGAACTCCGCGGCGATGCCCGGGTGGAAGCGCTCGTGCAGGTCCCCTGCGAGTTGCGAATAGCGCTCGAAGATCGCCGGATCGGACTTGGCCAGCATCATCTCCAGGTCGTCGACCAGGGTGCCGAAGAACGGCCAGTCGCGCGCCATTTCTGCCAGTGTGTCGCGGCCATGCGTCTGCAGCGCCTGCGTCAGCGCGCTGCCGACGCCGTACCAGGCGGTCAGGCCGGCGCGATTCTGCGACCAGGCGAACACCCACGGGATCGCCCGCAACGACGACACGTCGCCGTCGCCGGCGCGCTTGGCCGGACGCGAGCCGATGCGCAGGCGCTCGATCACGTCGATGGGCGTGGCGGCGCGGAAATAGGCCGGGAAATCCGGATGCTCGTGCACCAGCGCGCGGTAGTGACTGCGCGCGTTGGCCGACAGCTCGTTGGTGATGGCGCGCCAGGTGGCTTCGCGCGGCTCCGGCGGCCGTGGCCGCAGGGTCGCGCGCATCACCGCGCCGGCGGCCTGCTCGAGGTTGCGCAGCGCGATCGCGCGGATGCCGTACTTGCGGTGGATCACCTCGCCCTGCTCGGTCAAGCGCAGGTAACCGTCGACCGAACCTCGCGGCGCGGCGATCACCGCGCGCTCGGTCTTGCCGCCACCGCGGCTGATCGAACCGCCGCGGCCATGGAAGAAGGCAATGCGCACGCCACTTTCCTGCGCCAGTGCCGTCAGCGCGATCTGGGTGCGCTGCAGTGCCCAGCGCGAGGCCAGCATGCCGCCATCCTTTGCGCTGTCGGAGTACCCCAGCATCACCACCTGGCGGTCACCGCGCGCGGCAAGGTGGCGGCGATAGACCGGGTCGGCGAACAGCGCGCGCAGCGTATCGGGAGCGGCATCGAGGTCGTCGACGGTTTCGAACAGCGGCGCGACATCGAGCGGCACCCGGCCGTCGCCATCGATGCAGCCGGCGATGCGTGCCAGCGCCAGCACCGCCAGTGCGTCGGCGGCGCTGCGGCTCATGCTGACGATGTACGGGCCGAAGGCGCGCGGGCCGTAGCGCGGGCGCAGTCGCGCCACCGCGCGGAACACCTCCAGCGTCGGCCGCGCCTGGCCATTGCCAAGCGTCGGCGCCGGCGCACTGCCGTCGAGCAGGGCGTGCAGTCGCTGCGCGCGCTGTTCGCGGGTGCGCGATTCCCAGGCGGGATCGGCGAGCAGCTCGGCCAATGCCGCGTCGTGCGTCGCCGAATCCTGGCGCAGGTCGAGGCTGGCCAGATGGAACCCGAAGCATTCGATGCGGCGGCGCAGGCGGCGCACGGCGAAACCGCCGGCGTGCTCGCCCTGGTGCGCTGCCAGGCTGCGCTCGATCAGCGAGATGTCGGCCAGGAAAGTCGCAGCCTCCGGATACCCGTGGACATGGTCCTCAGCAGTGGCGCGCAGGCGCGCTCCGATCAGTGCCAGCAGGTTGCGGTAGGGCATGTCGGCGTGGCGCGGGCGCAACGCCGCGGCGGCCTTGGGCAGCAGGTAGCGGTATTCCTCGATGCGCGCCATCACCTCGTCGGCGACGCTGACGCGTCCCAGCGACTGGCTCAGCAGTTCGCCCAGTGCCGATACTTCCTGGCGGTACGCGCCCAGCACCAGCTTGCGCTGGCCGGCCAGGCTGGCGGCAATGGTGTCGGCGCCGACGTTCGGGTTGCCGTCCATGTCGCCACCGACCCAGGTGCCGAAGCCGATCACGTCCGGCGCCGGCGTGGCCTCACCGTAGGCTTCGCGCAGGGCGTCCTCGAACACTTCGTAGAACACCGGCAGCACCCGGTACAGCACTTCCGACAGGTAGAAGCCGACATGCTCGAACTCGTCGGCCACGCTCGGCTTCACCGGCGAGGCTTCGGCGGTCTGCCAGCCGGCGGTCAGCGCCAGTCGCATGCGCTCCAGGTCGGCGCGGTGTTCGTAGGGCGTGCGACTGCGGTCGATGTCGTCGATCAGGCAGGTGACGATCTGCCGTTCCTTTTCCAGCAGCGCGCGTCGCACCGCTTCGGTCGGGTGCGCGGTGAACACCGGTTCGATGCGCAGCCGCGACAGCAGGCCGACCACTTCGTCCAGGCTCACGCCCTGCGCGGCCAGCGACGACAGGACTTCGCGCAGGCTGCCGGGCTGCGCACTGGCGCCGCGGCGCTCGTAGTCGCGGCGGCGACGGATGCGATGGACGCGCTCGGCGACATTGACCGCCTGGAAGTACGTGGCGAAGGCACGGACGAGGTCGCTGGCATGTTCGAGCTCGGTGCCGGCCAGTGCCTGCGCCAGTTCGGCGACCGGCGCCTGGCTTTCGCGGCGGCGGATCGCGGCCCGGCGCAGGCGCTCGACTTCGGCCAGGAACTGCGGGCCCCGCTGCTCGGCCAGGATCTCGCCGACCAGGGCACCGACGGTTTTGACGTCCTCGCGCAGGAGCGCGTCGTTGGGCGCGAACTCGACGACGCGCAAGGGTTCTTCGGCGGGCTCCGCACTCGACTCGGAGGCGGACTGGATCGTGCGGCTCATGGTCATCCGCCGAGCCTACCGCACTGCAACAATTAACGGCGACGGTTTCAGGCGCAACGGATGGGACGGGGCTCCGGAGTCGTGTTCATGCCCCCGCGGCGGCCTCCCGGGCCTGCCCATGGCGTTTCATGTCCAGAATGCCGTCACGCCGTCCTTCGCGCCCTCCACTCCCGGGAAGGAGTGGACCCCGTTCCGCATCTCGTGGTGATAACCCATGACCCGAACCTTGGTTCTGCTGCTGAGCTGCTTCGCCCTGCTCTCCTGCGAAGCCCCTGCCCCCCGTGACGAGAAGGCTGCGGCGGCGCCGCCGCTGTTCGACACGTTCGGGCAACTGCACCGCGACATCGGCACGCGCGTGCCGGAAGCGCAGCGCTATTTCGACCAGGGCCTGCGCCTGGCCTACGGCTTCAACCACGAGGCGGCCGGCCGCGCATTTGCCGAAGCAGAGCGCCTCGACCCCAAGTGCGCGATGTGCGTGTGGGGCCAGGCGCTGGTGCTGGGTCCCAACATCAACCTGCCGATGCCGCCGGAGCTGGCGGCCGATGCGACCCTGCTGGCCACGCGCGCGCAGGACCTGGCCAAAGGCGCCAAACCGGCCGACCGCGCCCTGATCGCGGCACTGGCCAAGCGCTACACCGCCCCCGCACCCGACGATCGCAAGGCACTCGACGAGGCCTATGCGAAGGCGATGGGTGAGGCCGCGACGCAGTTCCCCGACGACGACGACATCGCCACGCTCTACGCCGAATCGCTGATGGACCTGTCGCCGTGGGCGTACTGGGACGCCGACGGCCAGCCTGGCCTGCATACCGGGACCCTGGTCGCCATGCTGGAGAAGGTGCTGCAACGCAATCCCGACCACATCGGTGCGGCCCACTACTACATCCATGCCGTCGAAGCGTCGAACGACCCCAAGCGCGCCGAAGGCTATGCCGACAAGCTCGCTGCGCTGGCGCCGGGTTCCGGTCACCTGGTGCACATGCCTGCGCATGTCTACATCCGCATCGGCCGCTACCACGACGCCACCCTGAGCAACTTCGCCGCCAGCACCGCCGACAAGGATTTCCTTGCCGTATGCCGCGGCAGCAACGGCGCGTACCCGCTGGGCTACGTGCCGCACAACTGGCACTTCGCGGCGATGTCCGCGGCGCTGCATGGCTCGCGCACGCTGACGATGCAGGCCGCCGAGCAGACCGCCAAGCGGGTCGACCCGCAGCAGATGGAAGCGATGAGCTTCATGCAGCAGTTCCTGGTCACGCCGCTGTTCGCGCAGGTCCGCTTCGGCGAATGGGAGCAGATACTGGCGACGCAGGAGGCGCCGGCGGCTTTGCCGTTCCCGCAAGGGGTCTGGCATTTCGCCCGCGGCATGGCGCTGGTGCGCACCGGCAAACCGGCCGCCGCGCGCAAGGAGCTGCGCGCGCTGCAGGCCATTGGCGCCGACCCGGCGCTGGCGAAAGTGGGATTGTTCGGCATGAACAGCGCCGACAAGGTGCTTGCCGTTGCCGAGCCGATGCTGCGCGGCGAGATCGCGCTGGCCGAGCGTCAGCGCAACACCGGCCTCGCCGCGTTGCGCGACGCCGTCGCCGCCGAGGACAAGCTCAACTACAACGAGCCAGCGGACTGGCCGCTGCCGGTACGGCCGTACCTGGGCGCGGCGCTGCTCGATGCCGGGCGTGCGAAGGATGCGGTTGCCGTGTACCAGGAGGATCTGAAGACGTATCCGGAGAACGGCTGGTCGCTGTACGGCCTGGCGCAGGCACAGAAGAAGCTCAAGCAGGATCCGGGCGATGCCGAGCGGCGCTATGCGGCAGCGTGGGAATGGGCGGATGTGAAGCTGGCGGCTTCGCGGTTCTAGGATGCGCCCGGAGTGCGCATCGCAGGCCACCCCGGTCAACGGTCGGTGGCCTGGCCTGCCTGCACGGGCTCAGTAGGCGAACTCGGTGAAGACCGGATCGACGTTGCCGCCCCACGGGCCATGGAACAACTCGAGCTTGCGCTCGGCCGGGGTGATGCCGGCCTCGGCGAACTCCATCATCGGATCCAGATAGATCGACTCGTCGGCGCCGTTGCGGTTGAGGCGTGCGCGCCTGGCCAGGCCGTGCGCGGAAATCTCCAGCGCCCTGCGTGCAAGATCGAGCACCGTGCCGCCACGGAACGGCAGCTTCAACGCCTGGCGCGGCACGCCATCGCGCAGGGCGTGGCGTTCTTCCAGAGTGAAATCCTTGACCAGGTCCCAGGCGGCGTCGAGCGCCGTATCGTCGTAGAGCAGGCCGATCCAGAACGCGGGCAAAGCGCAGATGCGGTTCCACGGGCCGGAATCGGCGCCGCGCATCTCCAGGTACTTCTTCAACCGCACTTCCGGGAAGGCGGTGGTGCTGTGGTCGGCCCAGTCGCGCAGCAGCGGACGCTGGCCCGGGTAGGCCGGCAGCTTGCCGTCGAGGTAATCGCGGAAGGACTGGCCGGAGGCGTCGATGTACTCGCCGTCGCGGTAGACGAAGTACATCGGCACGTCGAGCAGGTAGTCGACATAGCGCTCGTAACCGAAGCCGTCCTCGAAGACGAAATCGAGCAGGCCGGTGCGGCCGGCATCGGTGTCGGTCCAGATGTGCGAACGGTAGCTGAGGTAGCCGTTGGGCTTGCCCTCGGTGAAGGGCGAGTCGGCGAACAGCGCGGTCGCGATCGGCTGCAGCGCGAGCGAGACGCGGAACTTCTTCACCATGTCGGCTTCGGAGCCGACATCGAGGTTGACCTGCACGGTGGACGTGCGGGTCATCATGTCCAGGCCGAGCGAGCCGACCTTGGGCATGTACTCGCGCATGATCTTGTAGCGGCCCTTGGGCATCCACGGCATCTCGTCGCGGCGCCACTTGGGCTGGAAGCCCATGCCGAGGAAGCCCAGTCCCATCGGCTCGGCGATCGCGCGCACTTCCTTGAGATGGCTGGAGGTTTCGCTGCAGGTCTGGTGCAGGTTCTCCAGCGGCGCGCCGGACAGCTCCAGCTGGCCGGCCGGCTCCAGCGATACCGAGGCCTGGTCGCGGGTGAGCGCGATGACGCGGCCATGCTCCTCGACCGGCTGCCAGCCGAATCGGGTCAGGCCCTTGAGCAGCGCCTCGATGCCGCGATCACCGTCGAAGGTGGGCGGGCGCAGGTCATCGTTGCGGAAACCGAACTTCTCGTGCTCGGTGCCGATCTTCCAGTCCTCGCGCGGGCGCGCGCCGGAGCTGAGGAACTCGACCAGGTCGGCCCGGCCCTCAATGGCTACTTCCTTGACATGACTGGGACCGGACACGTGCACCTCGCGGGGGGAACTCCATCTGCAGGGCCGTTGCCCTGCTCGCGCGATGTGGCCAAAGCGCGGAACGGCGATGCAGTGTCGCGATTACTCCCGCAACCGGCGACGTGAAGGCATCAACCTGACCTGCATGGTGGGGACGTACCCGGTGATAGCAAGCCTTGCGCAGTGTAGCGGTGCGCGAATCTGGAACAATGGCGGCCTTGAAACGCTGTAGGTCGCCTTTTGGCTATCGACAGGGGGCCTGGTGGCGGACCCGGGTGCGGCCTTTGGCCTTACCCGGGCTACAGAGTGCCCCGGAGTCGTAGCCCGGGTAAGCGAAGCGCACCCGGGACCAGGCATGCCCCCATTCCGCCCGCGCTGCGCTGCGGCATGCCTTATGGGACAGTGCTGCCTACACTGGCCGAATGTCGCAATTGCAGTTCATCGGTCGCAGCAAGAAGACCAAGACCACCTCGCTCGACATCGCCCACCGGGCCGGCGTCTCGCAGGCAACGGTATCGCGCGTGCTGCGCGGCAGCCCGCTGGTCAATGCCGAAACCCGGCGCCGGGTAGAGGACGCCGTCCGCGAGCTCAACTACAAGGTCGACCGCCACGCCTCGAGCCTGCGCACGCAGCGTTCGGGCACGCTGGCACTGCTGCTGTTCGAGGACCCGACCCCGGACGAGTCGCACATCAACCCGTTCTTCCTGTCGATGGTCGGCTCGATCACCCGCGCCTGCGCGCGCGAGGGCCAGGACCTGCTGATCTCGTTCCAGCAGCTGTCCGACGACTGGCATGCCGACTACGAGGACAGCATGAAGGCCGACGGCCTGATCCTGCTCGGCTACGGCGACTACCTGGCCTACCAGGGCAAGCTGGAGAAGCTGGTCGAGCAGGGCACGCGCTTCGTCCGCTGGGGCGCCGTGCTGCCGGACCAGCCCGGTCAGTCGATCGGCTGCGACAACTTCAACGGTGGCCGCCTGGCCGGCGAGCACCTGGTCGGCCTGGGGCGTCGTCGCATCGCCTTCCTCGGCGGCGCCTCGAGCCATTGCCCCGAGTTCTTCGACCGCTTCCGCGGCTGCGATGCAGCCATGCGCGAAGTCGGCGTGGCGATGGAAGCGATCCTGCAGGTCGATGCGGAGAGCTCGGAGGAGGACGGCTACAACGCCGCCGCCGAGCTGATCGAGCGCGGTGGTGCCTTCGATGCGGTGTTCGCGGCCAGCGACCTGATCGCCATCGGGGCGATGCGCGCGCTGGCCGATGCCGGCCTGCGCGTGCCGGAAGACGTCGCCGTGGTCGGCTTTGACGACATCCCGATGGCGCGTTTCGCCACGCCGCCGCTGACCACGATATTCCAGGACACCAAGCGCGCCGGCGAACTGCTGGTGGAGACGCTGATGCGCCAGGTGCACGGCGAGGCGACGCAGAGCATCACGCTGCCGGCGTCGCTGGTGGTGCGCAAGTCGAGCGGGGCCTGATTCTCCTTTAGGCTATGCCCCCGGGGGCCCGTGCAACGCGGGCGCGGGACATGGAACGGGGACGGGGAACGGGGATGAAGGTGTTCAGACGATTGCTCGTCGTGATGGCGATGGCCGTGACGTTTCCGGCCGTGGCCCAGGTCGATGTTCCGGCCTTCCTCAAGAAGGACAGCTTCGGCGCCATCAAGATTTCGCCGACTGGCGAGTACTACGCCGCGACCGTACCGCTGGTGGATCGCACGGTCCTGGTCGTGATCCGGCGCGCCGACAAGACCTTCACCGCCAAGGTGTCAGGCGGCGAGAACTCGGAAGTCGACGACTTCTGGTGGGTCAACGACGAACGTGTCGTGATCAGCATGGCCGAGCGCTTCAGCACGCTGGAGAAGCCGCTGCCGACCGGTGAACTGCACGCCATCAACGCCGACGGATCGTCCCCCAAGAAGCTGGTGGGAAACGATGAATCCACCGCGCTCGTGCAGGTGGTCAAGTTCGACGGCTTCACCGCGGCGTACCTGATCGACGACCTGCCCGCGGACGACCGCAACGTGCTGATTTCGGTGCAGGCATACAGTGCCAATCCGCAGACGCGCATCGACCAGTTGAACGTCTACAGCGGCCGCCAGTCGACGGTTGCGACCGCGCCCGTCAGGCGCGCCCGATTCACTACCGACCGCTCCGGCGAAGTCCGCTTCGCGCGCGGCGCCGGCAATGACAATTTCAGCAAGCTGTACTACCGCGAGGGCCGCGACGGCGACTGGCGGCTGATCAACGACGAAGCAACCAGCGGCCACGTCGAATGGGCGCTGGGCTTCGCGGCCGACAATCGCACTGCCTACCTCCAGGTCGAACGCGAACGCGGCCCCGATGCCATCGTCGCCATGGACATGGCCACCGGCCAGCGCCGCGAACTGCTGGCCGACCCGAACGTCGACCCATACCAGATCATCTTCGACCACGACGGCAGCGTTCCGGTCGGCGCGACGTACATGAGGGAGCGGATCGAAAGCCGCTTCTTCGACGAGACTTCGACCCGGGCCAGGCTGCAGCGGATGCTGGAGAAGGCGTTCGCGAACCAGACCGTGGAAGTCACCTCCAGCACGGCCGACGGGCGCCTGTGCCTGGTACTGGTGTCGAGCGACCGCAATCCGGGCGACTTCTACCTGTTCGATACGCAGAGCCGCCACGCAAGCCTGTTGTTCAGCCGCGCCGGCTGGCTGGACCCCGGGAAGATGGCGCCGACGCGATCCATCGAGCTTGCGGCCAGGGACGGCGTGCGCCTGCACGGCTACCTCACGCTGCCGCCGGGTTCGACTGGAAAGAACCTGCCGATGGTCGTGGTGCCGCACGGCGGCCCATTTGGCCTGTTCGACGAGATCGGCTTCGGGCGCGAGTCGCAGATACTGGCCGCAGCCGGCTACGCCGTGCTGCAGGTCAACTTCCGCGGGTCCGGCAACTACGGCCGCTCGTTCCTGCAGGCAGGTGCGCGGCAGTTTGGCGGAACGATGCAGGACGATGTCACCGATGCCACCCGCTGGGCCATCGACCAGGGCATCGCCGATCGCAAGCGCCTTTGCATCTACGGTGCCAGCTACGGCGGCTACGCGGCCATGATGGGCGCGGCGCGCGAACCGGATCTGTACGCATGTGCTGCAGGCTATGTCGGCGTGTACGACCTGCCCATGAAGCACGAGGCCAACTCGTCCGAAGCCAGGTGGATGCGCAACTGGTCCAACGACTGGATGGGTGAACGCGACACCCTGGAGCAACGCTCACCCAATCGTATTGCCGACCGCATCAAGGTTCCGGTGTTCCTCGCGGCCGGCGGCAAGGACGAGATCGCACCGATCAAGCACAGCAAGCTGATGGAGGCGTCATTGCGCTCGGCCGGCGTTCCGGTCGAGACGCTGTACTTCCCGACCGAAGGCCACGGCTTCTATACGCAGGAGCACCAGACCGAGTTCTACGGCCGATTGCTGGACTTCCTGGGGCGTCACCTTGGCGGTGCCAAGGCCGGCAGCGGGGCCGCCTCGGCGGCCAAGTAATTACGGCCCTCTCCCCAGCGGCCAGGGAGAGGGTGCTTGCTACTGCGGGCGCTTCGTCCGCATCGCCGCGTCCAGTTCGCGCCGAAGGTCGGCGCGCTCCACCGGCGCATCCAGCAGGTACACCTGTGCGCCGTGCGCCGGCACGGTCGCCGCCAGCGCCTTGCCATCGGCAACATCCACCGCGCCACCGCCGATCGCCGCTTTCCAGCGCCCCGCCTGCAGCCAGCGCTTCACTTCGAATGCCACCGGCGCATCGCCCTTGTTCAACAGCACCAGCGCGATCTGCGACACGCCTTCGTGCTGGTACACGCGATAGAACGCGGCACGGTCACCCTTGAGCAGCACGTCCAGCTGCACGCCACGCTGCAGCGCCGGCGAGGCGGCGCGAACGGTGGCGATGCGCTTGAGGTTCTCGCGGATCGGATTGCCGACCGCGGCGTCGACCCGTTGCTGGCCGAAGTAGTTGCGGTTGCCGGCATGCTCGGCGCGGCCGCGCATGAAGCCGACCTCCGAACCGTAATAGACCACCGGGATGCCGCGCGCGGTGAACAGCCAGTTGTGTGCGTCGATGAAACCTTCGTCACTGGCGTCCAGGCGCGGCATGTCGTGGTTGTCGTAGAACGTCATCAGGTCATACGGGTTGGCGTACGGCCCGCCCTGCAGGTACAGCCGTGGCTGCAGGTTCTCGAAACCGTAGGGCTTGTCGCCACGGCCGAACACCTGCGCCATGCGCTCCTTCATCGGGAAGTCGAGCACGCTGATCGAACCGTTCTTCGCCCAGGTATGCGGTGCGATCTTGTCGGGGTCGTACTCGAAGTTCTCGCCGAACATGAAAAGGCCCGGCCGCTGCGCGCGCATGCGGTCGGCGAACTGCTTCCAGAACCCGTGCGGCATCCAGCCGATGGTGTCGATGCGCAACGCATCGGCGCCCTGCCCCAGCCACTGCAGGTACGCACCTGACAAATAGTCGAGCACGGCCGGATTGCCGTCGTTGAAGCTGGCCAGCTCGGCGATCTCCGCCGGCGAGCGGTAGAACGCATGCAGCGGGTTGTGCGCTGGATCGAGCTTTTCCGGCGGCAGGTTCTGGTGATCGGCGAGCAGCTTGCCGGCGCGATCGTAGACCTTGCCGAACTCCGGCTGGCTGCGTGGCATCGAGAACGCTGGAGAGGCGTGGTTGCCGACGATGTCGAGCACCACCTTCATCTGCTGGCCGTGCATCGCCTGGGTGAACCCGGCGAAATCCAGGCCCGGACTGGGCAGGTGCTCGTCGAGCTTGTAGAAGTTCACGCCCCAGTAGCCGTGGTAGCCGGTCTTGCCCTGGTCGGTCCAGAAGCTGCCCCAGCTGACCGGCTTGCCGCCGGTGAAGGCAGCATCGGGCTGGTCGACGATCGGCGTGATCCACACCGCCGTGAAACCCATGTCGCGAATGTAGCCGACGTTGTCGAGCACGCCTTTGAAGTCGCCGCCGAGGTAGCCGATGTTGTCGGTCTCGCCATTCGGTCCCGGCACCGGCCGGTCGAAACTGCGCGTGGCCGGGTCCGGTCCGCCCTGGTCGCGGTGGTCGTTGCCCGTGTCGCCATTGACGAAACGGTCGGTGACAACGAAGTACACCGCTTCGCTGGCGAACGGCTCCAGCGTGCCGTAGTACTGCGGCGCGCTGTCGGCGGCGGTCGCCTGCGCGCAGATCGCGGCCAGCAGCAGGGCCGCGAGTGGGCGGAGTTTCAGGTTCGGCATTGGCACACGTCTCAATGGCTGGCGGCAAGCGTGGCCGCACGCGGGTCGCGCACGCGCAGCACGCACAGGCCGGCGACAAACAGGCTGATGGCACCGATGGTGAGCGCCTGGATGGGTTGTCCGCCGAAGAATGTGTTCAACAGGAAACCCAGCAGGCTCGCCGCGATCAGCTGCGGGATCACGATGAAGAAGTTGAAGATGCCCATGAACACGCCCATCTTCTCCGACGGCACGCTGTCGGCCAGCAGCGCATACGGCAGCGACAGGATCGAAGCCCAGGCGAAGCCGACGCCGACCATCGACAGCAGCAACCAGTGCGGATCGCGGATGAAGAGGAACGAGATCAGCCCCAGGCCGCCGAGCCACACGTTGATCAGGTGACTCATGCGCAGGCCGATGCGGCGCACCATCCACGGGATCACCACCGCCGCCAGCGCAGCAAAGCCGTTATAGGCCGCAAAGAGAACGCCGACCCAGTTGGCGCCTTCGTTGTACGCGGCCGAAGCGGTATCGCTGCTGCCGTAGTGGACAGCGGTGACGGCACCGGTGGTGTAGATCCACATGCCGAACAGGGCGAACCAGGAGAAGAACTGGACGACGGCGAGGCGGCGCATCTCCGCCGGCATGTCGTGCATGTCGCCGATGATGTGGGCGAAGGCGCTGTCGCGACTGGCCAGCGTCACCAGCAGCAGCGCCAGTCCGTAGCCTGCGGCCAGGCCGGCGAGGATGTAGAGCTGCTTGTCGAGCGCGTAGTGCAACACCACGAAGGCGCCGGCGGCGCCGAGCGCGAGCCACACCAGGCCGTTGCGGCGCGCGCGCGCGTGGTCGAGCGTGCGTCGCGGCGCGCGCTGCAGGGTGTCGTGCGCGCGCAGCACGTCCGGCGGGTACTCGCGGGTGCTGAGGATGGTCCAGCCGACCGACAGCATCAGCACCGCGCCGCCGAAGTAGAAGGCATAGCGGACGGTGTCGGGGACTTCGCCGGGGCCGGCGGTGTTGCCGACGCCGACCTGCGCCAGGAACCACGGCAGCAGACTGGCGATGACCGAGCCGACGCCGATGAAGAAGCTCTGCATGGCGTAGCCGCCTGCGCGCTGCGAGGTCGGCAGCTGGTCACCGACGAAGGCGCGGAAGGGCTCCATCGAAATGTTGATCGACGCGTCGAGCACCCACAGCAGGCCGGCGGCGATCCACAGCGTCGGCGAGTTCGGCATCGCCAGCAGCGCCAGCGTCGCCAGCACCGCGCCGACGAGGAAGTAAGGACGGCGCCGCCCCAGTCCCGTCCAGGTGCGGTCGGACAGGTAGCCGACGATCGGCTGCACGATCAGCCCGGTCAGCGGTGCGGCGATCCACAACGCCGGGATCTCGTCCACGCTGGCGCCGAGGGTCTGGAAGATGCGGCTGACATTGGCGTTCTGCAGGGCGAATCCGAACTGGATGCCGAGGAAGCCGAAGCACATGTTCCAGATCTGCCAGAACGTCAGCTGCGGTTTTGTGGTCATTGGCTGGCCGATCTCGTTGGGTTGGCGTCATTCCCGCGAACGCGGGAATCCAGGGACTTCGACTTTGACTTTGATGAGAGCGGAAGTCACTGGGTCGCCGCCTTCGCGGGGGCGACGGGCACCACGTGCAGCTCCCCCAGCTGGGCCGAGTTCAACGCCCCCGTCGCTCCACCGGTGCCGCCGGTGTAATGGGCGAAGTGGCTCAGGTAGCTCATGTTGAAGCCGTCACGCAGGTCGAAACGGCATTGCGCGCCCGCCTTGGCGTCGAATACGACCGCACTGGAGAGCTGCCGTGCCTGACCGTGCGGCATCACCAGCGTGCCCGTCTGTTGCGGCTGCCCGGCGCAGTCCACCACCAGCACCTTCACCGCGGCGGTGATGCCGGTGTTGATCGGCCCGTGTGCATTGAGGAAATCCAGGCGCACCGAGAACGTGCCGCCCGCCGGCGCGGTCCACTGCCGCGGCCATTCGCCGGCGACCTGCCCTTCCTCGCCGATGCAGCGGGTGGGGCTGTGCAGCGACTCCAGGCCATCGCTGCCGACGCGGGTCAGGCTGAGGCACTGCTGGTACGGCCGGTTGGCCAGGGTGACCGGAGCAGATGCCGTACCCGAATCGGCGCTGCGCTTGCCGTCCACGTACAGTCGCGTGCCCGGCGCGAGCACGATCTGCCATTGCCCCGCGATCCTGTGTGGCTGCGGCGCCTCGGGCGAAGGCGGGGCGAATGTCGCGGCATCCGTCGCCAGGGTCGCCGGCGCGCTGCGCGTGGCAGTGAGATCGACGAGGGTGTCGCTTCCTTCAACGCGCGTTGACCCGGCGACCAGCAGGTCGCCATCGATCACGCGTGGACGCCGCAAGGTCACTTTCCGGTCGCGCAACTGCAGCGAGATCGCGTCCTGGTCGCCGAACAGCGTCGGCACCAGCTCGGCAGGCAGCATCGGCTTGACGCTGCCGTCCTCGCCGACGCCGAACACGCCTTGGATGACCATGTCCAGGTACGCCGCCACCGACCACAGCTGCCGTGGCGAGTTGACCACCGGGCCGCTGTGCGCACCGTCTTCGACGTGCACGGCCTGCGTGACCAGTTCGAAATTCTCCATGTTCGAGCCGGCCAGCGCGGCACCGCGCATCATCGAGCGGATCTCATGGGCGATGCGCGGCGCGTGCCCGACCGTGCGCGCGGCGCGCAGAGAGTAAGCGCTGACGAACGGCCAGATCGCGCGATTGTGGTAGATCGCGGTGTCCGGCTGCTGCGGCCAGATCACCGGGCTGCCGCTGTCCAGCGCCGGGTAGCGCGACAGCGCGCGGCGCGCGCGATCGGCCGGAGCGATGCCGCTTTCGATCACCAGCGCCAGGCCGAGCAGGTCATAGGCCTCGAACGGCACGCGGTGCTCGGCCGTGCCGATGTAACTCATGTACAGGCCGCGATCCTCTCGCCAGAAGGCGCGATCGATGGCCTTGCCAAGCGCATCGGCCTGGCGGGAATAGGTCGCCGCGCGCGGGTCGCCGCGACGCCCGGCCATCTTTTCGCCCAGCCGCAGCGCCTGGTACTGCAGGACGTTGGTCGAAAGGGCGAACGACTGCGCGATGAAGCCGACATCGTTCGCAGTCCAGCGCGGATAGGACTGCTCACGCCAGTCGAGGTAGGAGGTTTCGCCGCGATAGAGCCCGACGTTGTCGTCGAAGACGAAGGCGCGGTCCTGCGCCAGCGTGTCGGTCAGCGCGCGCCAGGTCTCGTCGGCGAAGCGATTGCTGTCGGCACTGCTGGCGTCGACCAGATGCCGCGCCGCCAGGAACCACACCACCCGGTCACTGCTGATCGGCCAGCTGCCGCCCGAGCCGGTGTCCTGGGCGACGAAGAATCCGCCGGCGGCCGCGGGCGGCCTGACGCCCGACAGCTTGAAGCGCAATGAGGCCCGCGTGCGTTCGGGCGACACCCGTGCCAATGCGAGGTCGGCCGCGTAGGAGACATCGCGGGTCCAGACGTAGCGCCACTTCTCGCCGGTCTCGAAGCATGGACAGGCGATCGGCTTGCCGTTGTCGAAGGCGCTGTCGGTGATCGATTCGACCTGCGCCTGCTCCAGCTCGGCCTGGGCGAGCGCGAACAGGCCGTCGAACAACGGGCTCGCGGTCTGGCTGCGCAAGGGCTGCGCCGGGACTGTGCGCGGCGATGCGGCGCCGGCAAGCACATAGGTCGAGTCCTGCTGGCTCATGGTCACCGTCTGCCCGCGCCAGGCCAGTCCGTGCTGCCATGCAGCATCGTCCGGCGCGGCCGGCTCATGCGCCAGCGCGGCCATACAGGCGATGGCGAGCAGGCAGGCACCCATGGCCAGAACCCCGGCCGGGACCCTTGCCCTTGCGGCTTGACTCATGCGTCGCCCCTTTTCGATCAGCGGCCATGGTAGTTCGCGGCGCCGATGCACAAGCGCTTGCTGCATACGTATTCATCGCCTTGCCGAGGGACCAGGCAATCCCGGCGGGCATGCGGCGTGGAATAGTGCGCACCAGCGCGCATCCGACCGATGCGCCCAACGACACAAGCGGCGCGCGGATGACGATGGCGGCAGTCACAACGGACAGGCAGGTGGCAATGCAGCAGACCATGCCCCCTAACAGCGCAGCATGGTGGCGCGGCGCGGTGATCTACCAGATCTACCCGCGCAGCTTCCTTGACACCAATGGCGACGGCGTCGGCGACCTGCCCGGCATCATCGAGCGGCTGGACTATGTCGCCAGCCTCGGCGTCGATGCGATCTGGATCTCGCCGTTCTTCAAATCGCCGATGGCCGACTTCGGTTACGACATCGCCGATTACCGCGACGTCGACCCGCTGTTCGGCACGCTCGACGACTTCGACCGCCTGCTGGCCAAGGCGCACTCGCTCGGCATCCGGGTGATGATCGACCAGGTGCTCAGCCACACCTCGGTCGAGCACGCTTGGTTCAAGGAGAGCCGCGAGAGCCGCGACAACGCCCGCGCCGACTGGTACGTGTGGGCCGACGCCAGGCCCGACGGCACCCCGCCCAACAACTGGCTGTCGCTGTTCGGCGGCGTCGCCTGGCGCTGGGAACCGCGCCGCGGCCAGTACTTCCTGCACAACTTCCTGTCGTCGCAGCCGGACCTCAACTTCCACAACCCGGCGGTGCGCGAAGCGACGCTGGACAATGTGAAATTCTGGCTCGACCGCGGCGTCGACGGCCTGCGCCTGGACGCGATCAACTTCTGCTTCCACGACCAGCAGCTGCGCGACAACCCGCCCAAGCCGGCGGAACTGCGCACGGGTCGCGGCTTCAGCCCGGACAACCCGTACGCGTTCCAGTACCACCACTACAACAACACGCAGCCGCAGAACCTCGACTTCCTCGAGGACCTGCGCGCCCTGCTCGACCGCTACCCGGGCGCGACCACGCTGGGCGAGATCTCCTCGGAGGACTCGCTGGCAACGATGGGCGAGTACGTCAACGAGCAGCGCCTGCACATGGGCTACAGCTTCGAGCTGCTGACCGACGACTTCAGCGCCGCCTACATCCGCGGCACGGTCGAGGACCTGGAAGCGAAGATGACCCGCGGCTGGCCGTGCTGGGCGATCTCCAACCACGATGTTCGCCGCGCAGTGACGCGCTGGGGCGGCGACGACGCGCCCGACGACCTGGCCAAGCAGCTGGTGGCGCTGGTGTGCTCGCTGCGCGGCTCGGTCTGCCTGTACCAGGGCGAGGAACTGGGGCTGACCGAAGCGGAGGTTCCGTTCGAATCGCTGCAGGATCCCTACGGCATCGCGTTCTGGCCAAACTTCAAGGGCCGCGATGGCTGCCGCACGCCGATGCCGTGGAACGGTGGCACGCATTCAGGCTTCAGCGACGGCAAGCCGTGGCTGCCGGTGGCCGCCACGCACAGCGCGCGCAGCGTTGCCGTGCAGGATGCGCAGGCCGATTCGGTGCTCAACGGCGTCCGCCACCTGATGCGCTGGCGCAAGGCGCACCCGGCACTCGTTGCCGGCGACATCGCCTTCCTCGATGCGCCCGAGCCGGTGCTGGCCTTCACCCGCGGCAGCGACGACGAATCGTTGCTGGTGGTGTTCAACCTGTCGGCACAGCCGCAGCAGTGGACACTGCCGGCGCAGCTGGGCGCGCTGGTGGCTGTCGACGATCACGGCCTGCTGGCCGGACGGATCGAAGCGGGACGGCTGCAGCTGCCTGCGCACGCGGTCTTCTTCTCGCGGATTGGCTGACCTGGCGATGCGAGCGCGAGCTGCCCTTGCCGCGCTCGCGTTGACGGCATCGTTCGCCATGGCGGCGCATGCCGAACCCGTGCGCGTGCAGCTCCAGGCACCGGCCTTCGCGCCCGAGCAGGTGAAGGTCGCCGTGTACCTGCCGCCGGGTTACGACGAAGCAAGCGACCGGCGCTATCGCGTCCTCTATATCAATGACGGCCAGGACATGGCGGCCGTCGGCCTCGAGTCCACGCTGTCGCGCCTGTACGCAGACGACGCGATCGAACCGGTGATCGTGGTCGCCATCGACATGCTCAGCGACCGCATGGGCACCTACGGACTGTCCGACCGCGCAGCCGGCGCCAGCTTGCCCGGCACGTCGCGCTTCGGGCCGATCGGCGCGCGCGCGCATGAATACGCGCAATGGCTGGCAACCACGCTCGTGCCCTACGTCGACAGTCACTACCGAACGCGTGTGCAGGCTTCCGACCGCACCATGCTCGGCTGGTCACTGGGTGCCTTGCAGGCATTCGACATGGGCTGGCAGTACCCCGACCTGTTCGCGCGCGTGGGCGCGTTCTCGCCGTCATTCTGGCTGCCGCCGCTGCAGCCTGGCGGCGATGATCGCCTCGCGCAGGGGCAGGTCGAGCGCGGCCCCAAGCGCGATGGCCTGCGCATGTTCATCGCCGTGGGCAGCGCCGAAGAGACCGACGACCGTGATCACGACGGTGTGTTCGATGCCCTCGACGATGCCTTGACGCTGATCCGCGGCGGCCGCGATGGCGCGCGCGACCTGCGCGGCCTCGCCGGTTCGGGCTACCCGGTGTCACTGGCGTATGCGCCGTGCCGCCAGCGCACCGACATCGATTTCTTCCTGCTCGACGACGGTCGCCACAACCAGGCGTCGTGGGCGCGCATGCTGCCGGTGTTCCTGCACTGGGCCTACGCCACGCCCGCGGCCAGCGCGATGCCGCGCTGTCGCGAATACCTGGCGGCACCGGCTATCCCGGAGGTTGCGGCGCCCTAGCGGCCCGCGGCCCGGCACCCTGCGGTGCCGGCCGGCCCAGCCCCCACCGCCCGGCGACCGGCGGCGGCGATTGCGTGCGTCCGGAAAACGATTGCACCCCCCATCTGTCTTCGCGCCACGGCGATGAATACGTATGCAATGGAATTTGTGCAGCGATGCCTGCGTCTACCATCGCGCTACGTTCTGGAACGGTCTTTCACATTGCCAATCCTGGCGCACGGGCTTCGACGATCGGCAGCGCAATCGCTGCGACGTACGCAAGCCGACTATAAAAACACTATGCAGTGGGAGGGGAGATGCAACTCAAGCGCAATCTGCTGAGCGTGGCACTGGCTTCGGCGACGATGCTGATCGCCGCAGGCGCCCAGGCGCAGGAAACCGGCCAGCCGGGCACACCGGGCCAGGACGCCACGACGCTGGACTCGGTCGTCGTCACCGGCATCCGCGCCGGTATCGAAAGCTCCATCTCGACCAAGAAGGATTCGACCTCGATCGTCGAAGCCATCTCGGCCGAAGACATCGGCAAGCTGCCTGACATCAGCATCGCCGAATCCATCGCACGCCTGCCCGGCCTGGCCGCCCAGCGCGTGGCCGGCCGCGCCCAGGTCATCAGCGTCCGCGGCCTGTCGCCCGACTTCGCCACCACGCTGCTCAACGGCCGCGAAGTGGTCAGCACCGGCGACAACCGCAGCGTCGAGTTCGACCAGTACCCGTCGGAGCTGTTCAACGGCGTGACCGTGTACAAGACCCCCGACGCATCGCTGGTCGGCCAGGGCCTGTCGGCCACCATCGACATGCAGACCGTGCGCCCGCTGAGCTTCAGCGAGCCGGTCGCGGTCTTCGGTGCGCGCTACCAGAAGAACTCGCTGGGTTCGGCTGCCGACAGCGACGGCGACGGCAACCGCATCAACGCCAGCTATATCGGCCAGTTCCTCGACAACACCCTGGGCTTCTCGATCGGCTACTCGCACCTTGAGACGCCGATCCAGGAAGAGCAGGTCGGCCTGTACGAGCCGTGGCAGGCCGTCCAGGACGGATGGCGTCCGGGCGTGGCCGGCGGCACGTTCTACTCCGACGGCATCAAGGCCCTGCGCCGCACCGGCTATGCCGAGCGTGACGGCGTCATGGCGACCGTGCAGTACCGCCCGTCCAACGACTGGACGAGCACGCTGGACGTGTTCCATACCGAGGCCGAGCAGGTCGACACCGCCAACCAGTTCGAGGTCAACCTCAGCGGTTACAACGGCGGCTACACCCCGGGCCTGAACATCACCGGTGCGCAGATCAACGGCAACAACACCTTCGTCGGCGGCAGCGCCAGCGGCGTGTATCCGCTGGTGCGCGGCATGTACAACAAGCGCGAGGACGAGATCAACGCGTTTGGCTGGAACAACGACTTCGCCGTGGGCAATGCCCGCGTCAACGCCGACCTCAGCTACTCCAAGGCCAGCCGCGACGAGCTGAGCCTGGAAAACAACACCCAGCGCCTGCCCGCGCCGCAGCTCGACACGGTCAACCTGGGTTACAGCAACGGCAACTTCTCGCAGCTGGCACCGGGCCTGGACTACTCCGACCCGAGCACGCTGTACCTGACCAACACGATCTACGGTTCCGGTTACGGCAAGGTGCCCAGCGTCGATGACGAGCTCAAGGGTGCGCGTGTGGTGGTTTCGCTGCCGGGTCCGACGTCGTGGGGCTGGCTGTCGAACATCGACCTCGGCCTGAACTATGCCGATCGCGAGAAGCAGAAGACCCAGCCGGAAGGCAACATCAACATCTGCAGTGGATGCGACACCACGATCGCCTCTGACTTGCAGTTCGATCCCGTCAACCTGGGCTTCGCCGGCATCGGCTACATTCCGGCGTGGAATGTCCCGGGCGCGGTCGGTCGTTACATGACCTTCAATCCGGTCTCCGACCTGTCGTACCTGGTGTCGAAGGCCTGGACGGTCAACGAGAAGATCACCACCGGCTACGTGCAGGCCGACATCGACACCGAGTGGGGTTCGGTCGGTGTCCGCGGCAACGTCGGCGTGCAGATCCAGCACACCGACCAGTCGTCGAACGCGAATTACTGGGACGGCACGGTACCCGGCGGTGGAGCACCCAAGCCGTTCGAGGACGGCACGACCTACACCGACGTTCTGCCGAGCCTGAACCTGGCGTTCTCGTTCGCGCACGACCAGACCCTGCGTGTCGCCCTGGCCCGCCAGGTCGCCCGCGCCCGCGTGGACGACATGCGCGCTTCGCTGGAGTTCGGCGTCGACACCTCGACCGGCAAGCCCGGCGCGAGCGGCGGCAACCCGCGCCTGGATCCGTGGCGTGCCAATGCGTTCGACGTGTCATACGAGAAGTACTTCGGCGACAATCGTGCCTACGTTGCGGCGGCGTACTTCTACAAGGATCTGCGCAGCTACATCTACAAGCAGACGCAGGACGGCTACGACTTCAGCAGCTTCGTCGCCGACTACGTGCCGCCGCCGGGTGGCGTGCCGGCCCAGACCACGGGCAACTTCACTGCGCCTTACAACGGCCAGGGCGGCATGCTGCAGGGCCTGGAGCTGAGTGCTTCGCTGCCGCTGGACATGCTGTGGGAGCCGCTGGAAGGCTTCGGCATCGTCGCCAACGCCAGCTTCAACGACAGCGACATCGAGATCGTCGATCCGGACAGCGCGAGCAGCGTCGGTTCGCAGCCGATCACGCTGCCGGGCCTGTCGGACGAGGTGTACAGCTTCACGGCGTATTTCGAGCGCGGCGGTTTCGAGGCCCGCGTGAGCCAGCGCTGGCGTTCGGACTTCATCGGTGAGATCGGCAACTTCAACGGCAATCGCACGCTGCGTTACGTGGTGGGCGACGACCAGCTGGATGCGCAGATCAGCTATGAGTTCGGTGACGGGACGATGTCGGGCCTGAGCCTGTACCTGCAGGGCAGCAACCTGACCAACTCGGCCTACCAGACCTACGCCAGCACCAAGGATCGTCCGCTCGAGTACATCGAGTGGGGCCGCACCTACCTGGTCGGCGCGTCGTACAAGTTCTGATACCCCCCACGGGCTGAAGAACCCAACCCCTGCCGGAGCGATCCGGCGGGGGTTTTTCATGCCTCGTGTCGTAACGAGTGCAGCGAGGGGCTTCCTGTTGCGGAGTGGCGTTGTCCGCACCCAACACCGTCATCCCACTGTTGCTGTTGCAAGGGCGTCAGACGCCCAGCCACCCGGCGACCACGGCGCGCGCCTCGTCCACACCCTGCTTCGACTCCCCCGAGAACGTCTGCACACTGACCGTGTCGCCAAACGCACTGAACAGGTCACGCTTGACCGCCTGCAGCGTCTGCATCTGCTGCCCGCGGCCCAGCTTGTCGGCCTTGGTCAACAGCGCATGCGCCGGCAGACCGCGATTGACCGCATAACCGAGCATCTGCCGGTCGTACTCGCGCAACGGATGGCGGATGTCCATCACCACCACCAGCCCCTTGAGCGACTCCCGGGTCTGGAAGTACTGATGGATGAAGGCCTGCCAGTGCGCCTGCAGGTCCTGCGGCACCTTGGCGTAGCCATAACCGGGCAGATCGACCAGGAAACGGCCGGGAACCGGCTCCTCGCTGGGCGGGGTGATGTCGAAATAGACCAGCTGCTGGGTCCGGCCCGGGGTCTTGGAGACCCGTGCCATCGCGTTCTGCTGGCACAGCGCATTGAGGGCGCTGGACTTGCCGGCATTGGAGCGGCCGGCGAAGGCGACCTCGGTCCCGCCCTCGGGGGGCAGCTGCTTGTGGTTGTGCGCCGCCAGCAGGTAGCGGGCGCGGACGAAGGGATTGGCCATGCCATAGGATCGCATGGCCACGCCCCTGACCGCCGGAAACAGCGGCCACGGCGCCCGCGAAAGGTCGAAAACCGCGCAAAACGCCTCACCCGGACAGCTCATCCACGCAATCCGCGTTGACCCAACCGGGAGCGGCGACGATAATTCCGCGGTTCCGGCGTCCGCATCGAGGGCGCCTCTTAAAGTGTTTCGGAGCCCAGCTACATGAGCCAAGCCCGCGTCCTCGGCATGATCGGCCTCGCCGCAATGGCGGCCGCTGCCGTCGCCTACGCCCAGACCACCGTCACCCCGGTCCCGGACAACGCACCGGTCCAGGCCGCTGCGCTGAACACCGCGCCGGAAAAGGTCGTCTGGGGTGACGCCAAGGCTGGCGCGACCAAGGCCGGCACCTGCGCCGCCTGCCACGGCCTGGACGGCAACCCGACCGATCCGCAGTACCCGCGCCTGGCTGGCCAGAGCGAGCGCTACATCGCCCACCAGATCGCCCTGTTCAAGACCGGCGAGCGCAACACCGGCATGGCCGCGGTCATGAAGCCGTTCGCCGACGCCCTCAGTGCCCAGGACGCGCGCGACATCGGCGCCTACTTCGCCACCCAGAAGGCCGGTGCCGGCGTCGCCGACGACACCGTCATCGCGACCGGCCCGAATTCGGGCAAGAAGTTCTTCGAAATCGGCCAGCAGCTGTTCCGCTCGGGCGACAAGGCCCGCGGCATCCCGGCCTGCATGGCCTGCCACGGCCCCGACGGCGCCGGCAACCCGGGCCCGGCCTACCCGCACATCGCGGGCCAGCAGTCGGCCTACACCCAGCGCCGCCTGGAGGAGTACCGCACCGGTACCACCACCCAGCGCGATGCCCACCTGTTCACCGTGATGGCGACCGTCGCCAAGCAGCTCAGTGACGAGGAAATCGGCTCGCTGTCGAGCTACCTGCAGGGCCTGCACCCGAGCCACGACGACCTCGCCGCGGCCAACGCACCGGCTGCGCCGGCCGCCGCTGCTCCGGCTTCCGCTCCGGCCGCCCCCGCCCCGGCCGCTGCTGCCCCGGCCGCCGCTCCGGCGCCCGCCCCGACCCAGGAGCCGGCGGCGCCCGCCTCCGGTTCATAAAAGGCAGAACTTTCGCCGGTGACCGTGGTCACAGCGAATATCTCCTCCCTGTTGTCAGCTTGCGCCGGTCGTGGCCACACGACCGGCGTTTTGTTTTCAGATCCCTTCCATCGTCCGCCCTCAAGAGCCCAATCGATGATCCGTCGTCCTGTCCTGCGGTCTGCATCCGTGCGAAAGCTGGCCGTGCAAGCACTGGTCCTGTTCACCCTGCTGCCCGCCGCCGCGCTCGTCTCCGGCGCGATCGCGGCCAACGCCCCGGCTGCCCTGGTCGAGGGCACCGATTACGTGGTGATCGACGGCGGCAAGCCGTTCGCGCCGGTGAAGGGCAAGGTCGAGGTGGTGGAGGTGTTCGGCTACACCTGCCCACACTGCGCGCACTTCCAGCCGCAGGTCGCCAAGTGGCAGGCCAGCAATGCCAGGCAGGTCAGCTTCGTGCCGATGGCCGCGCCGTTCGGCGGCTACTGGACGCCCTATGCCAAGGCGTTCTACACCGCGCAGGAGCTGGGCGTGGCCGCAAAGAGCCATGACGCGATGTTCCTGGCGCTGCACACCGACGGCACCTTGCCGCTGCGCAATCCGTCGGTCGACGAGATCGCCAGCTTCTACGGACGCTATGGCGTCGATGCGCAGCGCTTCACCGCCACCTACGACAGCCCGCAGGTGCAGGCGCGCATGGAGCGGGCCGAGCAGTTCATCCGCACCAGCGGCGTCGAAGGCACGCCGACGCTGGTGGTCAATGGCAAGTACCGCGTCCTCGGCAACAGCTTCGACGACACCCTGCGCATCGCCGATCAACTGGTACAGCGCGAGCGTGCAACACACTGACTGCGCACTCGGAATACCGGTCAGCCCTGGCGGCCGGTATTCTTGCGGTGACACCTCTTGCCCGGCCCGGTCGCTTGCGCGCCGGCCACACCTTCCAGCAATAGCCATCTGCGGAGAATTCGATCCATGACCTCGCGCCTGCCTCACCTTGCCGTGGTTCTGACCGGCCTGCTCGCCCTGTCCGCCTGCTCCAAGCAGGCTCCGGCCCCGGCCGACACCGCGGCCCCGGCCGCGCCGGTCGCCGCCGCTCCGAGCGAACCGGCTGCACCCGCGCCGACGGAAACGACGGCTGCGGCCACGCCGACCGGTCCCGCTGCCCCGGCTGCTCCGGCGGCTGCCGCCACGGCGCCGGAAGGCCCTGCTCCGGTCGCGGGCACCGATTACATCGAGATCGCCGGCGGCCAGACCTATGAGCCCACCAACGGCAAGATCGAAGTGGTCGAAGTCTTCGGCTACACCTGCCCGCACTGCGCGCACTTCGAACCGCTGGTTGAGGCCTGGAAGGCCAAGCAGCCGGCCGACGTGAAGTTCGTGCCGCTGGCCGCGCCGTTCGGCGGCTACTGGATGCCGTACGCGAAGGCCTTCTACACCGCGCAGGCGATGGGCGTGCTCGACAAGACCCACGTGCAGATGTTCAACGCGATCCATGTCGACCACACGCTGCCGGTGCAGCCGCTGCCGAGCGACGCCCAGATCGCGGGGTTCTACGCCAAGTACGGCGTCGATCCCAAGCAGTTCGAAAGCACCATGAGCAGCTTCGCGGTGAACGCCAAGCTCAAGCGCGCCGAAAGCTTCATCAGCCGCAGTGGCGTCGACTCGACCCCGTCGCTGCTGATCAACGGCAAGTACAAGGTCGTCGGCAAGAGCTTCGAGGACAGCCTGCGCATCGCCGACCACCTGGTCGCGCAGGAACGCGCCAAGTCCGCCGCCCCGGCTCCGGCCGGCGGCTGACCTGGCGACCCCGCCCCGAATGGAGACGCGCCGGCTCCGCCTGCTAAGCGCCAACATCCAGGCGGGGTCGAGCACGCGCGGCTACCACGACTACGTCGCGCGCAGCTGGTCGCACGTGCTGCCGGCCGGCAACAAGCGCGGCAGCCTCGACACCATCGCGCAGCTGGCCGGCGAGCACGACATCGTCGGCCTCAACGAGAGTGATCCCGGCAGCCTGCGCTCCGGGTTCACCAACCAGACCCACTACCTGGCCCAGCGCGGCGGCTTCGATTACTGGAGCCACCAGCCCAACCGCCGCGTCGGCGGCGTCGCCTCCAGTGCCAACGGCCTGCTGAGCCGGCTTGAGCCGCGCGAAGTCATCGACCATCCGCTGCCGGGCCGCATCTCCGGCCGCGGCGTGCTGCTGGCGCGTTACGGCGAGGGCGATGCTGCATTGCTGGTCGCGGTGGCGCATCTTTCGCTCGGCGCCAGTTCGCGTGCCGCGCAGCTGGGCTTCATCGCCGAACTGCTGCACGATCATCCGCACGCGGTGCTGATGGGCGACTTCAACTGCTCGATCGATCGTCCGGAAATGCAGGCGCTGTTCCGCAGCACCCGCCTGCAACCGCCCGAGGGAGACGTGCCGACCTTCCCGAGCTGGCGTCCGCAGCGCGCGATCGACCACATCCTCGTCGGCGACGGCCTGCGCACATCAAACGCGCGCGCATTGCCGGCGGCGCAGTCGGACCACCTCGCGCTGTCTATCCAGCTGGACGTGCCCGACAGCGCATTGCGCTGAGCGGCACCTCGCGTAGCCCGGGTGAGCGAAGCGCACCCGGGTTCCGACACGCACGATTCCCGGGTGCGCTTCGCATACCCGGGCTACCAGACCCAAGAAAAAGAACGGTCGATGCAAGCATCGACCGTCCTCGTTCCGCACGCATTCGCGATCAGACGATCACGAGCACGCCATCAGAAGCGATAGTCCGCGCTCACGTACCAGAACGCACCCGGCAGGTCATACGTACCTGCGTCGTAACCGTTGAGCGAACAGGTCAGGCACACCGGCGGCTCCTTGCCGAAGATGTTGTTCACGCCGACCGTCAGCTTCAAGCCTTCGGTGAACGCGTTGGACCAGTTGAACTGCGCATCGTTGAACGTGGTCGAGCCGAGCTCGTTGAAGTCTTCACCGCCCAGGCAACCCGGCGCGTTGGCAACCGGCACGTTGTCGCACGACTCTTCCACCGACGAGATGTAGCGCAGCGTCCAGCCAGCGTTGAAGTCACCCTTGGTCCAGCCCAGCTGCACGTTGGTCTGCCATTCCGGGATCGCGCTGTCGTCGACTTCGATGCCGACCTCGCGCTGCGAGCGGTTGCCGTCGACGTCGACGGCCTCGTAGTCGTTGACGTAGGTCGACTGCAGCGACGCGTTCAAACGACCCCAGCTCCACTCCGGACCGGCCCAGTTGGCCTTGATGTCCACGCCGTCGGTCTTGATCGAACCCAGGTTGTCGAGGAAGTTGTTGGGCGGATTGAGGTTGCCGCCGGCGCCGCGCGAGAACGGCGTGCAGTTGACCGAGTTGACACCGCCCTCGCGCAGGCAGGTCGTCAGCAATGCCTGCAGGTCGCGGGCCTGGATCGCGTCCTCGATCTCGACGTTGTAGTAGCCGACTTCGAAGTCGATGCGGTCCGACCACGACTGGCCGGCACCCCAGCTGGGCGCATAGACCACGCCGAAGGTCCAGTTGTCGGACGTCTCCGGCTGCAGGTCCGGATTGCCACCGGTGAAGGTGGTGATCTGGGTGTTGGCCTGGACGAAGTTCGGCGGCGCACCCTGCGCGGCGCAGCCCGCCGCCAGGTCAGGCGATGCCGGGCCCGGACGACCGGTGGAACCGCAGGGATCGACCAGCGTCGCGCCGAACTGGGTCAGGCCGAACAGCTCGCCCAGGTTCGGTGCGCGGAAGCCGGTGGAGTACGTGCCGCGGACGACGATGTCCTCGATCGGCTGCCAGCGGAAACCGACCTTGCCGGTGGTCTCGTTGCCGAAGGTCGAGTAGTCCGAGTAGCGGATGGCGGCGCTGAGATCCAGCGACGCCAGCACCGGGAAGCTGAACTCGGTATAGATTTCGTCCACTTCGTACGACGCCGACACCGGCGCTGCGAACGAGTCCTGCGATTCGCCGGTCTGGCGCAGCGGATCGGGATTGAAGTCACCGCGATAACGGCGATGCTCGATGCCCGCGGCGAATCCGGCGGTGCGATCGCCGATGTTGAACATGTCGCCGGTGATGTTGCCCTGGAACAGGTCCAGCACCTGCTTGCTCGAGTCGATCTGGCGGGTGCGGATGTAGTCGATCTGGTCCTGCGTCATCGGTCGGCCCTGGCCGCCGAACAGGTCGAGCGGCGTGCAGCCGGCGACCAGTGCGCAGATCGCCGGATCACCCAGCGCCAGCTTCATCTTGGCCACGTTGTAGCCGTTGAGGAACTCCTGCGTGGCCTTGTTCTCGGAGTGGGCGTAGTTGACGTCCCAGCCGAGGGTGCGGTCGCCCATGCCGAAGGTGCCGTCGAGGCCGATGTTGAAATACGTGGTGTCGACATCCTGGTGGAAGATGCGCGGGCCGACTTCCACCGGACGACGGGTCACCACCAGCAGGTTCGAGGCCGCGTCGAGCGTGTAGCCGAACGGATTGAACGGATTGTCCTGGTGGATGCTGATCGTGTCGGCGATGCCGCCGGTGCCGGCGCCGGGGCCGACGAAGATCGGCTCGGGTGCGGCCTGGTTGGTCGAGGTGCGGTTGTTGTACAGGCCCTTGACGTGCAGGCGCACCTCATCGCTGAGGTCATAGGTGGCACTGGCGAAGATCGACTTGCGCTTGCTCGGCGTGAGCAGGAAGTTGTACGGCGCGAAGTTGAAGCGGTCCGACTGGTCGAACTGGTTGTAGGTACCGCCGTTGGGGTTGCTGGGATCGAACACCGGCGTGGTCGTGCCGTTGTTCAAGGTCATGTCGTACCAGTTCTCGGTGTCGGCATCGCAGCCGCCGACGCCGGTGGTCGGACGGTTCGGGTCGCAGAAGAAGAAGCGTCCCTGCGGGATGCCCGAGCTGCCGCCGGTGACGCCGGTGCCCGGGGTCGGGAACGACGACTGGTCCCAGCTCCCCGAGCTGATTTCCTGCTGCTCGAAGTAGCTCGCGGTGAAGATGCCCGTCCAGCGATCGCCACTGCCGCCGATGGTCAGGCTGGCTTCGGTGGTCTCGCCGCCGTCCTCGTACTCGCCGTAATAGGCATGCACTTCGGCGCCGTCGAACTTGCGGCGGGTGATGATGTTGACCACGCCAGCGATGGCGTCGGAACCGTAGATCGCCGAGGCGCCGTCTTCCAGCACTTCGATTCGTTCCACGATTGCCAGCGGAATGGTGTTGAGGTCGGCGCTGCCGCTCACGCCCGACGCGGACGATTCATTGACCCAACGTACGCCGTCGACCAGCACCAGGGTGCGCTGCGAACCCAGGTTGCGCAGGTCGACCTGGGCCGAGCCGGCGCCGATGCCGCCGCCGTCCGGCGGATAGCCGAAGTTGCCGGAGGAATTGAACTTGGCGTTGAGCGCCTTGCCGCTCGAGCTGAGCTGCTGCAGCAGGTCGCCCACGCTCTGCAGGCCGGTGGCCTCGATCTTGGCGCGGTCGAGCACGTACACCGGCTGCGCGGTGACGACGTTGGTCTGCTTGATGCGACTGCCGGTGACGGTGACCGTATCCAGGGTCGTGGCCGACGATGGCTGCGCGGGTGCCGCTGCGTCCTGTGCGGCCGCGAGGCCAGGCAGGCTGAGCAGCAGCGAAAGTTGTATGGCCCTTGTCAGGGACTGACGTCGTAGTGCTTTCATCGACTCTCTCCAAAAAGAAAAAATCAGGCTGAACAGCTGTACGCGCCCACCCCCCTCCAGGCGGCGTCCCTGAGTTGTAAACAATTCGTAAAGCCGCCACAAGCGGCAAAGAGTCAGCGTCACTTTCGGCACAGAGCGCCGGATTGCCCGGTTTTTCAGGCAATTGAAGCCATCAGGGCGGGAATTCCAGCCGCTTTCGGCAAGTTACGTATGGAAAATCGACCTCAAACTGCGAGTTGTCGCCCAGTTTTATGAGATGGGCGGCACATTCCGTACGTCGGGAAGTCGAAATAGGGTCAGCCGCCGAGCACCAGGCTGGTGCCGACCAGGGCGAGGAAGCCGGCGAACACCCGCTTCAATGTGTCGCCGTTGAGCCGGTGGGCCAGGCGGGTGCCGTACGGCGCGGCCAGCACGGATGCCGCGGCGACGCCGATCGCGGCCGGCAGGTAGACGTAGCCGATCGCGTGCGCGGGCAAGGCGCCGGCCGGCGCATGCAGCGCATAGCCAACCGCACTGGCCAGGCCGATGGCGACGCCGCAGGCGGACGACGTGCCGACCGCGCGCACCGGCGCGATGCCGCGCCAGACCAGCAGCGGCACGGTCATGCTGCCACCACCGATGCCGACCACTGCTGAAACCGCGCCGATGCCGAGACCGGCCGCCGTCATCGTCGCGCCGGTCGGCGCCGACACGCTTGCATCGCCCTTGTTGCGGCTGCGACCAAAGGTGAGCTGCGCGGCGGCGAGGAAGCAGTAACCGGCGACGATCCAGCGCAACACGCCGTCGTCGACGCGCACCGCCAGGCCACTGCCGAGCCAGCCGCCCAGCAGCAGTCCCGGCACCATCCACGCCACGGTCGGCCACAGCACGCTGCCGCGCGCGGCATGCGCGCGCGCCGAAGCCGCTGCTGTGAGGACGATGCTGGCCAGCGAACTGGCCAGCGCCGCGTGCATCGCCGCCTCCTTCGGAACGCCCATGCCCGGCAACAACCACGCAAGCGCCGCCACCAGGACCAGGCCACCGCCGACGCCGAGCAGACCGGCGAGGATGCCGGCGATGCAGCCGAGCGCGAGGAAGATGAGCAGTGCAGTGATCATGGGATTCCTTTGAGAATTTTCGTGCAGATCAGCAACGGCAACTGACTGCATCGCACGTCGTGGCGACGGGCACTTCACAACGCTGGGCTATAGTCCCACGCATGCTCCCCCGCCCGTTCACAATCGTACTCACTGCGTCCATTGCTGCGATCGCCGCAACTGCCTGTGCACAGAGCACGGCAGCGGCGCCGCCGGTGCAGCTGCCCGCATTGCCCAAGGCCAGCGTCGACCCGCAACTGCAACGCGTGCGTGCCGCGCTGGAGGCAGCCGAACTCGGCCGCTTCGACGCCGGCCAGTACAGCGACATCGCCCGTCATCCGCTCTACGGCTGGGTCGAGTTCGCCAGCCTGCGCCGTGACATCGACAACCTCACCGCCAGCCAGGCGCAGTCGTTCCTGTCGCGCTACCGCGGCCAGGCCGTCGCCGAATCGTTCCGCGAAGCCTGGCTTGCGGCCACCGCGCGCCGCCAGGACTGGGCATCGTTCCTCGCCGCGTGGAGCCCGCAGGTCAAGAGCACGGCGTTGCGTTGCGGCGAGCTGAGCGCACGCCTCGCACAGGGCCGGGCCGACGCCAAATGGACCAGCGACGCGCAGGCCATCTGGCGCAGCACCGGCAAGTCGCTGCCGGACGAGTGCGACGCACCGATGGCGGCACTGTCGACGCAGGGCGGCCTGACGCCGGAACTGCGCTGGGAGCGAATCGACCTGGCCGCCGCCGAATGGCAGCCCGGCGTGATGCGCGCCGCGGCCCGCGGCCTGCCCGCCGACGAGCTCGCCCTCGCCAACGACTACGCCGCCTTCCTCGATGCGCCGCACGAGCGCGCGCTGACCTGGCCGAAGACCGCGCGCAGCCGCGCCGTTGCATCGCAGGGCCTGGCGAAGTTCGGCAAGGCATCGCCGGCATCGGCCGAAGCGGTCCTGCCGCGCTATGCCGATGCACTGGGCCTGAGCGACGAGGAGCGCGGTCGCGCGCTGTACCAGATCGCACTGTGGTCGGTGGCGTCCTACGAACCCGATTCGGCGCGGCGCCTCAACGCCGTGCCCGAGGTCGCCTACGACGATCGCCTGCACGAGTGGCGCGTGCGCGAAGCGATGGCACGCTCGGACTGGGCCGCTGCGCTGGCGGCGATCAACAAGATGGGCGCCAAGCAGCGCAGCGATGCACGCTGGGCGTATTTCGAGGCACGGTTGAACGAACGCGCCGGCAGCAAGTCCAGCGCCGACCGCCTGTACCGCGAGGCGGCGAAGAAGCCCGAATTCCACGGCTTCCTGGCCGCCGACAAGCTCGACCTGCCCTATGCGCTGTGCCCGTGGCTGCCCAACGACAGCGCATCGGCACAGGCGACAATCGCACGCGACCCGGCGATCGTGCGTGCGATGGGGCTGTTCCAGATCGACCGCGTCGGCTGGGCCGTGCGCGAATGGGACGATGCACTGTCGCGCTTCAACGACGAACAGCGCCGCATCGCGGTGGAAGTGGCGCAGGGCAACGGCTGGTTCGACCGCGCGGTGTTCTCACTGGGCAAGGGCAAACCCGACGAACTGCGCCTGTACGGCCTGCGCTTCCCGCTTCACCACGAAAGCACCATCCGGCGCGAGGCGGCGAGCAATCGCCTCGATCCGGCCTGGGTCGCGGCCGAGATCCGGGCCGAGAGCGTGTTCTATCCGCGCGCGCGCTCCAGCGCCAATGCAATGGGCCTGATGCAGATCCTGCCCGGCACCGGAGCCGGCGTCGCCGCCCGCATCGGCCAGCCCTGGGGCGGGGCGGACAGCCTGTACGACCCTGACACCAACATCATCCTCGGCACCGCGTACCTGCGCGAGCTGCTCGACAAGTACGGCGGCCAGCCGTACCAGGTGATCGCCGGCTACAACGCCGGGCCGTCGCCGCTGTCGCGCTGGCAGTCGCAGCGGCCGGGCATGGATCCGGACTTCTGGATCGAGACGATCAGCTACAAGGAAACGCGCGAATACGTGGCGCGCGTGCTTGCCTTCAGCGTGCTCTACGACTGGCGTCTCAATGGCGACGCGGCCAAAGTCAGCGACCGCATGCGCGGCCGCGTCGACGGCAGCCGCAAGCAGTTCGTCTGCCCGCAGCCGGCCACCGCAGCGCCGGCTGCAACGACGCCGGCGCAGCCTCCCGTCCAATCACGGCGCCCATCACAGCGCTGAAGGCGATCCGACCTTAAACTCACGGCATGGCACAACGTCATGTCGTCGTCCTGGGTGGAACCGGTTTTGTCGGCCGGCATCTCGTCGCGCGCCTGTTGCAGGGCGGCGACCGCGTCACCGTGCTCAGCCGCGGCGTCGATCCCGGCAAACGAGCGCAGCGCCCGCCCGGCGCGAGCCTGATCGAAGGCGATGTCAGCGACCGCGGCTTCCTGTCCGCCGTTCTCGACGATGCCAATGCCGTCATCAACCTCACCGGCATCCTCAACGAGAAAGGCGATCGCGGCGATGGCTTCGAGCGCGTCTTCGTCGGCATCACCGAGTCGCTGATCGCCGCGATGAAGGACATGGGCGTGCGCAGGCTGCTGCAGATGAGCGCGCTCAACGCCGGCCACGGCGACAGCCACTACCTGCAATCGCGCGGCCGCGCCGAACAGCGCGTGCGCGCCTCCGGCCTCGACTGGACCCTGTTCCGCCCGTCGGTAATCGCCGGTCCCGGCGATGGCCTGTTCTGCCGCTTCGACAGCCTGCTGCGGTTCGCGCCGGTGCTGCCGATCGGCCGCGCCGACGCCCGCTTCCAGCCGGTGTGGGTCGGCGACGTGGTCGAAGCCTTCGTGCGCGCGCTCGATGATCGCCGCAGCGTCGGCGACAGCTTCGACCTGGTGGGCCCGGATGTGATGTCGCTGCGGCGCATCGTGCGCCTGGCCGCACGCGGACGCGGCCGTTACCGCGTCGTGCTCGGCCTGCCGCGATCGCTCGGACAGTTGCAGGCCAACGTGGGCGAGTTCATTCCCGGCAAACCGATCAGCCGCGACAACTGGCGCTCGCTGCAGCTCGATTCGGTGAGCTTCGAAGATGGATTGCGCCGGCTCGGGATCACGCCGACGGCGATCGAACCGAAGCTGCCGGAGATCCTGGCGGGCTGCTGAGCCACCCCGTCATCCCCATGACTGCGGGGATCCATTGACGTTGCCCCTGGCCCCGCCTTCGCGGGAATGAGGGCCAGTGGCTAAGATCACCCGCATGAAAACCTATCTCGTCGGCGGCGCCGTCCGCGACCGCCTGCTCGGCCTGCCGCCCGGCGACCGCGACTGGGTGGTCGTCGGCGAAACACAGGCCTCGATGGAGGCGGCCGGCTTCCGCGCGGTCGGACTCGACTTCCCCGTGTTCCTGCATCCGCAAACCGGCGAGGAGTACGCGCTGGCACGAACCGAGCGCAAGAGCGGCCGCGGTTACCGCGGTTTCGTCGTCGATGCCGACCCATCGGTGACGCTCGAACAGGACCTGCAGCGCCGCGACTTCACCATCAACGCCATTGCCCAGGACGAACACGGCCAATTGGTAGACCCCTACGGCGGCGCGGATGACATTCAGGCACGCGTGCTGCGCCATGTCGGCCCCGCCTTCGCCGAAGACCCGCTGCGCGTGCTGCGCGCCGGGCGATTCATGGCCCGCTTCGCCCCGCTCGGCTTCACCGTCGCGCCGGAAACGATGGCGCTGATGCGCACGATGGCCGAATCCGGCGAACTGTCGGCCCTGGTGCCCGAACGCGTATGGAAGGAACTGCGGCGCGCGATCACCAGTCCGTCGCCGTCGGCGTTCCTGCGCACGCTGCACGATGCCGGCGCGCTCGCCGCCGTGCTGCCGGAAGTCGACGCGTTGTACGGCGTTCCCCAGCGCGCGGAGTACCACCCCGAAGTCGACACCGGCGTCCACGCCGAACTGGTCTGCGACATGGCCGCGCGCCTGGCGCCCGGAGACGAGCTGATCGGCTTCGCCGCACTCACCCACGACCTCGGCAAGGCACTGACGCCCGCCGATGTGCTGCCGCGCCACCTCGGCCACGAGCACGCCGGCGTGAAGCCCCTCAAGGGCCTGTGCGAACGCCTCAAGGTACCGACCGAACACCGCCAGCTGGCCGAGGCCGTATGCCGCGAGCACCTCAACGTGCACCGCTTCGACGAGCTCAGGGCCAAGACCGTGTATGAGCTGATCACGCGCTGCGACGGATTCCGCAAGCCCGCGCGCATCGCCCAGCTGGCGATCGCGTGCGAGGCCGACAAGCGCGGACGCACCGGGCATGAAGACGACGACTACCCGCAAGGTTGCGCGCTGCGCGAAGCACATGCAGCAGCGATGCTGGTGCGTGCGGACCAGGTGGCAGCCGGAATGAGCGGTCCGGCAGTCGGCGAGGCGATGCAGCGCGCGCGGATTGAAGCGATCGCTGCAGCGACCGGGAAGCGTTAGAGCGCGAGCAAGAGCGCCCTCATCCGCCCTCCGCGAAGCAATCGCGGAGATTTCGGCCTTTCTCCACGAGGACCGGGCTATGAAATGCCGAAGCGTCGTCCGCCGGGTCGGGGATTGCGCAGCAGTGGGCCATGGATGGCCCACGCCCCGCCTTCGGACAGGATGTCCGACGAAGGGGCGGAGCAATCCCCGGCCCGGCGGACGACGCCACTCCGAAGCGGAAGCCCGAAACCACGAAGCGCCCACAAAAAGCAACGCCGGCCGACCTCCCCGTCGTCCGGCGTTTCTCTCCCCTTTCGATCTGGTGTCGTCCGCGCGCGGAACCGGCCCCGCCAAAGCGAGGGCCGGCGCGCCGCTACCGGCTAGAACCGGTAGTCGAAGCGGACGTAATAGCTGCCGCCGTTCATGCCGAACGGCATGGTCTCCCAACCGTACTTGAACCCGAGCTGCGGGAACGGTGCACCGGTCACAGGATCCCACTTGTCCGGGTACTGGTCGAAGATGTTGTTGCCGCCGACCGTCACCGCCATCGAATCGTTGATGGCATAGCGCACCTGCGCATCGAACAACCACTTGCCGTCCCAGGTCTGCTTGATGCCGGGCGTGAAGCCCTCACCCGAAACCGAACCGTAGTAGTTGGCACGGCCCGTCACCTGCCACGGACCGTCTTCCCAGATCCCCTGGAACACATGGTGCGCACCCGGCTGGCCCTCTTCGAGCAGCGTCACCTGGGTGTCGTCGAACAGCTGCGTCGGCGACAGGATCGGCGACTGCGAACGACGCGAGCGCACTTCGGTCTCGTTGAAGTGGACCAGCGCCGTCAGGTTCAGCGTGCTGCCACCGTCGAAGGTGGTGTTGTGGTTGACGGTCAGGTCGACACCGGTGGTGCGCGTGTCGATGGCGTTGGTGAAGAAGAGCACCTGGCCGACACCGATCGGATCGAGGATGGCGTGGATCGGGCAGTTGCTGTTGTCGGCCGCGCAGGCATTGCCGTCAGTGCCGACCGACTCCGGCGCGATGTTGCTGGAGAAGATGATGCGATCGTCGATGTCGATCTGGAACACGTCCAGGGTCACCGACATGCGATCACTGGGCTGCCAGACGACGCCCAGCGTGCCGCTGGTGGAGGTTTCCTCCTGCAGCGGCTCGATGCCGAACGCACGCGTGACATCGCTGTCCTGGCGCGCGGTCAGGGTGTCGGTCAGGATGCCGTCGGAGTTGAGGTTGGTCGAACGCTGGCTGTAGAACAGCTGCTGCACGCCTGGCGCGCGGAAGCCGGTCGACAGCGTGCCGCGCACGGCGAAGGTCTCGGTCGCGTCGAAGCGTGCCGACAACTTGCCGGTGGTGGTGTTGCCGAAGTCGGAGTAGTCCTCGAAGCGCACCGCCGCGCCGAGCAGGAACTTCTCGCTCAGGTTGGTTTCGGCATCGAGGTAGACCGCCCAGCTGTCGCGACCGTCATCGACCGCTTCGGTCGGCGAGAAGCCCGGGAAGCCCTGCATGCCCGGCTGGGCGATGTCGCCGGTCTGGCCGACGATGACGATGTCGCGGTTGTTGGTGCGGCCGTAGGTGTACGACACCGGATCGCCGGCGCGGATCTTGTAGTCGTCCTGGCGCCATTCCAGGCCCGACGACAGGTACAGCGGCGTGCCGCCGATGCCGTCGACATAACCGCTGAAGTCGAGGTTGAAGGTGGTCTGGTCGCTCTGCAGCTCGCCGGTGTCGGCCGAGGTCGGGGAGGCGCCGAAGATCGCGCTGTTCGGATCGGCCGGATTGATCGGCTCGTACCACCAGCTGACGTTGACCGAATTGCCTTCCTCGAAACCGAACTTGTTGCGCGCGGTGACCACCGACACGTCCCAGTCCCAGCGCTCGTTGATCGGCTGCTTGAAGCCGACCGCGATCGAGGCATCCTCGACCGTGGTCAGGATGTTGGGCAGGAAGCCATTGGGGTAGAGCTCCGGCACGGTGCGGTTGTCGCCGGCACTGCGGAAGAAGCCCGACGAGTCACCCTCGCGCTTGGAGGCGCCACCGAAGACGTAGAGCTCGCCGCCGGCCAGCGGCAGGCCGCTGTTGAACCACAGGTAGTAATCCTTGGCATCGGCGTCGCCCAGGCGCTGGGTCACGCGCGGCGGATCCACGCGCAGGCTGTCGGGACCGGCGCGGTTGGTCTCGTTGCGGTTGCGCGCTTCGGCCGACAGGTTGATGAAGCCGTCGCCGCCGAGCTTGAAGCCCGTGTTGACAGAGCCGTGCAGCATCTCGCCGTCGCCGGCGTAGTACTGCGAACCTTCCACCGAGATGTCGGTGTGGTCGGTCTGTTCCTTGAGGATGATGTTGATCACGCCGGAGATGGCGTCCGAACCGTACTGCGCCGCGGCGCCGTCACGCAGCACTTCAACGCGTTCGATTGCCGAGACCGGGATCGAGTTGATGTCGGTACCGGCCGAACCGCGACCGATGGTCTGCTGCACGTTGACCAGCGCCTGCTGGTGGCGGCGCTTGCCGTTGACCAGGACCAGCACCTGGTCCGGGCCCAGCGCGCGCAGCGTGGCCGGGCGCAGGATGTCGGTACCGTCACTGACGAACGTGCGGGAGAAATTGAACGACGGCTCGAGCATCTGCAGGATCTGGCCGAGCTCCATCGCGCCGGTGGCGTTGAGCTCTTCCTTGCCGATGACGTCGACCGGTGCGGCCGTGTCTTCGGCGGTGCGGCCGCGCACGCGCGAACCGGTGACCTGGATGCGGTCGAGGGTGGTGGCCTCGGAGCGGACTTCGGCCGCAGTAGGCTCCTGGGCCATGACGGCGGTACTGAACAGGCTGGCGGCCAGACTGGCCGTTACAGCCAGGGCCAAGCGATTGCGGGTGATTGCAGGCATCGGTGCTTCCTTCACTCAGGGTGGGCGGACTCCCCCTGTTGAGCCCGACCCAGAGCTTTAACCACCTTTTAACCTTTGCGCAATACCTACCGTTCGTTTGCCCCATCTGGTGTGATGGCGGTTTTATCGCCAGATGATGCCCGTCACACTATCGAAAGCGGGCCTCCAGCCATTGCAGACCCCGCGAAACAGGGGTCGCCACGAGCATCAGCCCGGCCAGGACACCGAGGGAATTGGCCAGGGCGTCTGCCGAGTCGGCGTGGCGGGAGGCGGTCAGGGCGCCCTGGGCCACTTCCAGGCCGACCCCCAGCGCGATCAACCCGGCCGCCGCCAGCGCCTGCGGCCGGCGCCGCTCGAACAGCATCACGGCAAAGCCGCTGAGGACCAGGTAGGCCAGGAAGTGCTCGAGCTTGTCGACGCCGTCGAACGGCGGCGGTGGCAGGTCCGAGGCGGCCAGCAGCGAGGTCACCGCCACCGCCGCGATCATCAGCAGCCATACCGACAGCCACAGCCAGGGCCAGCGCAGGTCGCGCAGCAGACTCGTCCCGGGCAGCCGCGTCACAGGCGGAAACTCAGGTCGCCGGCGAGGAAGGCGGCGCCGAACTCGACGTCCTTGCTGAAACCCATCACCTGGAAGCGCTCGCCCATTTCCGACGGCAGGGTCAGTCGCTTGACCTCCTGGGTCCGGCGCAGCCGCTCGCCTTCGTCGGCGATGCGTTCGATGCGCTCGAGCACACCGGCCAGACCGTTGCCGAGCAGGAAGCTGGCCTGGGAGCAGTAGCCGGCGAAATCGAATCCGGCAGAGACGCCGGCCTCGGCCAGCGCGGTGAAGTCGACCGAGGCGGTCAGGTCCTGCAGGCCCGGCCACAGCAGCGGCTCGTTGTGCATCCGGTGCCGGTAGAACGCCCGCAGGGTGCCGTCGTTGCGCTCGGGCAGGTAGTACTCGCTGCGCACGTAGCCGTAGTCGACGAACAGCATCGCGCCACTGCGCATGCCGCCGGACACCGCCTGCACCCAGTAGGGCAGCTGAGGCAGCGTTTCGGAGCGGAAGCCCTGCTCGAATTCACGCCCGAGGTTGCGTTCGAGGTGGCGCACCGCATTGCCCAGGAACGCATCGGCCGGGCGCAGCACGCGGACCAGCTCGCCGGCCTCAATCGCCACGTGCTCCTCGTAGACCTCGCCGGCCTCCATGGCGAAGCGCGGCGTCGGCAGGGCATCGATGACTTCGTTGGCGAACAGCACGCCGTCCCAGTCATCGCTGAAGGGGGCGTCGAGCCACTCGACCAGCTCGAACAACGGCGGCGCAAGGCGCTGTTGCAGGCGCTCGCGCTGGCGCTCGCGCAACTGCGCGCTGGGCTCGAGGATGGCGTAGCGATCCGGCAGTGCGTCCAGCTCCATCAGGCGCTTGAGCGCAACCTCGGCGAAGGCGCCGGTGCCGCCGCCCAGCTCCAGGAAGCGGGCCCCCGGGCCGAGCTGCTGCAGCACCGGGGCGACGCTTTCGGCGACGCAGGCAGCGAAGATCGGTCCGATCTCCGGAGCGGTGACGAAGTCACCACTTTCGCCGAACTTGCTCGCGCCAGCGCTGTAATAGCCCAGGCCCGGCGCGTACAACGCCAGCTCCATGAAGCGCGAGAACGGGATGGCACCGCCCTGGTCGGCGATGTGGGTGCGAATCAGCGCATCGAGGCGGGCGCTATGCGCCAGCGCGTCGGAATCGGGGGGAGGCAGAGATGACATGCCAACGATTATCCCCGAGACCCGTAGCCCGGGTAAGCAAAGCGCACCCGGGGTCCAGAGCTCATACGCGTCACCAGTCCCCACTCCCGGGTGCGGCCTTCGGCCTTACCCGGGCTACTCTAGCGCCATGTCACCGCCCCGCCCCGTCGCCCTGATCACCGGCAGCGCCAAGCGCATCGGCGCGCAGATCGCGCGCACCCTGCACGCCGCCGGCTACGACCTCGCCCTGCACTACCGCAATTCGCGCGGGGACATTGATGCGCTCGCCGGCGAGCTCGAAGGCCTCCGGGCCGGCAGCACGCTGGTGCTGCAGGCCGACCTGGGTGAGTTCGACCGGCTGCCGGAACTGATTGCGCATGCGGTGGGCCGCTTCGGCGGGCTCGACGCGCTGGTCAACAATGCTTCCAGCTTCAGCCCGACCCCGGTCGGCACCACGACCCCGATGCAGTGGGATCAGGCATTCGCCAGCAATGCGCGCGCGCCGTTCTTCCTCGCCCAGGCGGCGGCGCCGCACCTGCGCGCGGCGCACGGCGGCATCGTCAACCTGGCCGACATCTACGGTGAGCGTCCGCTGCGCGACCACTCGCTCTACAGCATGGCCAAGGCGTCGCTGCTGATGATGACCCGCTCGCTGGCGCTGGAGCTCGCACCGGAGGTGCGCGTCAACGCGGTCTCGCCAGGCGCGATCCTGTGGCCGGAAGAGTCGGCGAATGTCGCGGCGCAGGAAGCGATGCTCGGCCGCACGCCGATGGGCCGCACCGGCACGCCGGCGGAAGTGGCCGAGGCCGTGCGCTGGCTGCTGATGGATGCGCGTTACAGCACCGGGCAGGTGCTGCATCTGGACGGCGGAAGGCTGCTCAGCGTCTGAGCGACCCCCTCCCTGGCCACACGGGTGGCGCAGGGAGAGGGAACACTGCGATTACTTCGTCGCGAACGCCTGTTCCAGGCGCAGGCTCTGGAACTCCGGCGGCGTCTCGCCCTGCGTGGCGAAGCGGTACAACGCAGCCGAGTAGATGCCGCTCAGTGCCGCCTGGTAGACACCCAGCAGCAGCATCGCGATCACGAACACGATCACCACGGCCACGGCCAGGCCAATCGACAGCTGCGCGGCGACGAATGCGATCAATGCACCGACCACAGCGACGCCGAACATGATCAGGCCGAACGCCAGGCCGATGCCGACGTTGCCGATCGCGTTCTCGCCCCAGGTATGGCGCAGCAGGCCCGCACTCTTCTTGAGCGCCTCGACCGGACCGATCTCCTCGCTGACCAGCACCGGCGCGACCAGGAAGGTCGCCAGCGTCCACGCCGCACCCAGGCCGCTGCCGAGCATGCGCACGAGGATGTTGTTCTCCTTGTTGCGCAGCGCCTGCAGCAGCATGCCCACCGTCGCCGCGATCGCGGCATAACCCAGGATCGCCGGCAGCCGCGCCTTGGCGGCATTGATGCCGTCGGCCAGGGTCGGATCGCCACCTTCCAGTCGGATCATCGCCGCGCCGACCAGGGCGCAATTGAAGAAGATGATCACCGTGTACTGGCAGAAGTAGAAGATGAACATCCACACCATGCCGGTCACGCCGAACCCATGCTGGAACACGCGCCAACCCAGCATCGGCACCATGAACGTGGCCAGCACCACCAGCGTGGCCAGCGCGGACACGATCGGGAAGACCATCAACTCCTTGTCCGAGCGCAGCACCGCCGCACTCGCCTTCACCAGCTCCCAACTGCGCGAGAACTTCTCGAACATCGCAATCCCCTTGCCGTCCCCCATGGACCGAGAGCGCATCCTCGGGCCGCGCGGCGGTAAGGGCAAGTGGGGCGGGGGCAAAAAGCGGACCGCCGACTCATTCGCCGCCGTCGCCTGACCCCGTCATTCCCGCGAAGACGGGAATGACGGACGGCGGGGGTTACAGGGGAACCGCCTCCCACACCGTGCCGTGCTCCGCATGCACCGCCCACAGCTGCGCCAGCGTCCGGCCACTGCCCGGCACCACCACTTCCGGCGCAATCTCCGCCAACGGCCGCAGCACGAATGCGTGCTTCAGCTCCGGCCGCGGAATGCGCAGATTGCCGGCGCCTTCCAGCACGCGGTCATCGAAGAGCACGATGTCGATGTCGAGCGTGCGGTCGCCGTAACGCGGACCGCTGCGGTCGCGACCGTGACGGTCTTCCAGCGCATGCAGCCAGGTGTTGAGCGCCTGCGGCTCGAGGTCGGTCTCGATGATCGCGGCGGCGTTATGGAAGTCGGGTCCGTCGAAGCCGACGGCGCGCGTGCGATACACCGGCGACAGCACGACGTCGCCGAAACGCTCGCGCAGGTCCGCGACGGCAGCGCGCAGATGACGGGTGGCGTCGACATTGCTGCCGAGGCTCAGGTAGGCAAGGCTCATGCGCGACGTTCAGCCCGCCGGGCGGACGATGGACACGCCGACCGCGCGCGCACCGCGCACAGCGCCGGGCTTGCTGAGCTTGAGGCGGACCTGCTTCACGCCGAACTCTTCGATGATGATCGCCGCCACGCGCTCGGCCAGCGTCTCGACCAGGCCGAAGTCGGACTGCGACACGTAGTCGACGATGCGCTTGCTGACCGCCTTGTAGTTGAGCGTGTCCTCGATGGCATCGCTGGCCGCCGGGATGCGGTTGTCGAAGGCCATCTCGATGTCGAACACGAGTGGCTGGCGGATCCGCCGCTCCCAGTCGTAGATGCCGATCAGCGCCTCGATCTCGAGGCCTTCGATGAAGACGTGGTCCATGGGGGCAATGGCCGGAACGTGGTCAGGGGTGGGGAATGTAGCGTTGTCGGGGGTTACGGAGAACCCACCACTTCCAGCGTCGCCATGTCCCACCGCGGCGTTACCCGCACCGCCAGGTCACCGTGCTGGCCGGCCTGCAGGCGCAGCGCGCCGGCGAAGGCGATCATCGCGCCGTTGTCGGTGCAGAAGGCCGGGCGCGGGAAGCTGACCCGACCGCCGCGCTTGCGTGCCATCTCTTCCAGCCGTGCCCGCAGGCGCTTGTTGGCGCCAACACCGCCGGCGACCACCAGGGTCCCGCAACCGGCCGCGTCCAGCGCGCGGCCGCACTTGATGGCCAGCGTCTCGACCACCGCATCCTCGAAGCCGCGGGCGATGTCGGCACGGGTCTGGTCGGACTGGTCGCTGTCGCGCCAGGCCAGCAGCACCTGGGTCTTGAGGCCGCTGAAGCTGAAATCCAGTCCGGGCCGGTCGGTCATCGGCCGGGAGAACCTGAACGTCCCCGGCGTGCCCTGTTCGGCCAGCGCGGCCAGCTGCGGCCCGCCCGGATAGGGCAGGCCCATCAGCTTGGCGGTCTTGTCGAAGGCTTCGCCGGCGGCGTCGTCCAGGGTCTCGCCAAGCAGGCGGTATTGACCAATTGCCTCGACGTGGACCAGCTGGGTATGGCCGCCAGATACCAATAGCGCCACGAACGGCGGCTCCGGCCGCCCGCGCTCGGGGTCGTCCTCCAGCAGCGGCGCCAGCAGGTGGCCCTCCATGTGGTGGACCCCGATCGCCGGAACGTCCAGCGCCCAGGCCATCGAGCGGGCCACGCCGGCGCCGACCAGCAGCGCCCCGACCAGGCCCGGGCCGGCGGTATAGGCGACGCCATCGATGTCGGTGGTGGCCAGTCCGGCCTCGGACAGGGTCTGGCGGACCAGGGGCAGCAGCTTGCGGACGTGGTCACGGCTGGCCAGCTCGGGCACCACGCCGCCGTACTGCGCATGCAGGGCGATCTGGCTGTACAAGGCATGCGCGCGCAGGCCGGTGTCGGTGTCGTAGACGGCCACACCGGTCTCGTCGCAGCTGGTTTCGATGCCAAGGACTTTCAAAGGACGGGTTCCAGGGGGATGGAAACGTGCCGGCAGCGCCCGTAGGTGCGGTTCCGGCCGGGAATCAAGGACCTGTGCCCTTGATGGGGGAACCATGTTGCACCTTCAAGGCGGCCATCGCTATAATGCGCGGCTCTTCCCCGGCCTGCCCGGGCCGGTTCCCGAAACGAGATTACGTATGCCCAGCGTCAAAGTCCGCGAAAACGAGCCTTTTGAGTTTGCTCTGCGTCGCTTCAAGCGCACCTGCGAGAAGGCCGGCGTCCTGGCCGAGACCCGCAAGCGCGAGTTCTACGAGAAGCCGACCCAGGAACGCAAGCGCAAGGCCGCCGCAGCGGTGAAGCGTCAGGCCCGTCGCGCCTCGCGCGATGTGACCAAGCGTCAGCGCCTGTACTGATCGCCCCAGCGGGCCCCGCGCAGCGCGCGGACCCGCCACAGAGCGCATCACACAAGCCGGCCGCGCCCATGCGCCGCCGGCTTTTTGTGTTTCCGAGTTTTTTACGCGTCGCCCCATTGGGCCGGCGCCCTGCCAGGGAGCAGCACGATGAGCCTCAAGACGCGACTCACCGATGACATGAAGGCCGCGATGAAGAGCGGCGACAAGCACAGCCTGGGCGTGATCCGCCTGATCAACGCCGCCATCAAGCAGCGCGAAGTCGACGAGCGCATCGAGCTCGACGACACCGCCGTGATTGCCGTGCTCGACAAGATGGTCAAGCAGCGCCGCGACTCGGTCAGCCAGTACGAGGCGGCCAACCGCGAGGACCTGGCCCAGGTCGAGCGCGAGGAGATCGTGGTGATCGAGCGCTACGTGCCGGCCAAGATGGGCGAGGCCGAGATCCTGGCGGCCATCGACGCCGCGATCGCCGAGACCGGCGCCACCGGCCCGGCCGACATGGGCAAGCTGATGGGCCCGCTCAAGGCCAGGCTGGCCGGCCAGGCCGACATGGGCCAGGTGTCGGTGCTGGTGAAGAAGCGCCTGGCAGGCTGAGGCCGTTTGCCCCCTCCCCTGTCCGCAGGGGAGGACCGGAAACCCCCACCTCCCGCACCAACGCAGGACGCGGTACAAAGCTCCGATGGCCCGCATCCCCGACGCATTCATCGACGACCTGCTCGCCCGCTCCGACATCGTCGAGCTGATCGGGTCGCGCGTGCCGTTGAAGCGCCAGGGCAAGGAGTACTCGGCGCGCTGCCCGTTCCATGACGAGCGCTCGCCCAGCTTCACGGTCTCGCCGACCAAGCAGTTCTATCACTGCTTCGGCTGTGGGGCGCACGGCACCGCGATCAGCTTCCTGATGAACTATGACCGCCTCGAGTTCCTCGACGCGGTCGAAGAGCTGGCCAAGCGCATCGGCATGGAAGTGCCGCGCGATACCCAGCAGCGCAACGTCAATCCCGACAGCATCGACCTCTATGCCGCCGTCGAGGCCGCATCGAAGTTCTTCCAGAAGCAGCTCGCCGGCAGTGCCAAGGCGCTGGCCTATCTGGATGGGCGCCAGGTCAGCGCCGCAGTCCGCACCCAGTTCGGCATCGGCTACGCGCCCGACGGCTTCAACGCGCTTCGCGATGCGCTCGGCACCGACGCGCGACGCATGTCGCTGCTCGAACGCGCCGGCATGTTCTCGAAGAACGACAGCGGCCGCGTCTACGACAAGTTCCGCGACCGGGTGATGTTCCCGATCCACGACCGGCGCGGGCGCACGATCGCATTCGGCGGTCGCGTATTGGACAAGGACGACGGCCCGAAGTACCTCAACTCGCCCGAGACCGCCCTGTTCCACAAGGGACGCGAGCTGTACGGGTTGTGGCAGGTGCGCCAGGCGCACAACAAGATCGACAAGCTCATCGTCGTCGAAGGCTACATGGACGTCGTCGCGCTGTTCGAGCACGGCGTCGATTGCGCCGTGGCGACGCTGGGCACGGCGACCACGCCCGACCACGCCGAGCTGCTGTTCCGCAACGCACCCGACGTCTACTTCTGTTTCGACGGCGACCGCGCCGGCCGCGGCGCGGCATGGAAGGCGGTGGAGTCCGTACTGCCGCGAATGAAGGACGGTCGCCAGGCGTTCTTCCTGTTCCTGCCCGAAGGCGAGGACCCGGATTCGCTGGTGCGCAAGGAAGCCCGCGAGGGTTTCGAGCTGCGCCTGCGCGAAGCCACGCCGCTGTCGCAGTTCTTCTTCGACTCGCTCTCCAGCGACGTCAACCTCAGCACGCTCGAAGGCCGCGGCCGCCTGGCCGAGCGCGCCAAGCCGCTGCTGGCACAGATTCCCGACGGCGCCTTCGGCGACCTGATGAAGCAGCGCCTGACCGAGCTGACCGGCGTCGGCGCACGCGCCAACAGTCCCGAGTCGACGGCGCAGCGCGCCAGGCCAGCCACGCCGACGGCCAACAAGCCGTCGCTGGTGCGCAGCGCGATCACCATGCTGCTGCAGCAGCCGGCCATCGCGCTGGCGGTGCCGTCGTCGCTGCATTTCGCTTCGCTCGACCAACCCGGCGTCGGCCTGCTGGTGGAGCTGGTGGAGCTGGTGCACGAGCGCCCCGACATCTCGACCGGCCTGATCCTGGAGCACTTCGCCGATCGCAGCGAAGCGCCGGCGCTGACCAAGCTGGCCACTGCGCGGGCAGTGGAGACCACCGCCGCCACGCCGCTGGACGCACGCGTGCTCGACGATGCCGACAAGCGCCAGCAGGCGTTCCTCGACTCGATCTCGCGCCTGGAGGAACAGGCCATCCAGCAGCGCATCGAGGCATTGCAGTCGCGGCGCACCTCCGAACTGGATGACGCCGAGAAGCACGAGATGCGCGAGTTGCTGAGCCTGCGGGCAAGCCGGGCGCGGGCGATCCCGCGCAGCTGAGGCCATCGCCTGCGGCGTGACTTCCGACCCGGCCACGCCAGGGCGGCCCGGGCTAAGCTCGGTACCAACGTCCGACGTCACCGGGGAGACCAGAAGATGCCACTGCACCGCAGCCTAGCGCTGTCGATCCTTGCGCTCGCCAGCCTGCCCGCCCTGTCGGCGCCGACGACCACCCCGGTTGCGCGCGAACAGGTCGGCAACCGCACCAGCGAGAACATCCCGGCGATCCCGCCGGCCCTGGTCGAACAGCTCAGCCGCTACCAGAACACCCGCGGCGCCACGTTCGCCGGCTGGAGCGGCAGCTGCATGCTGATCAGCACGCGCTTCGCCGAGACCGCGCAGGCGCACCGCGTCTGCCAGCCGATGGGCATGCGCGAGCAGCTCACCTTCTACCCCGAACCGCTGGCCGCGATCGAATCCGCACCGGCTGCGTCCAGGCGCGACGGCTTCGTGTTCGGCAAGGACGTCGGCGGCAACGAGTTCTGGCAGTTGCACTGGTTCGACCTGAAGACGCGCACCACCACGCTGCTCAGCGACGGCAAGGCACGCAACCAGGGGCCGCTGTTCTCGCACGATGGCAGCCGCTTCGCCTGGAGCAGCACCGTGCGCAACGGAACCGATACCGACCTGTGGGTGATGGACTTCGCGACGAAGAAGTCGCGCGCGCTGATCACCGAAGGCGGCTCGTGGAATGCCATGGATTTCTCGCCCGACGGCAAACTCCTGCTGGTGATGAGGTACGTCTCCGCGGCCGAGACCTATCCGGGCGTGGTGGATGTCGACAGCGGCAAGCTACAGATGTTCCCGGTCGACGGCGGCAAGGCCTCGTTCAAGGATTTCAAGTTCGCGCCGGACGGCAAGACGGTCTACTTCATCTCCAACGAAGCCATTGGCGGAATCCCGCAGGAATTCCACACCCTGCGCTACCACAACCCGGCCACTGGCAAGTTCGAAGTACTCACCGCGGCGACGCCGTGGGACGTGGAGGACCTGGAGATCGCCGACGACGGTCGCCACCTGGCCTACACCACCAACGAAGGCGGCATCTACCAGCTGCACGTGCTCGCCCTGCCCTCGCACAAGCCGGTGAAGCTGCCGGAACTGCCGATCGGCCTGGTCGTCAACCTGGGCTTCTCGCCCGACGGCAATCGCCTGGCGGTGACGATGAACTCGGCCACCTCGCCCAGCGACGTCCACGTGATCGACCTCGCCAAGGCATCGCTGACACGCTGGACGCAGAGCGAGGTCGGCGGACTGGATCCGTCGAAGTTCGTTGCGCCCACGCTGATCCACTACCCGACGTTCGACACCGTCGACGGCAAGCCGCGCATGATCCCGGCGTTCTACTACCGGCCGGCCAACGTGCCGGCGGGCAAGCGCATCCCGGTCGTCATCAATATCCATGGCGGCCCGGAAGGCCAGTCGCTGCCGACCTTCAACCCGACCGCGCAGTTCCTCGCCAACGAACTCGGCGTGGCGATGCTGCTGCCGAACGTGCGCGGCTCGGAAGGCTACGGCATGACCTACCTGGACCTCGACAACGCCGACAAGCGCGAGGATTCGGTCAAGGACATCGGCGGCCTGCTCGACTGGATCGGCCAACAGCCCGGGCTCGACGCCGGGCGCGTCGGCGTCTATGGCGGCAGCTACGGGGGCTACATGGTTCTGTCGTCGCTGATGCACTACGGCGACCGCATCAAGGCCGGCATCGACATCGTCGGCATTTCCCACTTCGGCACGTTCCTGAAGAACACCGAGAACTACCGCCGCGACCTGCGCCGGGCCGAGTACGGCGACGAGCGCGACCCGGCGATGGCGCTGGTGTTCGACCGGATCTCGCCACTGAACCATGCCGCCCGCATCAGCTCCAAGCTGTTCGTCGCCCAGGGCAAGAACGATCCGCGCGTGCCCTACAGCGAAGCCGAGCAGATCGTCAAAGCGGTGCGCGGCAATGGCCAGCCGGTGTGGTACCTGCTGTTCAACGACGAGGGACATGGCTTCAGGAAGAAGACCAACGTCGACTACTTCGGCGCCGCCTCGATCCTGTTCTGGCAGCAGAACCTGATCGGCGGGCCGCAGCCGGATTCATGAACAAGCGGTGACACTTGCCGCCGGGTCGATGTCGCTCGACGTTGACCCGGCCACCACACGCAGGCGCCTACGCTGGCCACATTCTCCGGAGTGCGGTCATGCGAGCGTTGTGGTTGTCCGTTGCCCCGATTGTGCTGCTGGCAAGCGTGCTGGGTGCCGGTTGCGCGGAGCATGCCGGCACCACCACCACCGCCGTCGCGGTGGCACCATTGCCGGTGGTCAGCGAGCGCCAGCGCGCCGAGACCGCCCTGGCCGCCTTCCTTGCCTCGCGCAGCATCCGTGAGATGCCGGCCCATCGCGACGCCAGCGTCGACCTCGATGGCGACGGCATCGATGACCTGCTGATGCTGCTCGACGACCAGAACTGGTGCGATGCCGGTGGCTGCACGCTGCTGGTGTTCCGCGGCGGCGCCGATGGCTACCGCCTGGTCAGCGACTCGGTGTCCACCCGCGCGCCCATCGCGGTTGCCGACCGTATGAACCGCGGCTGGCACGACCTGATGGTCACGGTCGGCAGCGAGGGTGAATCCGGCGTGGTCGCGCTCGAGTTCGACGGCACGCGCTACCCCAGCGACCCGACCATGGGCGCCCTGCTGGATCCCTCGCGCCTGATCTCGGCCAAGCCCCTGATCGCCGCAACAGGCACCGCCGTAGCCTCCCAGTAGCCCGGGTAAGCGCAGCGCACCCGGGACGGCCCGACTCAGCGGCTGGACGCGTCCTTCACCACCACGCCGCCCTTCATCACGAACGGCACCGACTCCAGCAACGTCACGTCCTGGATCGGGTCGCCAGCGACGGCGATCAGGTCGGCCCAGCGATTGGCCTCGACCAGGCCCACGTCCTCGCGACCAAGCGCCTGCGCGGCGTTGACGGTCGCCGCCTGGATCGCCTGCGCCGGCGTCATGCCGTAGCGGACCATCACCGCGAACTGCTTGCCGTTGTTGCCGTGCGGATAGACGCCCGCGTCGGTGCCGTAGACCATCTTCACCCCGGCCTTGTTCGCCTTGCGGAAGTTCTCGCGCTGGATGTCGGCGACCTCGCGGTCCTTGCGCAGGTTGTCTTCGAGCACGCCGTTCTTCTTGCCTTCGGCCTGGGTGTAGTCGGTGTTGTAGATGTCCATCGACAGCCACGCGCCGCGCTCGCGGGCGAGGCGGATGCCTTCGTCGTCGATCAGGCTGGCGTGCTCGATGGTGTCGATGCCGGCGCGGATCGCGTCCTTGATGCCGTGGGCGCCGTGCGCGTGCGCGGCGACCTTCAGGCCCCACAGGTGCGCCTCGTCGGCGACGGCCTTCATGTCCTCGAAGCTCATCTGCTGCTGGCCAGGCTCGGTGTTGCGCGAGAACACGCCGCCGGTGGCGCAGATCTTGATCACCTGGGCACCGTACTTGCGCAGTTCGCGCACGCGCTTGCGCGCTTCTTCCGGGCTGTCGGCGTTGTATTCGCTTTGCTGGTGCATCGACGGCGGGAAGAAGGTCGAGTCGCAATGACCGCCGGTGGCGCCAAACGCATACGCGGCGGTGACCACGCGCGGGCCGACGACCTTGCCCTCTTCGATGGCCTGGCGCAGGCCGACGTCGTTCCAGGCATCGGAGCCGACGTTGCGCACCGTGGTGAAGCCGGCCATCAGCGTGCTCTGCGCGTGCGGCACGGTCAGGATCGACCAGAAGCGGTCGTTGAACTGCAGCCCGGTGTAGCCGCCGTAGCTCGGGTCGCTGTCGAGGTGGACGTGCATGTCGATCAGGCCCGGCAACAGGGTCATGCCGGGCAGGTCGACGCGGCGTGCACCGGCCGGCGCGGCATCGCCGGCATGGCCGACCGAGACGATACGACCGTCGCGGATCAGCACCTGCGGGCTGTCGACATAGCGGCCGCTGCGCGCATCGAACAGGCGCTGCGCCGTCACCACCACGTCGCCCTTGCCTTCGGCGGGCTGGCCCGGGGTGACGGGTTGGGCCGGCGCGGCGCCGGCAAAGGCCAATGCAACAAACAGCGAGGACAACGACAGGGTCAGGCGGTCTCGCTGCTTCAGCATGGGCGCTTCCTGTGGTTGGATTGGAAAGGTGTCTCAGCGTACAGGCTGCAGTTCCATCACGGCAGCCGGCTGCAGGAACGGCAGCAGCCAGTGGTCGAGCAGCAGGAAGGCGAACAGCGCCATCAGGTAGACGATGGAGTAGTTGAAGACCTTCATCGCATACAGCTCGTCGGGCGGGTCCATCAGCTTCCAGGCATAGCCCAGGAACACCGCGCCCAGCACCAGCGCGCCACCGAGGTAGAACAGGCCGCTCATGCCGGCCACCCACGGCAGCACGGTCACGGCGACCAGCAGCACGGTGTAGAACAGGATCTGCCAGCGCGTGTACTGCACGCCGTGCGTCACCGGCAGCATCGGCACCATGGCGCGCGCGTAGTCGGCGCGGCGGAAGATCGCCAGCGCCCAGAAGTGCGGCGGCGTCCAGACGAAGATGATCAGCACCAGCAGCAGCGCGTGCGGCCAGTCCCACTCGCCGCGCATGCCGGTGATCGCCGCCCAGCCCAGCAGCGGCGGCGCCGCGCCGGCGATGCCGCCGATGACGATGTTCTGCGGCGTGGCACGCTTGAGGAACACGGTGTAGACCACCGCATAGCCGATCAGCGAGGCGAAGGTGAGCAACGCGGTGATCGTGTTGACCCACACCACCAGCACGGTCATCGACAGCGCCGCCAGGATCAGCGCGAACACCAGCGCCTGGGTCGGCGTGATCTGCCCGGCGACGATTGGACGCCACGAGGTGCGCGCCATCTTCGCGTCGATGCGCGAGTCCAGCAGCTGGTTGATCGCGGCCGCACTCGACGCCGCCAGCCAGATGCCGAGGAAGCCCAGCACCGACTCCTTCAGCGGCGGCAGGCCCGGCACTGCCAGGAACATGCCGACCAGCGCGGTGAACACGATCAGCGCGACCACGCGCGGCTTGGTCAGGTCCCAGTACTGCTTGACGGTGCCATGAGGCATGGAAGCCTGGGGCGTGGGTGCTTGGGGCGTCGAAGTAGCCATCACGGCTCCGGCGTGCGCAGGCGCGCGAGCAGCGAGACCAGCACGAACAGCAGCAGCACCGCGCCGGCGTTGTGAAGCACGGCGACGGTCAGCGGCAGGCCGAGCTTGACGTTGGCGATGCCCAACCCGACCTGCGCCAGCGTCAGCAGGCCCAGCAGCGTCGCCCAGCCACGCATGCCCGGCGTGCGCACCAGCTTGAACGCCAGCCACATCAGGTAGACGAAGACGATCAGCGCCATCGTCCGGTGCGCGAGCTGGATGGCGATGCGCGCCTCGCCGTCGAGGATGCCGCCTTCGTAGTCGACGCCGATGCCGCGCCACAGCACGAAGGCTTCGCGGAAGTCGTGCGCCGGCATCCACTGGCCGACGCAGCGCGGGAAGTCGTTGCCGCAGGCAAGCGCGGCGTAGTTGGCGCTGGTCCAGCCGCCGAGCGCGATCTGCACGCCCAGCAGAACGATGCCGGCGATCACCAGTCGGCGGACCGTCACCGCTTCGGCCAGCCGGATCGGCAGGTCGGTCGCACGCCACGCCATCCACAGCAGCAGCGAGAACGTCAGCAGGCCGCCGAGCAGATGGCCCATCACGACGATGGGCTTGAGCAGCCAGGTCACCGTCCACATGCCGAGCAGGGCCTGGAAGATGATCACCGCCAGGGTGATCACGGCGACGCGGGCCAGGTCGAGGTTGCTCCAGCGCAATGCAGCAAACAGCAGGATCGCTTCGCCCGCGATCGCCAGCACCGAGGCGGCGACGTGTTCGCCGTGCATGTACATCGGGATGCCGATCGCCACCAGCGCGGCCGCGGCCAGCACCTGGGCGATGCCGAAGCGGCGCTTGCGTGCCGCCAGCAGCGCCAGGGTCAGGGTCAGCACGCCGAGCGCGCCGGCGATCATGCGGTGGAACTGCTCGCGCCAGGCCTTGTGCACTTCGACCGGGCGGATGGCGGTGGCGGCGTGGTCGACGATCTCGTGGGCGACGGTCGGCCATGCGGCGCGGCCGTAGCAGGTCGGCCAGTCCGGGCAGCTCAGGCCGGCATTGGACAGGCGCACGAACGCACCGAACACGATCACGCCCAATGCGAGCGCGACCGCCAGCCAGGCGATCCGATGGAAGTGGCGATATGTCGCCGGCCGATACTGCGCCGAGCGCGGGGCGCGGCTGTCGGCAGGCTTGTGGTCCACGGCTTGGTTCATGGTTGGCGTCTTGATGAGATCACTTCAGCTTGAGCAGCTTGGCGACATCGGCGCGCAGCCCGGCCGGATCGAAGCCGGGAGGGTAACGCAGAATGACGAAGCCGTACGGGTCGACGACGTAGACCGGCAGATCGCCGTCCTTGCCGGGCACGCGCTCGTCCAGGCGCGGCAGGCCCGCGCGCAGGCGCGGGTCGGGTTGCAGCAGCTTGAGCGTGGCCGGCGCCGGCGTGCTCGCCGGCCATTTGCAGTCGATCCTGGCGCACGACCACAGCACGTGCACGTCGTCGGCATCCTTGCCGAACAGCTGCCATACCGTGTCGATATCGTGGGCGAGCTTGCTGCACTTGGCGCCGCAGTCGGCCGGCGGCGCGACCACAATGCGCCAGGTGCGCTCGCCGCTCTTCCACGCGTACTCCCCGCCATCGAGCAGCCGCGGCGACAGCGCGCGCAGGTCGCCCGGCGGCTTGAGCAGCTCGCCGAAGTTCTTGCTGCCCTGCGGGCGCCAGCCGGAGAAGCGCAGCAGCCCGGCCACCAGCATGGTGCCGAAGAACAGGCCGAAGATGAGCAGCAAGGCGACGCGGTTGCGCTTGCGGTGGTGCTCGTGGGCGTTGGGATTTTCTTGCATGTTCGTCTGCATGGGTTCTTCAGGCCTTTCGGCGCTTTCGGAAAGTCAGGATCAATGCGGTGGCGAGCACCGCCAGGGCCAGTGCGAACCACTGCACGGCATAGCCGCGATGTTTCTCCGGCGGCAGGGTGTTGGGCAGCAACTCCAGGTCGCGCTCGTAGCCCATCTTCATCGCCGGATCCAGGCGCAGCACCCGCGGCGCCAGCGGCGCCGACAGGCCGGTCGCCTTTTCCATCGCGCCCAGGTCGACGCGTGTCATCAGCCAGGCCTGGTGATCGCGACCCAGCGCCGGCCCCAGTGCCAGCCCCGTCGACGGCGGCGGCGCCAGCAGGCCGCGCAGCTCGAGCGCGCCCTCCGGTCGCGGCACCTGCGGCAGCTTGCGGTCACCGGGCAACGGCAGCCAGCCCAGGTCGACCAGCAACGGGCCGCCGTGTTCGGGCAGGAAGATCCGGTACGCACGCACGCCTGCCTGGCCATTGCGCTGCTGGTTGTCGAGCAGGAGCACATCGCGCTTGTCGAACTCGCCACGGCCCAGTGCCCAGTCGTAGGCGTGGGCCCGCGCGGCATCGTCCGCCACGGCCAGCGATTGCGGATCGCGACGTTCGAGCACCTTCGCGGCGGCATCGAGCATCGCTTCCTTCTCGACCGCGCGGTGGGTCTGCCACAGGCCAAGGCGGACGAAACCGGCGATGACGAGCGCGGCCAGGACCCAGGCGACCGCGAGGTTGCGGCGCCTGCTCACGCGTTCGCTCCGCGCGGCTGCGATAATGAACGCCTCGCCCTGCCATGGAGCCGACTGGAGGCCGCCATGAACGATTCACTCAAGACCCTGGTGATCATCGCCTTCCTGATCGTCATTCTCTGGAACCTGGGCGCCGGCCTCTACTACATGCTCGTGGACAAGGGCGAGAGCAAGCGCACCGTCAATGCGCTGACCCGCCGAATCGCGCTGTCCATCGCGCTGATACTGCTGGTGGTGCTGGCCAACTACATGGGCTGGATCAAGTTCCACGGCGTCGGTACCTGACCGCCGGGCGACTCAAAAACAGGCCCCAGAAAAGCAAAAGAGCGACGGCATGCCGTCGCTTTTCTGCTGGACCAGGTTTTCGACGCCGCTGTAGCCGATTGCGAACCCTGGTCCGGGTCGCGGTGCTTACAGCACGTAGACGAACAGGAACAGGCCGAGCCAGACCACGTCGACGAAGTGCCAGTACCAGGCCACCGCTTCGAACGCGAAGTGCTGGTCCTTGCTGAAGTGACCCTTCAGGCAACGGAACCAGATCACCGCCAGCATGATCGTGCCCAGCGTGACGTGCGCGCCGTGGAAGCCGGTCAGCATGAAGAAGGTCGAACCGTAGATGCCCGAACCCAGCGTCAGGTTCAGTTCCTTGTAGGCGTGGATGTACTCCTCGGCCTGGAAGAACAGGAACAGCGCGCCAAGCGCGACGGTCAGGCCCAGGAACACCAGCAGCTGCTTGCGGTGGCCGGCCTTCAGCGCGTGGTGCGCGATGGTGACGGTCATGCCCGAGGTCAGCAGGATCAGCGTGTTGAGCAGCGGCAGGCCCCAGGCCGGGATGGTCTGGTAGACGCCACCGATCGCGCCCGGGCCGTTGCTCGGCCAGGCGGCGCTGAACTGCGGCCACAGCAGCGCGTTGGTCATCACGCCGTCGCCTTCACCACCCAGCCACGGCATCGCCAGCTGGCGGGCGTAGAACAGCGCGCCGAAGAACGCGCCGAAGAACATCACTTCCGAGAAGATGAACCAGATCATCCCCATGCGGAACGAGGTGTCGACCTGCTTGTTGTAGTTACCGCGCACCGACTCGCGCACGACGTCGCTGAACCAGCCGAACAGCACGCCGACCATCAGCGCGAGGCCGAAGAAGAACGCCGGCTTGCCCCAGGTGCCCAGTTCCGAGAACCAGGCGGCGATGCCGATCATGGTGATGAACAGCGCGATCGAACCGAGGAACGGCCAGCGGCTGTGGTGCGGCACGTAGTAGTGGCTGGCGTCTGGCGTATGGGCTTGGGCCATGGCGGCGTTCCGTCTGAGTGGTGCGATTACGAGGAAAGGGGCAACGTCACGGTGCCGACACCGGCGTGGTCGCGGCCTTCGCCGTGCCTTGCGCCTGTGCGGTGAGCGTGTCGTTCTTGAAGAAGGTGTACGAGAGGGTGATCGTCTTCACGTCGGCCGGCAGGTTCGGGTCGACGATGAAACGCACCGGCATCTCCCGCACTTCACCGGCCTGCAGGGTCTGGGCGGTGAAGCAGAAGCATTCGGTCTTGCTGAAGTAGCCCGAGGCGCGCGCCGGCGCGACCGACGGCACCGCGCTGCCCACGATGGTGCGCTGCGCGGTGTTGCGGGCGTGGTAGGTGGTCTCGTACTGCTCGCCCGGCACGACCTGCATCGTCACCTGGTTGGGCGTGAAGTCCCACGGCAGCTTGGAGTTGACGCCACCGTCGAACTGCACGGTGATCACGCGCTTGGCCGCCGGCGTCCTGGCGTCGGCGACGCCTTCTGCCGCGGTGCGCTCCAGGCGGATGCCGAAGACCTTCTCGCATGCGATGCGGTACAGCGGCACCAGCGCGAAGGTCAGGCCGAAGGCGAAGATCGCCACGACGACCATCTTGGCCAGGCCGGCGCTGTTCTTCTTGTCCTGCTGCTGCGGCGCCTTGCTCATTTGCCGAGCACTCCGCCGAGCAGGAACAGCGCGTAGATCGCGACCGCGACCACCGCCACCCAAATGGCGGTGCGGCGCGCCGCCTTGCGGCGCGCTGCAACGTCAGTGGAGTCGGTGATCCGGGTCATGTCGATCAACTTCGATTAGTGCGTGATGTCGCCGTGGGCGAGGTCGCCGTCACGGATGACCGGCGGCGTGGTGAAGGTGTGGTGCGGCGCCGGGCTCGGCACGGTCCACTCCAGGCCACGCGCGGTCGGCCAGGCGCGGGCTTCGGCCTGGACGCCAGCCGCCTTCGAGCGCCACAGGATGAAGGCCATCATGAAGGGCGTGGCGAACATGCCGAACGCGCCGATCGAGCTGACCAGGTTCCAGTCCGCGAACACCACGTTGTAGTCCGGGATGCGGCGCGGCATGCCGGCCAGGCCCAGGAAGTGCTGCGGGAAGAACAGCAGGTTGACGAAGATCATCGTCCACCAGAAATGGAACTTGGCCATGCCTTCGCTGTACATGCGGCCGGACCACTTCGGCCACCAGTAGTACACCGCGGCGATGATCGCGAACAGCGCACCGGTCACCAGCACGTAGTGGAAGTGCGCCACCACGAAGTAGGTGTCGTGGTACTGGAAGTCAGCCGGGACGATGGCCAGCATCAGGCCCGAGAAACCGCCGATGGTGAACAGGACCACGAACGAGATCGCCCACAGCATCGGCGCCTCGAACGAGATCGAGCCGCGCCACATCGTGGTGACCCAGTTGAACACCTTCACGCCGGTCGGCACCGCGATCAGCATGGTGGCGAACATGAAGTAGATCTCGCCACCGAGCGGCATGCCGACGGTGAACATGTGGTGCGCCCACACGATGAACGAGAGGAAGGCGATCGAGGCGGTCGCGTACACCATCGCCTGGTAGCCGAACAGCGGCTTGCGGCTGAAGGTCGGGATGATCTCCGACACGATGCCGAACGCCGGCAGGATCATGATGTAGACCTCGGGGTGACCGAAGAACCAGAAGATGTGCTGGAACATCACCGGGTCGCCGCCGCCGGCCGCGTTGAAGAACGAGGTGGCGAAGAACTTGTCGGTCAGCAGCATCGTCACCGCACCGGCCAGCACCGGCATCACGGCGATCAGCAGGAACGCGGTGATCAGCCAGGTCCAGCAGAAGATCGGCATCTTCAGCAGGTCGATGCCCGGGGCGCGCATGTTGAGGATGGTGGCGATGACGTTGATCGCGCCCATGATCGAGCTGATGCCCATCATGTGGATGGCGAAGATGGTGAAGGCGACGTTGTTGCCACCCTGCAGCGACAGCGGCGGGTACAGCGTCCAGCCACCGGCAGGGCCACCGCCCGGCAGGAACAGCGTCATCAGCAACAGGGTGAAGGCGAACGGCAGGATCCAGAAGGACCAGTTGTTCATGCGCGGCAGCGCCATGTCCGGCGCGCCGATCTGCAGCGGGATCATCCAGTTGGCCAGGCCGACGAAGGCCGGCATGACGCCACCGAAGATCATCACCAGCGCGTGCATCGACGTCATCTGGTTGAAGAACTCAGGGGTGACATGCTGCAGGCCCGGCGTCGCCAGCTCGGTGCGGATCACCACCGACATGCCTGCGCCGATGATGAACATGACGAAGCTGAAGATCAGGTACAGCGTGCCGATGTCCTTGTGGTTGGTCGAAAAGAACCAACGCTCGATGAAGCCCTGCTTGTGGGCGTGATCATCGTGATGGGTGTCAGCGTGCGTGACGGCCATGGCCTACCTCAGGATTGCGTGACGATCAGCCGGCAGCCGCGACAGCGGCGACGGCTTCGGTGTTCGGGGTGGTGCCTTCCGGCGCCGGCGTTTCGGCCGGGGCGGTGGCAGGCTCGGCGGGGGCTGCAGCAGGCGCGGCGGGAGCGGCGGCCGGGGCCGGGGCGTTCCTGGCCTTCTGCGAGGCCAGCCACTGCTGGTATTCGGCCTTCGGCACGGCCTTGACCACGATCGGCATGAAGCCATGGTCCTTGCCGCACAGCTCGGCGCACTGGCCGCGGTAGATGCCCGGCTCCTTGATGTCGGTCCAGGCCTCGTTGACGATGCCCGGGATCGCATCCTGCTTCCAGCCCAGGGCCGGCACCCACCAGGCGTGGATCACGTCGTCGGCGGTGATCACGAAGCGGATCTTGGTTTCGGTCGGCAGCACCAGGACGTTGTCGACGTCGAGCAGGTAGTGCGGGTTCTGGGCGATGGTCGGGACGGCCTTGCTCTGGCGGACCTCGTCGCTCTTGCGGTCGAGGCGGCTGGTGAAGGCCACGTTCTCGCCCAGGTACTCGTACTTCCACATCCACTGGTAGCCGGTGACCTTGACGGTCATCTCGGCATTGCGGGTGTCGTACATCTTGATCAGCTTGCTGGTGGCCGGGAATGCCATTGCCACCAGCAGCACCACCGGGACCACGGTCCAGACGATTTCCAGCTTGGTGGAATGGGTGAAGTCCTTGTCCGGCACCGCACCCTTGGAGTGGCGGAACTTGACCATGGCCACGGCCATGGCGCCGAACACCAGGATGCCGATGATCACGCAGATCCACAGCGCGAGCATGTGGGCCTCGTAGGCATTGACGGACTGGGCGGTGACGCCCTTGCCCATGTTCAGCTGCCACGGCTTGGGATCGGCCGCCTGCGCGAACGCAAGGACCGGCAGCGCCATTGCGGCGATGCCCGCTGCCCACTGCTTGAAACGACCGGCTTTCATCTGTTCGAGCCCCAGAAATATCAACTAGGTAACGTGTAGGGATACGGTTGCTGCGTCGTGCTCCGCGGGCTGCCTCTCCCGGCACCGGCCGCGCAACACGCGGGGACCGTCCGGACGGAGGTGGCTGGCGAGCCCCTGACACTCGGTACGGGGCCCATCACGCCGGGGCGGATGGCCCCATAGCGCTACGGATAACCGAGAAATGGTAGCCGCCGACCACTGTTGCGGCAACCCGCGAGATGCATGTAGCCGCTCACAGACCTTGCAAAAACGGCTCTTTGCCGCACAAAAGGGCCTCGCGGCCTGTTTTGCCCTGCCGTACCTGCGACCCCGGGTGCGCTTCGCTTACCCGGGCTACGGACCCCGGCCAGGCAACGTAGCCCGGGTATGCGCAGCGCACCCGGGGCCGCCACCCACAGATTCGACCCCAGCCAGCCCGTCCCGGCCGCCGGCGCACAGGCCAGCGCCACGCATAGCCTCTAAACTAGTGGGCTCCCCACGGCAGTCTCCCCGGGCCAGATGACCATCAACGCTTCCCCCGCCGTCCCCTCCGACGGTCCGCCGCCGCCGCGCGTGCTGCTCAGCCCCGAACTTCCGCCGCCGCCGGCCGCGCCCCGTGCCGCGATCACCGCAGGCTGGGTCCGCGACGAGGCCGGGCACGTGCGCGCACTGCTCGAGCTCGCGCGCCTGCCCGACGCCGAGCGCGACGCCGCCCAGGCCACCGCCGCCGGCATCGTCCAGCGCGTACGCGCCCGCGCCAAGGACCAGGGCGCGATCGAAGCCTTCATGCGCCAGTACGACCTGGGCAGCGAGGAAGGCGTGCTGCTGATGTGCGTGGCCGAAGCGCTGCTGCGCATCCCCGACCAGGACACCGCCGACAAGCTGATCCGCGACAAGCTCGGCGATGCCGACTGGAAGCGGCACATGGGCCAGTCCGACTCGGTGCTGGTCAACGCCTCGACCTGGGGCCTGATGCTCACCGGCCACCTGGTCGACCTCAACGACGAAACCAAGCGCGATGTGCATGGCGCTTTCAAGCGCCTGCTCGGTCGCGTCGGCGAGCCGGTGATCCGCCTGGCCGTGCGCCAGGCGATGAAGATCATGGGCCACCAGTTCGTGATGGGCCGGACGATTGGCGAGGCTCTCGCGCGCTCGGTCAAGGGCGCCAATGCGAGCTACCGTTATTCGTTCGACATGCTCGGCGAAGGCGCGCTGACCACCAGGGATGCGCTGCGCTACCTGCAGGCTTACCGCGATGCGATCCATGCGATCGGCAAGAGCGGTAACTTCGTCGGCACCGACGTGTTCGCCGCACCCTCGATCTCGGTCAAGCTCTCGGCGCTGCATCCGCGCTACGAGCATGCCAAGCGCGAACGCGTGTTCGCCGAACTCACCCCGCGCGTGCTCGAACTGGCGCAGCTGGCCAAGTCGTACGGCATCGGCTTCACCATCGATGCCGAGGAAGCCGACCGCCTGGAGATGTCGCTGGACGTGATCGCCGGCGCCTACGCCGATGCCTCGCTCAACGGCTGGGAAGGCTACGGCCTGGCCATCCAGGCCTACCAGAAGCGCGCACCGGAAGTGATCGCGTACATCGCCGACCTCGCCCGCCGCCACGGTCGCCGCATCCCCGTGCGCCTGGTCAAGGGCGCGTACTGGGACAGCGAGGTCAAGCGCGCCCAGGTCGACGGCCAGGCCGGCTACCCGGTGTTCACGCGCAAGCCCAACACCGACGTCAGCTACCTGGCCAACGCGCGCCGCATGCTCGAGGCCGGCGACGCCATCTATCCGATGTTCGCCACCCACAACGCGCAGACGATCGCCACGATCCACCAGCGCGCGAAGTCGATGGGGCGCGCGAAACACTTCGAGTTCCAGAAGCTGCACGGCATGGGCGACGACCTGTACGCCGAAGTCATCCCGGCCGACCGCCTGGATGTTCCGTGCCGCGTCTACGCGCCGGTTGGCAGCCACGAAGACCTGCTGCCGTACCTGGTGCGCCGCCTGCTCGAGAACGGCGCCAACTCCAGCTTCGTCAACCGCATCACCGACGAGGCCATCGCCATCGATGACCTCATCCACGATCCGGTCGCCACCGTTTCCGCATTCGAATCCATCGCGCACCCGCGCATCCCGCAGCCGGTCGATCTGTACCGCAGCTACGGCATCGACAGGACCAATTCCATGGGCATCAACTTCGCCAACGACGACCAGCTGCGCGCACTCGCCGAGCAGGTCAACCAGGCCACCCGCAGTGACTGGCGCGCGACCCCGCTCGTGCCGGGCGCGACCATCGGCGGCGCCAGCATCGCCGTGACCAATCCCGCCGACCGTCGCGAGACCGTCGGCCAGTGGCAGGCGGCCGATGCCGCCACGGTCGAGCTGGCGCTGAAGAATGCCGTCGCCGCACAGGACGCCTGGAACACCATGCCGGCCGCCAGCCGCGCCACGATCCTCGAATACGCCGCCGACCTGCTCGAGCAGCGCATGCCGCAGTACCTGGCGCTGTGCACCAAGGAAGCCGGCAAGACCCTGCCCGACGGCGTCGCCGAAGTGCGCGAGGCAGTCGACTTCCTGCGCTACTACGGTGGCCAGGCGCGCAAGCTGTTCGCGGTCGAAGCGCTGCCGGGCCCGACTGGCGAGTCCAACACGCTGCAGCTGTCCGGCCGCGGCGTGTTCGTCTGCATCAGCCCGTGGAACTTCCCGCTGGCGATCTTCGCCGGCCAGATTGCCGCCGCGCTCGCCGCCGGCAACGCCGTCATCGCCAAGCCTGCCGAGCAGACCAACCTGATTGGCTATTACGCGGTGAAGCTGCTGCACGAAGCCGGCATCCCCGAGGCCGTGCTGCAGTTCCTGCCCGGCGACGGCGCGACCGTTGGCGCCGCGCTCACGCGCGATCCGCGCATCGCCGGCGTCGCCTTCACCGGCTCGACCGACACCGCGCGCGCGATCAACCGCGCCCTGGCCGCGCGCGACGCCGCGATCGGCGTGCTGATCGCCGAGACCGGCGGCCAGAACGCGCTGATCGCCGACTCGTCGTCGCTGCCGGAGCAGGTGGTCAAGGATGCGATCGGCTCGGCCTTCACCTCGGCCGGCCAGCGCTGCTCGGCCGCGCGCGTGCTGTTCGTGCAGGACGACATCGCCGACAAGGTGACCTCGATGCTGGCCGGTGCGATGGCCGAGCTGAAGGTCGGCGACCCGGGCCTGCTGTCGACCGACGTCGGCCCGGTGATCGACGAGGACGCGCTGAAGATGCTGGTCGACCATGCCGCGCGCATGGACGTGGAAGCGACGAAGATCGGTGAAGTGGCCGTCGACGCCGACGCCGCGCACGGCAGCTTCTTCGCTCCGCGTGCGTATGCGCTCAAGTCGCTGGACCAGTTGCACAAGGAGGTCTTCGGTCCGGTGCTGCACGTGATCCGCTGGAAGGCCGACCAGCTCGACGCGGTGATCGATGCGATCAACGCCACCGGTTACGGCCTGACCCTGGGCATCCACTCGCGCATCGACGAGACCATCGAGAAGATCAGCGCGCGGGTGAAGGTGGGCAACTGCTACGTCAACCGCAACCAGATCGGCGCGGTCGTCGGCGTGCAGCCCTTCGGCGGCCAGAACCTGTCCGGCACCGGCCCCAAGGCCGGCGGCCCGCACTACCTGCCGCGATTCACGACCGAGAAGACCATCACCGTGAATACGACGGCAGCGGGTGGCAATGCGTCGCTGCTGACGCTGGGCGACTGATACACCTCGGGCTTCGTTCTGCGGTCCTGCGTCGTCCCCGGGTGCGCTTCGCTTACCCGGGCTACGCGTTGGGCCCATGGCGCCGTTAAGCGGAAGAAGGGCGAAAAAAAAGCCCCGCCGAAGCGGGGCTTTTTCATGCGGCAATGAACCGCTCGATCAGAAGTTGTACTTGGCCGAAACGCCGTACAGGTTGATCGTCGCGTCATACTCGCCGAACAGCGTGTGACCACCCTCGGTCAGACCGATCTGCGGGTTGCTCACGTCGAGGTAGGTGTAAGCGAAGTTGACCTCGAGGTTCTGCGTGGCCATCCAGCTGGCACCGACCGAGTACCAGGTGCGGTCCTCGTCCGGCAGGCGCGGCGTGCGCGTGGCGAACGTGGTCGGCGTCTCGTCGTAGGCCCAACCGGCGCGGAAGGTCCAGGCATCGTTGAACTTGTACTCGCCACCCAGCGAATAGAAGCGCGTGTCCTGCCAGCGGAACTGCTCAACCGAGTTCGGATCCGGGTTGACGAAGTCGATGTTGATCTGCTGCAGCGACTCCCAGCCGGTCTCCGAGTAATCGGCCAGCAACACGAAGCGGTCGGTGAACTGGTACGACACCGAAACGGTCGTGACCGACGGCGTGGTCAGCTTGGCACCGGCGCCACCGTCCTGGAACAGCGGACGGGTCGTCGGGCTCGCACCCAGCACGGCCTGCACATTGCCCGGCACGGTCCAGTCGACGGTGCCGCTGATGTCGTGGTCGATTTCCGAACGGTACGAGAGGCCGATGCCGAGCTTGTCGGTCGGGCGCAGCGTGGCGCCGACCAGCCAGCCCATGCCGGTGTCGTCGCCTTCGATCTCTGCATGGCCGTCAGCAGCCTGCGGACGTGCGAACGGCAGCGGACGGGTCGCCGGGTTGGCGAACAGCAGGCTGCCGAAATCGACGGACTTCGACAGGGTCACGTCGGCGCGCTCGTAGATCAGGCCCAGGCCGACCGAGAACTTGTCCGGAATGATGTCCAGGGCAGCCGACAGGGTCAGGTCGACGGTCTTGAGGTCCGACTTGTCGGCGTAGTAACGGCCAACCCAGCCAGCTTCGTATTCGGTCTTCAGGCCGAACGGTGCATCCACCTGGGCGCCAAGGGCAATGCCGTTGTCGAACTTGTGGATGAAGGCCATCGACGGGACCGGGATCACGTCGCCGGCGTCGCCGCCGTCACCGCCGGTGATCGGACGACCGAGGGCATCGTAGCCGCCGCCGTCGAACTCGAACCCGAGGTCGATCACGGTGACGTCAGCCTGGAAAGAGGTGCCTTCGAACTGCGCCATGGCGGCCGGGTTGTTGGAGACAACCGAGACATCGCCCGGGGCGATGGCCGAACCCGCGAACGAGCGGCCCTGTGCCTTGACGCTGTTTTCCTTGATCTGGAACGCAGAAGCGTGAACCTGACCGATTGCCAGTGCGCCGGTGATGCCCAGAGCCAGCGCCGACAGGCGGGTGAAGCGGTGAACGTGTTGCATGCGTGTAGTCTCCATTGGAGTATTTATGTCTTCCGCGGCCGTCATTGCCTTGGCACCCGGCCGATTCGGGCGCCAGATGCGCGCCGGAAACCCCTCCCGACGTACGACGCCGTATGCACTATAGCGCGGCAGTTAACCCGAAGCTAACAATAGCCGGCATGCCCGTCCGCACTTGCACGCACCTCCAAACCCGGCCTGTCCTGCCCTTTCCGGGCCGGGAGACCTGACCGGTGTTCGTCTCGATCCCGACCCGCGAGCGCACCCCGCTTCGCTGGGCCACGCCAGCCCTGTTCAGCGTCCTGTGGCTGTGCTTTATCGGGGTCGAGCTGCTGCCGGACTCCGATCAGAGACGCCTGCTGCTGGAATGGGGCGCCCTGTCCGGCGGGCTGGCTTCGCCCGATGAGTGGTGGACCTCACTGCGCACCGGCGCCGCGCTTCGCCTGTTCACCGCCCTGTTCCTGCATGCCGACTGGGCCCACCTGCTGGGCAATCTGGTGTTCCTGCTGATCTTCGGCCTGCCGGCTGAGCGGGCGATGGGGCCGTGGCGGCTGCTGATGCTGTTCCTGCTGGGCGGCGCGGTGGCCAACCTCGCGGCGGTGATCGCCATCGCCACCCCGGATCGGCTGATCATCGGCGCCAGCGGCGCGGTGTCGGCCCTGATCGGCGCCTACCTGGCCCTGTTTCCGAGCGCCAAGCTCGGCGTGGTGGTGCCGCTGGGCCTGTTCCTGCAGTTCGTGAAGGTGCCGGCGCCCCTGCTGATCGGCGTGTGGGCGCTGCTGCAGCTGCTCTTCACCTTCATCGGCCCGGCCTTTGGTGCCGTGGCCTGGTCGGCGCACCTGGCCGGCTTCGCCTTCGGCGGCGTGTTCGCACTGATCGCGCGCGCCGGCATCGCCAGGCGCCTGCGCAGAAAGCGCGGACTGTAAGCAAGACAGCCTCGTCAGGCCTGTCGCTCAAACTTGAGAAGACACGGTTCCCGCCCCATTGTCTGGGCTACTGCTGCGTCGAATCGCCGCGGACCCCAACGTCGGACATTCCCTGCGCCATGGCCAAGCCCCTCTACAAGGTGACCTTCCTCAACGCCGGCAAGGTGTACGAGCTGTATGCCCGTCACGTCGGGTCCGGTGCGCTGTGGGGTTTCACCGAAGTCGGTGAGCTGGTGTTCGATGTCCACGAGGGCGTGGTGATCGATCCGACCGAGGAGCGGCTGCGCGACGAGTTCGGCAACACCCGCGTGCTGCACCTGCCGATGCACAGCATCGTCCGGATCGAGGAAGTCGAGCGCAAAGGCCAGTCGGCGATCCGCGATGCGACCACCGGCGAGAAAGTGGTCACGCCGTTTCCGCTGCCGGCAAAGCCGCGCTGATTGGCGATGCAGGAGCCACCCGGGCTCCTGCAGAACCGTCTGTAATCGCGGTTACTGCTTCGCCGCCGGCTTGGCGTTGCTCGCCACCGGCTTCTTCAGTTCGATCAGCGCCGCCGTGATCGGCGCATCGCCATCGAGCACGTCGCCGGCGTTGTCGCCGGGCTGGCCGTCGGCCTCTTCCTCGTCGCCACGCAGGTGCCCCGGCAGGCTCGCCTCGCTGATGTTGCGCACGCTCTTGTCGTCGTCCTTGGCCGGATGCAGGACCACGTCGGGCGTGATCCCCAGTGCCTGGATCGACTTGCCGCTGGGCGTGTAATAGCGCGCGGTGGTCAGCTTGACCGAGTCGCCGTTGTCCAGCGGCAGCACGGTCTGCACCGAGCCCTTGCCGAAGGTGCGGCTGCCGACGATGCGCGCACGACCGTTGTCGCGCAGCGCGCCGGCCAGCACTTCCGCGGCGCTGGCCGAACCGGCGTCGACCAGCACCACCAGCGGCGCGCCGGCGAGGCGGTCGCCCGGCGTGGCGGAGAATTCGGCATCGCTGATGGCGATGCGCCCACGCGTGCTGACGATCTTGCCCTTGTCGAGCAGGTCGTCGGCGATCTGCACCGCCGAAGTCAGCAGGCCACCGGGATTGCTGCGCAAGTCGATGACCAGGCCGCGCAACTTGCCGCCAGCCTGGGCCTTGAGGGCTTCAATCTTCGTTTCGAAGTCGGCCGCGGTGTCGGCCTGGAACGCGCTGATGCGGATGTAGCCGTAGCCCGGCTCGAGCATCTTGCTGCGCACGCTGGCGATGCGGATGGTCTCGCGCTGGATGGTCACATCGAACGGCTTGTCCTTGCCCTCACGCACGATCGTCAAGGTGACCTTGCTGCCGGCGGCACCGCGCAGCGGACCGGAGTTGTCGCCTTCGTCGGGCTTGAACGGTTTGCCGTCGATCGCGGTGATCACGTCGCCGGCCTTGATGCCGGCGCGCGCCGCGGGTGTTTCGTCGATGGGGGCGATCACCCGCAGGCTGCCGTCGGGCTGGCGCATCAGTTCGACACCGACGCCGTCATACGCGCCGCGCGACTGCTCCTCGAAACTCTCCGCGTCGTCCTTGTCGAGGTAGACGCTGTGCGGGTCGAGGTCGAACAGCAGGCCGCGGATCGCCGAGTGCATCAGCTTGTCGTCGCCGACCGGTTCGACATAGGCCTGCTTGACCGCGTTGTAGACCGACACGTAGCGACGGATCTCTTCCAGCGGGACCTTGGAGTCGGTGGTCTCGGCGTCGGGCGATTCGATCGGCGCCTGCGCGGCGTCGGTGGCGTCAGGCGGAGTCTCCTGCGCCGCAGCCGGCAACGCGACCGCAACGGCCAGGGCAAGCGGAACCAGGACCAGGTGGCGCAGGGACATGCACGAAACTCCGGGACGGTGCGACGGACAGGACATCATGTTCGACAGCGTGTTTGTTCGGCGGCGTGGACCTTCGCTGGGAGGACCACGGCTGCCTGCGATTATGGACACGTTGGCGGCGGGCAATGGAAGGCTTTCGTTAATCCACCAGACCGGCGGCGCAGGTGCATTCAGCCGTCAGCGCCGCAACCAGGTGCCCGGGTTCACCGGCGCGCCATTCCGGCGCAACTCGAAGTACAGCGCCGGCCGCCCCTGGCCGCCGGAGTTGCCGACCGTGGCCACGGTATCGCCGCGCTTGACGCTGGCACCGACGTCCTTGAGCAGGGCATCGTTGTGCGCATACAGGCTCATGTAGCCGTTGCCGTGGTCGACGATGAGCAGCAGGCCGTAGCCGGTCATCCATTCGGCGTAAACGACGCTGCCGTCGGCGACGGCCTTGACCGGCGTGCCGGCGCTGGCGGCGATCAGCAGGCCGTCGCTGCCGCGCCCGTCGGGCATGGTGGCGCCGAACCCGGCCAGCAGCGCGCCCGACACCGGCCAGCCGAGTCCGCCCACCTGGGGCGCCGGCGCGCTGGCCACCACCACCGGCTTGCGCGGCGCGGTCTCGCCGCCGCTGCGTCGTGCTTCCTCGCGCGCGGCGCGTTCGGCGGCGGCGCGCCGTTGCGCCTCGGCGCGGGCCGCGGCGACGCGAAGCTTCTTCAACAGCTGTTCCAGGCCCTTGGCATCGCGGCCGAGCGCGCGTTCGCGCGAGCTGCGGTCCTTGTAGCGCTGGTCGAGCGAGGCCACCAGCGCCGCGCGTTCCTTGCGATCGGACTGCAGGTCGCCCAGCTGGCTGCGCTGCTGCTGGCGCGTGCTGTCGAGCTCGCTGCGCCGCTGCACGATCTGCGCCTCGAGCGTGTCGAGCTCCTTGAGCTGCGTGCTCAGCTCGGCGATGCGGCGGGTGCGGTCGCGTTGCAGATAGCCGTAGTAGGCCAGGGTGCGACTGCCCTCGGCGACGCTGTCCTGCGCCAACAGCAATTTGAGCGGCGCGTCCTGGCCCTGCAGGTACGCGCCGCGAAGCAGCTGCGCCAGCTCCTGGCGCTGCGCCGTCATCCGCGCTTGCAGCGTTTCGCGCTGCTGCTGCAGTTGCTGCAGCGATGACTGCTCGCGTGCCAGGCGCGTCTCGATCTCGCGCAGGCGGCGGTTGGACTGGCCCACCTTTTCGTCGGCCGCACGCAGTTTGCGCGAAGCGTCGCCGCGCTGGTCCTCGATCTTGCGACGCTCGTCGGCGACCGACTTCAACTCGCGCTGGATCTTCTCCAGCTTGCGCTCGGCCTCGCGGCTGCTCTGCGCACCCGCCGGCGTCGCCACTAGGGTGGCGAGGCCGAAGGCAACGATGGCGAACGCACGCAGCAGTCGCATCGTCGGGGAGGTCGGCATCGTTGCGGTCAGCCCGCCAGCAGGCTCGTGCCGCTCATTTCCGCCGGTTGCGGCAGTCCGAGCAGGTCGAGGATGGTCGGCGCGACATCGCGCAGGGCGCCGCCGCCGCGCAGCGTCGCTGCACGCGGGCCGACATACACGAACGGAACCGGGCCGACGGTGTGGGCGGTGTGCGGTTGGCCCGTGGAGGCGTCCCGCATCATTTCCAGGTTGCCGTGGTCGGCGGTGACCAGCAGCGCGCCGCCGGTGTCGCGCACCGCCTGGGTGATCGCACCGATGGCGATGTCGACCGCCTCGGCAGCCTTGATCGCGGCGGCAATATCGCCGGTATGACCGACCATGTCGGGATTGGCGATGTTGCAGATGGCGACATCGATGTCGCCCGAACGGATCGCCGCGGTCAACCTGGCGGTGACCTCGGGGCAGCTCATTTCCGGCTGCAGGTCATAGGTGGCGACCTTCGGGCTGGGCACGAGGATGCGGGTCTCGCCTTCATAGGGGTCCTCGCGGCCACCGCTGAAGAAGAAGGTCACGTGCGCGTACTTTTCGGTCTCGGCGATACGCAGCTGCCTGAGGCCGTTGGCGGCCAGCACTTCCCCCAGGGTGTTGCGCAGATCGTCCGGACCGAATGCGACCGGTGCCGGCAGGCGCGCGTCGTACTCGGTCAGGCAGACGAAGCGCGACAACGCAGGGCGACGCGCGGCGAAGCCGTCGAAGGTCGGCGAGACAAACGCAGCGGTCAGCTGGCGCGCGCGATCGGCGCGGAAGTTCATGAACACCACCGCGTCACCGTCGGCCATGGGCGCGCTGCCCTGGATCACGGTGGGGGCGACGAACTCGTCGTTCTCGCCGCGCTCGTAAGCCTGCAGCAATGCCTCCACCGGACCGGTGGTGACGTGCTCGCTGCGCGCTTCGACCATCGCGTCCCAGGCGCGGCGCACGCGGTCCCAGCGCTGGTCGCGGTCCATCGCGTAGTAGCGGCCGCTGACGCTGGCGACATGGGCGTTGCCGAGCTTGCGGCAGACATCGAGCAGGCGCTTGAGGCTGGGTTCGGCCGACCGCGGCGGCATGTCGCGACCGTCGAGGAAGGCGTGCACCGCGACTTTCGCGACGCCGGCCTGACGGGCCAGCTCGAGCATGGCGAAGATGTGGTTCTCGTGGCTGTGGACGCCGCCGGGCGAGAGCAGGCCCATCACGTGCAGCGTGCCGCCGTTGTTCTGGGCCGCGGCGCAGGCCGCACGCAGCTCCTCGTTGCCGAAGAAGCTGCCGTCCTCGATCGCGGCGTCGACGCGGGTCAGGTCCTGGTAGACGATCCGGCCGGCGCCCAGGTTCATGTGGCCGACCTCGGAATTGCCCATCTGCCCGTCCGGCAGGCCGACGTGGCGGCCCTCGGTGTGGATCAGGGTGTGCGGGGCGCTGGCCAGCAGCGCGTGCCAGTTGGGCAGGGTGGCCTGGGCCAGGGCATTGTCGGTCGGGTCTTCGCGGTGGCCCCAGCCGTCGAGGATGAGCAGGACAACGGGTTTGGGGCGCACGGGGGAGGCTGACACGTCGGGATTTCCCTGGTCGGTAAAGGGTGGGACTCTACGCGGAGTGACTTCGGGCACGGGCCTGGGCCGGCGCTGGCTGCGATTGTAGCGAAGCGGCGTAAACCGAAGCCGCCCTCACCGCATCTCCTGCATTGAAGCCTGTCCCAATACGGAATCCCGAACGATGCGCATCAGCCCAGTAGTCGTACTCCCCCTCGCCCTCGCCCTGTCCGCTCCTGCGGCCTTCGCCGCCCAGGACATCGAGAAGGTCAACGGCAGCATCACGGTCGATGCCGGCCAGCAGGCCGGCAATCTCGAGACCGTCAACGGCAGCATCACCATTGGCGCGGGTGCCCGCACCGGTGACGCCGAAACCGTCAACGGCAGCATCCGCGCCGCCGAGAACGTCCAGGCCGGCGGCCTGGAGACGGTCAACGGCAGCATCCGCGTCGGCGAGAAGTCGCGCCTGGACGGTCGCCTTGAAACGGTCAACGGCGGCGTCTTCGTCGATCGCAGTGGCGAGGTCCGCGGCGGCATCGAAACCGTCAACGGCTCCATCGGCCTGGTCGACACCGATGTCGGCGGCGACATCACCACCGTCAACGGCGACCTCACCGTCGGCGTCGACTCGCACGTGAAGGGTCGCATCCATTACTCCAAGCCGAGCCAGAGCTGGTTCTCGATGAACAAGCGTGACCCGAAGGTGATCATCGGACCCAACGCCGTGGTCGATGGCCCACTGGTGTTCGAACGCAAGGTCACCCTGTACGTGCACAACACCGCCAGGACCGGCGCCATCACCGGTGCCACCGCCGTGCGCTACGACGGCACCCTGCCGCCGGAGTAAGTCCCTGTCGTCCCGGAGCCAGGGGACCTGCGAAGCGGGTCCCTCACTCGCCCGGGACACTGGCAGGGCCGGGATGGCGCGACAAACTGTCGGATCCGGCACGTCGTGGTCGCGGATCCGGGGCCTAGAATGGAAATCCGCACCCGCCGCCAGGCCGGTGCGGCTGGTCCATTCCGGAGGTCCCATGTCCCGCATTTCCCTGCTCACCGCCGCCATCGTCGGCACGCTCGCGCTGGCGGCCTGCTCCAAGCCGGAGGCCGATGCGCCGACGGCGGCCGCACCGTCCCCCGCTCCCGCCGACCCCGGCAACCGCCATCCCTTCGGCGACACGATCAACGCCGCCGACTTTGCCGAGCACGTGAAGACGCTGGCATCGGACGAATACGAAGGCCGCGCACCCGGCAGCGCCGGCGAGGACAAGACCGTCGCCTACCTGGAAGCGCAGTTCAAGCGCATGGGCCTGCAGCCCGGCAACGGCGACAGCTACGTGCAGACCGTGCCGATGGTGGAAACCGTCGCCAGCGAGGGCACGGTGCTCAAGCTCGACGTCAAGGGCCAGCCGCGCGAGCTCAAGTTCGGCAGCGACATGGTGGTCGGCACCCGCACCGGCAAGAACGAGGTCAAGGTCGACGGCAGCGACCTGGTGTTCGTCGGCTACGGCGTCAACGCCCCCGAGCAGAAGTGGAACGACTACGCCGGCGTCGACGTGAAGGGCAAGACGGTGGTGATGTTCGTCAACGACCCCGGATTCCACGGCCAGGATCCGAAGCTGTTCGAAGGCAAGCGGATGACCTACTACGGCCGCTGGACCTACAAGTTCGAGGAAGCCGCACGCCAGGGTGCTGCAGCGGCGCTGATCATCCACGACAGCGATGGCGCCTCCTATGGCTGGGACGTGGTGAAGAATTCCTGGTCGGGCGCGCAGTTCGACCTGCCGGCCAAGGACGATCCGGAGCCGCGCCTGCCGGTGCAGGGCTGGATCACCGGCGACGTCGCGCGCACCCTGCTGTCCTCGCTCGGGCAGAACCTGGACGAGCTTTACAAGGCGTCCGGCAAGCCCGGGTTCAAGGCCATCGCGCTGCAGGCGAAGCTGTCGGTCGACCTGAAGAGCACGATCAGCGAGAAGTCCTCGCGCAACGTGGTCGCACGCCTGCCCGGCGCCACGCGTCCGGACGAGTCCATCGTCTACATGGCGCACTGGGACCACCTGGGCAACCATGGCCACGAAGGCCACGGCGAGGCCACACCGGCCGGCAGCGACAACATCTACAACGGCGCGATCGACAATGCGACGGGCGTGGCCGGCATCCTCGAGATCGCCGAAGCCTTCAGCAAGCAGCAGCCTCCGCCGGATCGCTCGCTGCTGTTCCTGGCCGTGACGCTGGAAGAGTCCGGCCTGCTTGGCTCCAAGTACTACGTTGCCCACCCGACCGTGCCGCTCGACAAGACCGTGGCGGTGATCAACCTCGACGCCATGCCGGTGATCGGCAAGTCGCGCGACATGACCGTGGTCGGTTTCGGCAGCTCCGAACTCGAGGACATCCTCAAGACCGTCACCGACGGGCAGCAGCGAGTGCTGCATGCCGAAGCCACGCCGGAAGACGGCTTCTACTTCCGCTCAGATCATTTCAACTTCGCCAAGGCAGGCGTGCCCGCGCTGTATGCCAGGGGCGGCGACGACCTGGTCGACGGCGGCACGGAGGCCGGGCAGAAGGCGCAGGTCGACTATCGCGACAACCGCTATCACAAGCCCGGCGACCAGTACGACCCGACCTGGAAACTCGAGGGCGTCATCCAGGACCTGGATGCGCTGTATGGCGTCGGCAAGACCCTGGCGGGCAACGATCAGTGGCCCAACTGGTATGAGGGCAATGCCTTCCGCGCCGCCCACGACAAGTTGATGAAGCCTGCGGCGAAGTAATCTGCCTGCAGTTGCACGGCCGACGACGGCGCCCCCGAAGTGGGGCGCCGTTGTCGTTTTCGGCTACGCTGGCGCCTCGTTCAGCCGGGGAATGCCATGACGCTTGCCACTGCCTACGTCTGTGTCCTGATCGCCGCCGTCCTGCCCTACCTGTGGGTCGCCATCGCCAAGGCCAGCGGCGAGCGCTACGACAACCGCGATCCGCGCCGCTGGCAGGAACGCCAGCAGAGCCAGCGTTCGCTCCGCGCCAGCGCAGCCCAGCTCAACAGTTACGAGGCGTTTGCGCCGTTCGCGGCGGGCGTGATCATGGCCCAGCTGGCCGGCGTGCCGCATGCGCAGATCGGCACGCTGTCGGTCGCGTTCATCGTTTTCCGCATCCTGCACGGCCTGCTCTATGTCAGCGGGCGGCACTTGCTGCGCACCGCCGCGTGGTTCGCCGGCTACGCCTGCGTGATCTGGCTGCTGGTCCAGGCAGCGTTGAACATCACCGTCTGACAACTTCGAAACTACATCTCCGATATCGCGCGCGGCGACCCCGCCGCGCCTTGCCTGTCATCCCCCACATGCAAACCCCCGCCGAATCCACCCTGTCCGCCTTGCACGAAACGCTCAGGCGCGACGGCTTCAGTTTTGTCGCCGGCAGCGTCATGCGCGAACTCTTCGAACATCGCCATGCGCTCGATGACTGGGCGCGCTTTGCCGCCAGTTGGGACGACCTCGCCCCGGACGCCTACCTGGCCAGCGTCGGCCACAACCGCAGTCGTCGCTACGCGGTGTTTGCCGCAGGCAGCAGCGGCGCGATCGTGCGCCAACCGCACCAGCCGCATTACCAGAGCCGGGACTACAACAACCTGCAGGGCGGGATCGAGCGCTGGTTCGAACCGGTGCGACCGGAAATCGCAGAGAGCTACAGCCTGCGCACGATCCTCGAGTTCTGCCGTGATTTCTACGGCGAGCTGTCGCCGGAGGTGGCGGCCTGGCATATCGAACTTCACCAGTTCCGCATCGAGGCCCGTCCCGGCGAACCCGGCCAGCCGACACCGGAAGGCGTCCACCGGGACGGCGTGAATTACGTCCTGGTCCTGCTGATCGATCGCCACAACATCGTCAGCGGTACGACCACGATCCACGCCGCCGATGGCCGCGAACTGGGCAGCTTCACGCTGACCCACACCATGGACGCGGCACTCGTCGACGATTCCCGGGTATTCCATGGCGTTACGGCCGTGGAGGCACAGGATCCCGGGCAGCCATCGCATCGCGACGTGCTGGTGGTGACGTTGCGCGCTGCGGGCTGAAAGCTCCCGGGTGCGCTGCGCTTACCCGGGCTACGAAAACCTTGTCGGTAGCCCGGGTAAGCGCAGCGCACCCGGGTCATGCGTCCCGCACCGCGCGCCAGATAATCCCCCGCAGCGCAGTGATTAACTTCACGCCGGGCCACACCATTAACTTTCCAAACGCGCAAAGAAAAACCCCCAACCTTTCGGCTGGGGGTTTTAGGGTAAAGCCCCTGGCGATGACCTACTCTTGCATGGCTTAAGCCACACTACCATCGGCGCATGTGCGTTTCACTTCCGAGTTCGGAATGGGATCGGGTGGGACCACACAGCTATTATCACCAGGGAGAGGGTGGAGGGTCGCGGATCTCGGTGTACTGAGTCGCGCACACGCTCTCGTTTGGTTGCTTTCACGGGATGTATTCCGTGTCGGCGAATGGGTTGGGAATTGTAGCAAGTTTTTGGCGAATGGTGTCCGACGCGTCGGAAGCCAAAGCAACTTGAGGTTATATGGTCAAGCCACACGGATCATTAGTACAGGTTAGCTCAATGCATTGCTGCACTTACACACCCTGCCTATCAACCACCTGGTCTTGATGGTTCCTTTAGGGGACTTGAAGTCCCGGGAGATCTCATCTTGAGGCGCGCTTCCCGCTTAGATGCTTTCAGCGGTTATCGCTTCCGAACATAGCTACCCGGCAGTGCCACTGGCGTGACAACCGGAACACCAGAGGTTCGTCCACTCCGGTCCTCTCGTACTAGGAGCAGCCCCTCTCAAATCTCCAACGCCCACGACAGATAGGGACCGAACTGTCTCACGACGTTCTGAACCCAGCTCGCGTACCACTTTAAATGGCGAACAGCCATACCCTTGGGACCGACTACAGCCCCAGGATGTGATGAGCCGACATCGAGGTGCCAAACACCGCCGTCGATATGAACTCTTGGGCGGTATCAGCCTGTTATCCCCGGAGTACCTTTTATCCGTTGAGCGATGGCCCTTCCATACAGAACCACCGGATCACTAAGACCTACTTTCGTACCTGCTTGATCCGTCGATCTTGCAGTCAAGCACGCTTATGCCTTTGCACACAGTGCGCGATGTCCGACCGCGCTGAGCGTACCTTCGTGCTCCTCCGTTACACTTTGGGAGGAGACCGCCCCAGTCAAACTACCCACCATACACGGTCCCCGATCCGGATTACGGACCTAGGTTAGAACGTCAAGCACTTCAGGGTGGTATTTCAAGGTTGGCTCCGCCGAAGCTAGCGCCTCGGTTTCATAGCCTCCCACCTATCCTACACAGAAGAACTCAACGTTCAGTGTAAAGCTATAGTAAAGGTTCACGGGGTCTTTCCGTCTTGCCGCGGGAACGCTGCATCTTCACAGCGATTTCAATTTCACTGAGTCTCGGGTGGAGACAGCGCCGCTGTCGTTACGCCATTCGTGCAGGTCGGAACTTACCCGACAAGGAATTTCGCTACCTTAGGACCGTTATAGTTACGGCCGCCGTTTACCGGGGCTTCGATCAAGAGCTTCGCCTTGCGGCTGACCCCATCAATTAACCTTCCGGCACCGGGCAGGCGTCACACCCTATACGTCCACTTTCGTGTTTGCAGAGTGCTGTGTTTTTGATAAACAGTCGCAGCGGCCTGGTCACTGCGGCCCCTCCCAGCTATTCACCAGAAAGGGCGCACCTTCTCCCGAAGTTACGGTGCTATTTTGCCTAGTTCCTTCACCCGAGTTCTCTCAAGCGCCTTAGAATTCTCATCCTGCCCACCTGTGTCGGTTTACGGTACGGTCTGCGTAAGCTGAAGCTTAGGAGCTTTTCCTGGAAGCGTGATATCGGTTGCTTCGCCCTGATGGGCTGGTCCTTAGTCTCAACGTTGCTCCCCCGGATTTGCCAAAGGGAACCGCCTCAACTCTCTCACCGGGACAACCAACGCCCGGCCAACCTAACCTTCTCCGTCCCTCCATCGCACTTACGCGAGGTGCTGGAATATTAACCAGCTTCCCATCGACTACGCATTTCTGCCTCGCCTTAGGGGCCGACTCACCCTGCGTCGATTAACGTTGCGCAAGGAAACCTTGGGCTTTCGGCGTGCGGGCTTTTCACCCGCATTATCGTTACTCATGTCAGCATTCGCACTTCCGATACCTCCAGCAGACTTCTCAATCCACCTTCAACGGCTTACGGAACGCTCCTCTACCGCGCATAACCAAAGTTATGCACCCCAAGCTTCGGTTCATCGCTTAGCCCCGTTAAATCTTCCGCGCAGACCGACTCGACCAGTGAGCTATTACGCTTTCTTTAAAGGGTGGCTGCTTCTAAGCCAACCTCCTGGCTGTCTGTGCCTTTCCACATCGTTTTCCACTTAGCGATGAATTTGGGACCTTAGCTGTGGGTCTGGGTTGTTTCCCTTTTCACGACGGACGTTAGCACCCGCCGTGTGTCTCCCCTACATTCTGTCCTGGTATTCGGAGTTTGCCATGGTTTGGTAAGTCGCAATGACCCCCTAGCCATAACAGTGCTCTACCCCCAGGAAGATTCATAGGAGGCGCTACCTAAATAGCTTTCGAGGAGAACCAGCTATCTCCGGGTTCGATTAGCTTTTCACTCCTAATCACACCTCATCCCCTACCTTTGCAACGGGAGTGGGTTCGGGCCTCCAGTTGATGTTACTCAACCTTCACCCTGGGCATGACTAGATCACCCGGTTTCGGGTCTACTGCCCGCGACTATGCGCCCTTATCAGACTCGGTTTCCCTTCGCCTCCCCTATACGGTTAAGCTCGCCACGAACAGTAAGTCGCTGACCCATTATACAAAAGGTACGCCGTCACCCTTGCGGGCTCCGACTGCTTGTACGCACACGGTTTCAGGGTCTATTTCACTCCCTTCACCAGGGTTCTTTTCGCCTTTCCCTCACGGTACTGGTTCACTATCGGTCGGTCAGGAGTATTTAGCCTTGGAGGATGGTCCCCCCATGTTCAGACAGGGTTTCTCGTGCCCCGCCTTACTCGATTTCATTGGAAGAGCTCTTTCGCATACCGGGCTGTCACCGTCTATGGCCAACCTTTCCAGGTTGTTTTGCTAGAACTCAATCAACTTAAGGGCTGGTCCCCGTTCGCTCGTCACTACTCAGGGAATCTCGGTTGATTTCTTTTCCTCCGGGTACTTAGATATTTCAGTTCTCCGGGTTTGCCTTGCATGGCTATTTATTCACCATGCAATACCTCTTGCGAGGTGGGTTTCCCCATTCGGACATTGCGGGATCAATGCTTGTTGCCAGCTCCCCCGCACTTTTCGCAGGCTGCCACGTCCTTCATCGCCTCTGACCGCCAAGGCATCCACCGTGTGCGCTTATTCGCTTGACCATATAACCCCAAGTTGCCTTGGAGCTACATTCGGACCAGGGGTACAAAGCCCGGTCTGGAATATAACGACTCAATTAATAAAGTGTCCGAAGACACTCGCCTTAGCCTCACGACACGTCATGGACACAATTCGTCTCAAAACGCTCGCTACAATTCCCAATTTTCAAAGAACGCAAATGGGCCTCAACGCCCAGCTGCTTCAATATTTGATGTGTGCGCAATCAGAGTTTCGTTCGCTGGAACCACTTTAGCGGTGGTGGGTCTGGGAGGACTCGAACCACCGGCCTCACCCTTATCAGGGGTGCGCTCTAACCACCTGAGCTACAGACCCAAAGTGTTTCCCGCCGGCATAATCGCCAGGCAAGGGTCTTCGCCCAAGGTGGTGGAGCTTGTCGGGATCGAACCGACGACCCCCTGCTTGCAAAGCAGGTGCTCTCCCAGCTGAGCTAAAGCCCCATCGAATTCCCTGGAGGGATCCGGGGACGCTCCCGCAGCCACCCCTATGGGCGACCCGGAACTCTGAATGCAGGTTACTTGTGCGGACGTCCGACCAGCAATTTGCTGTCTTTAGTCTCTAAAGGAGGTGATCCAGCCGCACCTTCCGATACGGCTACCTTGTTACGACTTCACCCCAGTCATCGGCCACACCGTGGCAAGCGCCCTCCCGAAGGTTAAGCTACCTGCTTCTGGTGCAACAAACTCCCATGGTGTGACGGGCGGTGTGTACAAGGCCCGGGAACGTATTCACCGCAGCAATGCTGATCTGCGATTACTAGCGATTCCGACTTCATGGAGTCGAGTTGCAGACTCCAATCCGGACTGAGATAGGGTTTCTGGGATTGGCTCGCCCTCGCGGGTTTGCAGCCCTCTGTCCCTACCATTGTAGTACGTGTGTAGCCCTGGCCGTAAGGGCCATGATGACTTGACGTCATCCCCACCTTCCTCCGGTTTGTCACCGGCGGTCTCCTTAGAGTTCCCACCATTACGTGCTGGCAACTAAGGACAAGGGTTGCGCTCGTTGCGGGACTTAACCCAACATCTCACGACACGAGCTGACGACAGCCATGCAGCACCTGTGTCACGGTTCCCGAAGGCACCAATCCATCTCTGGAAAGTTCCGTGCATGTCAAGGCCAGGTAAGGTTCTTCGCGTTGCATCGAATTAAACCACATACTCCACCGCTTGTGCGGGCCCCCGTCAATTCCTTTGAGTTTCAGTCTTGCGACCGTACTTCCCAGGCGGCGAACTTAACGCGTTAGCTTCGATACTGAGGGCCAAGTTGCCCCCAACATCCAGTTCGCATCGTTTAGGGCGTGGACTACCAGGGTATCTAATCCTGTTTGCTCCCCACGCTTTCGTGCCTCAGTGTCAGTGCTGGTCCAGGGTGTCGCCTTCGCCACAGATGTTCCTCCCGATATCTACGCATTTCACTGCTACACCGGGAATTCCACACCCCTCTACCGCACTCTAGTCAGCCAGTTTCCAATGCAGTTCCCAGGTTGAGCCCAGGGCTTTCACATCAGACTTAACAAACCACCTACGCACGCTTTACGCCCAGTAATTCCGAGTAACGCTTGCACCCTTCGTATTACCGCGGCTGCTGGCACGAAGTTAGCCGGTGCTTATTCTTCCGGTACCGTCATAACTCCGGGTTATTAACCCGAAGCTTTTCTTTCCGGACAAAAGTGCTTTACAACCCGAAGGCCTTCTTCACACACGCGGCATGGCTGGATCAGGCTTGCGCCCATTGTCCAATATTCCCCACTGCTGCCTCCCGTAGGAGTCTGGACCGTGTCTCAGTTCCAGTGTGGCTGATCATCCTCTCAGACCAGCTACGGATCGTCGCCTTGGTGGGCCTTTACCCCGCCAACTAGCTAATCCGGCATCGGCTCATCTATCTGCGTGAGGCCCGAAGGTCCCCCACTTTCTCCCGTAGGACGTATGCGGTATTAGCGTAAGTTTCCCTACGTTATCCCCCACAAATAGGCAGATTCCGATGCATTCCTCACCCGTCCGCCACTCGCCACCCACAGTATTGCTACTGCTGTGCTGCCGTTCGACTTGCATGTGTTAGGCCTGCCGCCAGCGTTCACTCTGAGCCAGGATCAAACTCTTCACTTAAAATTGCATGGATCCGAAGATCCAAATTTTTTGAGTGCAAAGCTCGTTCCAGGCACCAATTACTCGCTTGCATTTGCATGCATTTGAATCGTTGTTGCTTGGTACGAACATCTGCTCAATGGACAACCATCCACCAGCCAGACGTCCGCACAAGTTACCTGCGCACACTGTCAAAGATCTTCGGGGCCGGCCTCAGCGCCTTTCCCGTCTCACCCCGCCGCACCAAAGTGCCCGAGGGAGCCGACTATCTTACAGCGAATTTCGATTCCGTCAACACCGTGTCGAAATCTTTTTTCGCTCCCCGAAGGTCCGTTCAGCGTCCTTTCGGACCGCCCCAGGACCACCGGGCCGCGCATCTTACAGCATGCTCGAGAACCGTCAACCGCCTCGAACCACACCGTCTTTTCCGCGTCCCGCCGCGATCAAGTTCACCGTGGCGGGGCGCGCATTGTGCACATGCACAACGCGCATTGGAAGGGGTAGATCGAAAAATTCTTTGCGAATTTTTTGTTGACGTTTGCGATGAGTGGGTTCATCGCTTTATGCGGCGGTGATTGAGCGCGTTGCGCGTGCATTTCTCTGCATGCATCCGCATGCAGAGAAGGAAGATCGCGTGCTTACGCCGCTATCAGCCGCACGCGTGCAAACGTGCGCTTGCCCACCGCGAGCACACCCTCGAAGCCTGGCGTGAACACGCGCTGCGCATCCTCGATCACCTCACCGTCGATTCGCACCGCGCGTTCCTTGAGCTTGCGGTTCGCCTCTGAATTGCTGGGCGTGAGCCCGGCCGCGGTAAGAAGCGCGGCAATCCGCATGCCCTCGGCCGGCACGGCTACGTCGGTCAACGACAGGCTGGAGACGTCGCCCTCGCCGCGGACAGCGGCATTCCAGCCCGCCACGGCTTGTTCCGCCGCGGATTCGCCGTGGAATCGCACCGCGAGCTCGCGCGCCAGGCGCATCTTCAGGTCGCGCGGATTCAGCTGGCCACCTTCGATGTCGGCACGAAGCTTCGCGGCTTCGGCCATGGAGATCTCGAAGCTGAGCAGATCGATCCAGCGCCACATGAGCACGTCGTCGATTTTCATCGTCTTGGTGACGATGTCGATCGCCGGCTCATTGATGCCTATGTAGTTGCCCAGCGACTTGGACATCTTGTTGACGCCGTCCAGGCCCTCCAGCAGCGGCATGGTCAGGACGATCTGCGGCGCCTGGCCGTGGTGCTCCTGCAGGCCGCGGCCCATCAGCAGGTTGAACTTCTGGTCGGTGCCGCCCAGCTCGACGTCGGCCTGCAGCGCCACCGAGTCGTAGCCCTGGACCAGCGGATAGAGGAATTCATGGATGGCGATCGACTGCTGGGCCGCATAGCGCTTGGCGAAGTCGTCGCGCTCGAGCATCCGCGCCACCGTGTGCTGGGCGGCCAGCTTGATCATGTCCGCCGCGCCCATCTTGCTGAACCACTCGGAATTGAAGCGGACCTCGGTGCGGTCCTTGTCCAGCACCTTGAAGACCTGGTCGGCGTAGGTCTGGGCATTGGCCAGCACGTCCTCGCGGGTCAGCGGCTTGCGGGTGACGTTCTTGCCGGTCGGGTCGCCGATCATTCCGGTGAAGTCGCCGATCAGGAAGATGACCTGGTGCCCGAGGTCCTGGAACTGCCGCATCTTGTTCAGCAGGACGGTATGGCCGATATGCAGGTCCGGGGCGGTCGGATCGAACCCGGCCTTGATCCGCAGGGGCCGGCCCAGCTTGAGGCGGGCTTCCAGCTCCTCGCGCTTGAGGATCTCGTCGGCACCACGGCCGATCAGGTCTAGGGCGTCTTGGACGGAGGCTGGGGACTGGGGGGACAAGGCTCGGACTCGCTGGTGAATGGTGAACGCGAAGTGCGATCACCGTCATGGATTTGGGTTAAACCGAAGTTAAACATCCGGATACTGAGTTGTGATGAAAAACCCTATTCAGGACAAGGGTTTGACGCACACTTCTCGCGTCACTATGGTAACGCGGCAACGCGGCCTTCACACCAGCGCGCGAGATACCTCAAATGACAGCACACGATAGCGGTACGGAACGGCGCGAGCGCCTCAAGGCCCTGCGCGAAGCCGCTCTGCACCGACCGGTGCTGGCCACAGGCGCTTCCAATGGTTTCAACGGTCGCTGGTCGCGTCGGCAATGGGCTCACGCGAGCCTGTTTGCAACGCTCGGCGTTCTCGTTGCCGCCATTGTCCCCGGTTTCGGTCCCGCTGCCAGCAAACAGCCGCTGCATACGCAGCGCAGCTCGCTGGCGCTTGCCTTGCCGCCGCTGCCGCTGTCGCGCCTGAAGGGCCACAACGGCGACAGCTGGCAGATCGTCCGCGTCGAACGCGGCCAGACCCTGGGCGCGGTGTTCGAGGATCTCGATCTTCCGGCCTCGACGATGCACCGGATCCTGGACGAATCGGGCGACAAGGCGATCCTGACCCGGCTCAAGCCCGGCACGGAACTGGCCTTTGACCTTCCGCAGGGCGCCAACGGGCAACCGGGTGAGCTGCGCACGTTCCGCTATGACCGCGACGACAGCCACCGCGTCGAACTGAGCCTGGCCGGCGACAAGGTCACCGAGAAGGTGCTGGTCCGCCCGACCGAGAGCCGTACCGTCGTCATCAGCGGCAAGGTCGGCAAGTCGCTGTTCCGCTCGGGCCGCAAGCTGGGCCTGTCGGGCAGCAACATCAACACGCTCACCGACGAGATCTTCAAGTACGACATCGACTTCAACGAAGACGTCGGCGCCGACGATCGCTTCAGCGTGGTGGTCGAGCAGACCTGGCGCGAGGGCGAACTGCTGCGCACCGGTCCGGTGCTGGCGGCGACCTTCACCACCGGCGGCAAGCTGCACACCGGTTTCCGCTTCGAACGCAACGGCAAGTCCGAGTACTTCACCGGCGACGGCCGCCCGTTGAAGAAGAGCTTCATCCGCATGCCGATCCCGTATGCGCGCCTGACCTCCAACTTCGGCACCCGCAAGCACCCGGTGCTGGGCCGTACCCGCATGCACAAGGGCGTCGACTACGCCGCGCGCACCGGCACGCCGATCATGGCCGCCGGCGACGCACGGGTGAAGACGGCCGGCTGGATGGGCGGCTACGGCAACGCGGTCGTCCTCGACCACGGCCGCGGCTACACCACGCTGTATGGCCACATGTCGCGCATCGGCAAGATCCGCCCGGGCCAGCGCATCGCCCAGGGCACGGTGATCGGCTACGTCGGCACCACCGGCATGTCGACCGGCCCGCACCTGCACTACGAGTTCCGCGTCAACGGCGTGCACCGCAACCCGCTGTCGATCACCATGCCGCCGCCGGAGCCGCTGTCGGGTGCCGCGCTGGCCCAGTTCCGCACCCAGACCAGCGTCGCGCTGGCGCGGATCCAGAAGGTCGAGAACATCATCTACGCCGACGCGGATGCGCCGGCTCCGGCGCCCACCGCGGCGCCTGGCAAGGCCAAGAAGCCCGCCAAGACCAAGGCCTGACATGCCCGCGCTCCACGCCGGGCCGGCCGGCAGTCCCGTTGACGGCCTGTTCGTCGGGCTGATCTCGGGCACCAGCGCCGACGGCATCGATGCCGCGCTGGTGCGGTTCTCGCAAGACGACGTCGAACTGCTCCTGGGCCGCACCTACGCCTGGGATGCAGGCATCCGCGAGCGCCTGGTGGCCCTGGGCCAGGGCGGAGAGGCGCAGTCACTGGACGAGATCGGCACGCTCGACGTGCAGATTGCCGAGGCCTTCGCCGCAGCAACGCAGCAGCTTCTCGTCGAGGCCGGCATCGGCCCGGCGCAGGTGGTTGCCGTCGGCTCGCACGGGCAGACCGTGCGCCATCGTCCCGAAGGCGCCCGCTTCAATGGCCAGCACCCTTTCACCTGGCAACTCGGCGACGGCAACCTGATCGCAGAGCGCACCGGCATCACCACCGTCGCCGACTTCCGTCGCCGCGACGTGGCTGCCGGGGGCCATGGCGCACCCCTGCTGCCGGCGCTGCATGCCGCGCTGCTGCACGACGCAGGCGAAGACCGCGCGGTGCTCAACCTGGGCGGCATCGCCAACTTCACGCTGCTGCCGGCGCAGGGCCTGGTGCGCGGATTCGACACCGGCCCGGCCAACTGCCTGCTGGATGCCTGGTGCCAGCGCCACACCGGCCGGACCTACGATGCCGGCGGCGCGTTCGCCGCGCAGGGACAGCCGGATGCCGATCTGCTTGCGCGCCTGCTCGACGAGCCGTGGTTCATGCTGCCGCCGCCAAAGAGCACCGGCCGCGAGCACTTCCACCTCGACTGGCTGCAGGCACGGCTGGCCGGCACGGAAGCCCCGGCGGACGTGCAGGCGACGCTGCTGGAACTGAGCGCGATCACGATTGCCGATGCCCTGCTCGCGCACCAGCCCGACACCCGTCGCGTACTGGCCTGCGGCGGCGGCGTGCACAACCCGCGCCTGCTGGCGGCGATCGCCCAGCACCTGCCAGGCGCGACCGTCGAATCGACCGCGCGCCATGGCGTGGACCCGGATTTCGTCGAGGCCATGGGTTTCGCGTGGCTGGCCCGGCAAACGATGTCCGGCCGTCCCGGCAACCTGGCCAGCGTCAGTGGCGCCCGCGGTCCGCGCGTGCTCGGCGCGATTCATCCTGCCTGACGCTGCCTCTGGCGCCCCGGTTGCGCCTCAACTCTTCTTGACGAAGTCGAGCAGGTCGCGGTCGATGTCGGTCAGGCCCTGCTGTTCCAGCGTCGGCGTCTTCACGTCCGCTGGCCGTTCGACGCGGCCGATCAGGGCATAGCCGGGGTCGCTGGGGATTCCCTCGAGCGCGGCAATGGCCGACTGCAGGGCCATCGCATCGGTATCGGTGAAACGCGCGGCTATCTCCGCCTCGATGGCGAACAGGCCGTGCTCGAGCAGATGCATCAGCGACTCCTGCAGCCCCCATCCGCGCTGGTTGGCGACGCGCTTGATGCGGTCCAGCAACAGGGGGTCGATGTCGTGCAGGATGATGTCGGTCATGGGTACTCCTTCGCGGGCAGCGCGCTCCACAGAGCGCGGACTAGCCGGTCAAACCATTGGCCGCGGGCGCACCAGGCGCCGCGCCAGGACGGCGCACGGCCAGTATCAGGCAAAGCAGCAACGCAGGCACGCCGATAAGGGCCGTACCCACGAAGAATAGCGAATAGGCGTCGAGCAAACTGCGCCCCACTTCCAGATGCTCGACCGCGACCCCGGAAAGGCCCTTCAGGAACTTGCCCGGCAGCGCGTAGAACGAACTGAGCAGGGCGTACTGGGTGGCGGTGTAGCCGACATTGGTCAGGCTCGACATGTAGCCGATCAGGGCCACGCCGGCAAAACCGCTGCAGAAGTTGTCGATCACCATTGCCGCGGTGAACACGCCCGGATCGGCACCGTGGTGGGCCAGGTAGGCGAAAGCCAGGTTGGAGGCCGGACCGAGCACGGCGCCGGCCAGCAGGGTGGCAATGAAGCCAAAGCGCAGCGCCGACAGGCCGGCCGCGGCAATGCCGACGGTGGTCGCCACCAGGCCGAACGAACCGCGCACGGCACCGACGGTTTCCTTGTCGATCCCCAGGTCGGCATAGAACGGGTTCGCCATCGGGCCGAAGACGAAGTCCGGGAGGCGGTACAGGCTGATCGTCACCAGCATCAGCAGCGCCCAGCGGCCGTGGTCGCGGAAGAACACCACGAACGGGCCGATCAGGGCGTCGAACAGGCCTTTGGCGGTGAACAGCGCCGGATGCGGCGTCTTCGCCGCCAATACGCTTGCCGCCGGCTCTCGCGCGGCCAGCGTCGCCATCATGCCCACGCCCATCAGCGCGGCCATCACTTCGTACGACATCGACCAGCCGATATGGGCGGCGAAGATCAGGATCAGGGCGTCGGTGACCAGCAACGCACCGCGGTAGCCCAGCGCAGAGGTCGCCGTCAGCAGTCCCTGCTGCTCGTTGCTGTCGGCAATCTCGATGCGCCAGGCGTCGATGACGATGTCCTGGGTCGCCGAGGCGAATGCCACCACCAGCGCCAGCGCGCCGAACACCAGCAACTGGTTGAGCACGACTCCGGCCAGCACCAGCTGGCCCTGCTGCGGTTGCACCATCGCCATGCCGACCAGGGCCACGGCGACCACGATCTGCGACAGCAGCATCCAGCCACGGCGACGGCCGAGCCAGCGGCCGAGCACCGGTGCATCGAGCTTGTCGACCAGCGGTGCCCACAGGAACTTGAGCGAGTAGGCCAAGCCCACCCACGACAGGAAACCGATCGTCGACAGCTCGATGGCGTTTTCGCGCATCCAGAAGCCGAGGGTGTTGCCGACCAGGTAGATCGGGATGCCGGAGCTGAAGCCCAGCAGCAGCATCACCAGCACCTTGGGCTGGCTCAGGTTGGCCAGGACCAGTTTCCAGCCTCTGCGCGCCGGCTTGGCGGCGACGGCCACGTCAGAGCTCATAGTCGACCGTGAAAGGGGCGTGGTCGGAGAAGCGCGGATCGCGCGAGATCGAGCAGGCCTTCAGCCGGTCGCGCAGCGACGGCGTCGCCAGCTGGTAGTCGATGCGCCAACCGACGTTGTTGGCGCGGGCGGCGCCGCGGTTGCTCCACCAGGTGTAGTCCTGGCCGTCGGTGTGCAGCGCGCGGTAGGTATCGACCCAACCGCGGTCGTCGGCGCACAGGCCGTTGAGCCACTCGCGTTCCGGCGGCAGGCAGCCGGAGTTCTTCTGGTTGCTGGTCCAGTTCTTGATGTCCAGGCGCGAGCGGACGATGTTCCAGTCGCCGCACAGGACGTAGTCGCGGCCGCTGGCCAGCCATTCTTCCAGGCGTGGCTTGAGCCACTCCATGACTTCGAACTTGAAGCCCTGGCGCTCGTCGCCGGAGGAACCGGAGGGGATATAGAACGACACGACGCTGAGATTGCCGAAGCGCGCCTCGATGTAGCGACCCTCGTCGTCGAACGGTGCCCAGCCCATCGCGGTGCGGACTTCGTCGGGCTCGCGGCGGCTGTAGATCGCCACGCCGCTGTAGCCCTTCTTGGTGCTGGCGTCCTTGAACCAGGCGCCATAGCCGTCCGGACGGAAGGCCGCATCACCCAACTGGTGCTCCTGCGCCTTGGTTTCCTGGACGCACAGCACGTCGGCATCCTGGGACTTGAACCAGTCGAAGAAGCCCTTGCTGGCGGCCGAACGCAGGCCATTGGCGTTGAAGCTGATGATGCGCATGCGCACTCCATGACGGTGTGCGGCGATCATAGCCCGGACGCGGCAGGCAGGGCCTATCATTCCCGCCATGCCAGCCATCGCGCCCATGGAAACCGCCACCCGCGTGCGCGTCACCGGCGTCCTCGACGAGGCGACCGCCAACGCGGTCCGCTCGCTTCGCGTCGGCGAGGGCCAGTATCGCTATGTCGGCGACACCGCCTTCAACCTCGGCGACAGCCTGCGCGACCCGATGAGCGAGGCGATGGCGGTGCTTGCCAATGACCGCGTCGTCGGCTTCTACCGCCTCGACTTCGCCCCCAATGCCGTCGCCGGCCGGCCCATGCACGCCCCCAGCGTTGGCCTGCGCGCGTTCGTGATCGACCACGACCAGCAGGGGCGCGGCATCGGCACGCAGGCGATGGCGGCATGTTGCGCCGACCTGCGTCGGCGCCATCCCGATCGGGCCTTGCTGGTGCTCACCGTCAACTGCAGCAACCACGCCGCGATCGCCGCCTACCGCAAGGCCGCTTTCGTCGACACCGGCGAGCTGTTCCAGGGCGGCAGCGCCGGCCCGCAACACCTGATGCTCTTTTCCCTTCACCCGATTCCCTGACAGCACCCGCCATGACCGACCACCGCACCCGCTTCCTGCAGCTTGCCCTGCGCGCCGACGCCCTGCGCTTCGGCGAGTTCACCCTCAAGTCCGGGCGTCAGAGCCCGTACTTCTTCAATGCCGGCCGTTTCGACTCGGGCACGGCCATGGCCGAGCTGGCCAGCTGCTATGCCGACGCCATCGATGGCCAGGGGGTCGATTTTGACCTGCTGTTCGGCCCGGCCTACAAGGGCATCCCGCTGGCGACCGCGCTGGCGTGCGAGTACGCGCGCCGTGGCCGCGACCTGCCGCTTGCGTTCAATCGCAAGGAAGCCAAGGCCCACGGCGAAGGCGGCAGCCTGATCGGCGCGCCGCTGAAGGGTCGCAAGGTGCTGATCGTCGACGACGTGATCACAGCCGGCACCGCGATCCGCGAGGCGCTGTCGATCATCCGCGAGGCCGGTGGCGAGCCGGCCGGGATCGTGATCGCACTCGACCGCCAGGAAGCCGTCGACCCGGCCACTTCCCGACGCTCCGCGGCACAAACGGTCGCAGCCGACCAGGGCCTGCCGGTGATTGCCGTGGCCAGCCTGTCCGACCTGCTTGCCTTTGCCAGCGGCAATGCCGGGCTTTCCAGCCAGCGCGAACGCCTGCTGGCGTACCGCGACGCCTATGGAAGCGAAGCGGCGGCGTGATCGGCGCGAAGGTGGCGTGAGTCTTGCATGTGCTTGTGAATAACATTGCCGCCAGCAAATCCCCCATGAACAAGACGCTTCCCTTGCTCGCCTGCTCCCTGCTGATCGCCGTGACCGGGTCGACACTCGCCCAGCAGGCGCCGTCGAAGAAGCTCTACTGCTGGAACGAGAACGGCGGCAAGGTCTGCGGCGACGCGTTGCCCGCGCATGCGGTCGACAACGCGCGCACCGAGTTCAATGCCAAGAGCGGCCGCGCCGTCAGCCAGCTGCCGCGCGCACTGACCGAGGAAGAGCGCGCTGCCGCTGCGGTGCAGTCCAAGGTCGAGCAGGAGGCCAGGGCGGCAGCCGAGGTCGCGGCGCGACGCGACCGGGCCATGGCCGAGTCCTATTCGACCGAAGACGACCTGCGCCGCGCCTTCGGCGAGCGCATCGGGGTGATGGACGAGACGATCAAGGCCTCCCGGCTGGTCGTCGAAGGACGCCGCCAGAGCCTGATCAGCCTGCTTGGGCGCGCCGGCGAGAACGAGCTGTCCGGCAAGCCGGTCCCGAAGAAGGCGGCCGAGAACATCCAGACCCAGCACGAGTTGCTGCTGCGCCAGAAGGCGATGCTGGCCGACCAGCTGGCCGAGCGCGAGCTGATTGACGAGGACCTGGCTGCGGCGCTGGAGCGCTACCACGCGATGAAGAAGTCCAACGACAAGGGCTGAGCAAGACCGGGCGCCGCAAGGTCTGCGCCGACCGACGACCCGCGCACGGCCCCCATTCCGCCACCCGCTGACAGCCCTTCCCCCACGCGGGAGAAGGGCTGAAGCTTTTTCAGAACGGCAGCACCAGGTCCGGCTTCAACGCCAGCAACTGGTTGCGGAAGTCGGCCTTGATGCGCGCCAGCGCGTCGGCACTGTCGGCGTCAAAGCGCATCACCAGCACCGGCGTGGTGTTGGACGCACGCACCAGGCCCCAGCCATCGGCAAAGTCGACGCGCAGGCCATCGATGGTCGACAGTCGCCCGCCCTCGAACCGGGCCTCATCGCGGAAGCGCTCGACGAAGCTGTGCGGGTCGCCGTCGGGCGCGTCGACCTTGATCTCCGGGGTCGACACGCCATTGGGCAGCGCGGCGAGGGTCTCGCTCGGGCTGCGCGGCTGCGCGGCCAGGATCTCCAGCAGGCGCGCGGCGGCATAGATGCCGTCGTCGAACCCGTACCAGCGCTCCTTGAAGAAGAAGTGGCCGCTCATCTCGCCGGCCAGTTCCGCATCGGTTTCGCGCATCTTGGCCTTGATCAGCGAATGGCCGGTCTTCCACATCAGCGGACTGCCGCCGTGGCGCAGGATCTGGCCCGGCAGGCGACCGGTGCACTTCACGTCGTACAGGATCACCGCGCCCGGGTTGCGTTCGAGCACGTCGGCCGCGAACAGCATCAGCAGGCGATCGGGGAAGATGTTCTCGCCATCGCGGGTGACCACGCCCAGGCGGTCGCCATCGCCGTCGAAGGCGATGCCCAGGTCGGCGTCCAGGCGCTGCACCATCTTGGTCAGGTCGACCAGGTTGTGCGGCTCGCTCGGGTCCGGATGGTGGTTCGGGAAGGTGCCGTCGATGTCGCAGTACAGCGGCGTGACTTCGGCACCGATGGCACTGAGCACGCGCGGACCGATCTCGCCGGCGACGCCGTTGCCGGCATCGACCACGACCCGCAGCGGGCGGTCGATCTGCACGTCGGAGGCGATGCGCTGGACATAGTCCTCGGAGATGTCGCGCTCGCTGAGGTTGCCCAGGTCGCCCAGGTGCAGGCGGTCGTCGGCGATGCGCGCATACAGGTCGGTGATCGCGGTGCCGGACAGGGTTTCACCGCCGACCACGATCTTGAATCCGTTGTAGTCCGGCGGATTGTGGCTGCCGGTCACCGAGACGCAGGAGCCGGCGCGCAGGTGGTAGGCACCGAAGTACACCACCGGCGTCGGCGCCATGCCGATGTCGATGACATTGCGACCGGCCTTGCGCAGGCCGGCGATCAGGCCTTCGGCCATCACAGGACCGGACAGGCGGCCATCGCGACCCACCACGATGTCGGTCAGGCCCTGGTCGTGCATCAGCGAGCCGACGGCATGGCCGATCAGCTCGGCCACGCCGGCGTCCAGCGATTGGCCGACCACGCCACGGATGTCGTAGGCGCGGAAGATGCCGCGGTCGATGGCGATGGGCTGGGCGCTGGATACTGGCTTGGAAGGAGGCACGGGCGGCGATTTCACGGGCAGGGGAGATTGTTCCATGCTCTCCGCCAGCGTCTGAACGTCACCTTCATCTGCCGCCTCGACCTTGCCCCGCGCCAGCTTGAGGTGCGGCGCGCGCCAGGCCAGCAGGGCCAGCAGGGCGAACACGATGGCGGCGGCGAAACAGAGCATCGCGTCCAGGCCAAGCGGACCGCCGGCGACGTCCGGCACCGCCGCGGCCACGCGCAGGTCGCTGCCCGGCACCTTGGCAGCCAGTGCCTCGGCACCGCCCGCCAGGGAGGTATCGCCGCGCTCGACCGCGCTGAAGCCACCCTGACGCAGGGCCACGTAACTGTCGTCGGAGACGCTGGCCTGCTCGAGATTGCCACTGACCTTCTGCAGCGGCAGGCGGACGTAGGCGACGCCAACTACCTTTTCGCCATTGCGTGCCGGTGCCGCCAGTGCCAGTTGCGTATCGCCACCATGGCGCACCAGGCCGGCGGTCGGCTTGTCCGCGGCGATGGCCGCTTCGATCACGCCCAGGCGGCCGTAACCGCCCTTGGGCAGCGTCGCGTACTCGCCGGCGAGGTCCGTGGACAGGATGCTGGCGTCGGCGGCGCCAGCCCAGCCCTCGCCAAGGAGTCTGGAGGCCCCCGCCAGATCGCCTGCGGCCAGCGCTGCCTGCAGCGGCTGCGCGGCCAGGCGATCGGCGAGCTGCTTCTGCTCGGCAGCCAACCCGCGCTGCGCGGCCGAGACTGCGTCGTCACGCACCTGGGTGACGGATTCGCGGCGCTCGCCGTCCTGGTGCAGCTGCCAGCCGCTCCAGCCGAACCAGGCGGCCAGCAATGCGCAGGCCGCGATGACGAGCGGCAGCACCGCCTTCAGCTGGGAGGCAGATGCCGCCAGCTGCTCTTTCTGTGCAACGTTCATGAACTTCCCCTTATCCAGCGCAACGTCAGCGCACGCCGGTGTGGCCGAAGCCACCGGCACCACGGGCGCTGGTTTCGAATTCCTCAACCACCTGCAGCGTCGCCCGCACGATTGGCAGGATGACCAGCTGGGCGATGCGATCCCCAGGCTGCATCGTAAAAGGCTCGCGACCACGGTTCCAGACGCTGATCAACAACGGCCCCTGGTAATCGGCGTCGATCAGGCCTGTGCCGTTGCCCAGCACGATGCCGTGCTTATGGCCCAGGCCCGAACGCGGCAGGATCACCGCACACATCGTGGGGTCGCCCAGGTGGATGGCCATCCCCGACGGCACCAGTGCGGTATCGCCCGGCTGCAGCACCAGGGGTTCGGCGAGCGCGGCGCGCAGGTCGAGGCCGGCGCTGGCGGTGGTGGCGTAATCCGGTAGCGGCCACTCCGAGCCGAAACGCGGGTCGAGGATCCGGAGCTGGAGGATGTGGTGCATTCGTGGGTTCTGATGGGCGTCGTTGCGGGATGCCGGCATGACAGCCGACGCAAATACCATGCCATGACTGGAGGCAGCCCGGGGTGGTGCGTTGGCGTGTGCGGGCGAGAAAGTGTCGCGCAGAGCCGCGCGGGCTGCTCCGGGCACGCTGCTCAGGGATGGGGCAGTCGCTCGGCGACCAGGTCCAGCAGCGCGTCGGCCAGTTCAACCTTCGGCGCCGGTCCCAGCACGGCCGCAGCGCCATCGGCGGCAAACACATTGAGCGTGTTGTCGTCGCTCTCGAAGCCGCTGCCGGCAACGCCGACGCGATTGGCGGCAATCAGGTCCAGGCGTTTGTTCTCGAGCTTGCCGCGCGCGTAGGCCTCGACGTGATCGGTCTCGGCAGCGAATCCCACGACCAGCCGCGGGCGCTGCGCGTGCGAGGCGATGTCGGCGAGGATGTCGCGGGTGCGCACCAGGGTCAGGGTCAGGGAGTCCTGGCCGGACTGCTTCTTGATCTTGCTGCCGGCTGCCTGCGCCGGGGCGAAGTCGGCGACCGCAGCGGCACCGATGTAGACGTCGGCCGGCAGTTGCGCCAGCAGCGCCTCGTGCATCTGCGCGGCCGAACGCACGTCCAGCCGCTGCACGCCATCGGGCGTCGGCAGCGAGACCGGGCCGGCCACCAGCACCACCTGGGCACCGCGACGGGCTGCCGCCTGGGCAATGGCGAACCCCATCTTGCCGCTGCTCCTGTTGCCGATGAAGCGGACCGGGTCGATGTCCTCGAAGGTGGGGCCGGCGCTGACCACGATGCGCAGGCCGGCGAGCGATGCATGCGTGCTCATGCCAACCTCATGACCGCGCCAGTGCCGAAACGATTTCTTCCGGCTCGGCCATGCGGCCCGGGCCGGACTCGCCTTCGGCCAGCGGACCGTCATTGGGTCCGATCACGTCGACGCCACGGGCACGCAAGGTCGCGATGTTGGCCTGGGTGGCCGGGTGCAGCCACATGCGGTGGTTCATCGCCGGCGCGACGGTGAGCGGCGCGGTCGTCGCCAGGCACAGCGTGCTGACGAGGTCGTCGGCAAACCCGTGAGCGAGTTTGGCCAGCGTGTTGGCCGTGGCCGGTGCGATGACGATACGGTCGGCCCAGCGCGCCAGTTCGATATGGCCCATGGCCGCCTCGGCCGCCGAATCCCACAGCGACGTGCGCACCGGCCGGCCCGACACGGCCTGGAAGGTCGTGGCTCCAACGAAGTGCTGTGCGTTGTCCGTCATCGCCACGGTCACGTCGGCACCGGCGTCGCGCAGGCGGCGCACCAGCTCGGCGGACTTGTAGGCGGCGATGCCGCCGCAGACGCAGAGCAGGATCTTGTGTCCTTGCAGAGCACTGGGTCCGGTCATCTGTGAGAACTACCTACCGACAATTCGATCTTTAGCTTACCCGATGGGGCGTTGCGGCCCGGCGGCGCGAGCGGGCCGCAATGGGTGGAATGGACTCGGGTGGCCGGCCGCCGTGATGCAGCACCCGGGGCCTGCGGAGCCTGCGGAATCCGCAGGACCCGGGTGCAACCCCCTCGCCCTGCGGCGGCCGACCACCTTCCCCAATCCAGGCCCGCAAGGACGCCCATGCCCATCCGCGACTGGCCCTGCAGCGAACGTCCGCGCGAGCGGCTCATGGCCCATGGCGCCGGCGTCCTGTCCGATGCCGAACTGCTGGCACTGTTCCTCGGTTCGGGCGTGCGCGGTCGCGACGCGGTTGCCACTGCGCGCGAACTGCTGCAAGCGCATGGGCCGCTGCGGGCGCTGCTCGAACAGCCGCCGCCGCAACTGGCGCGCCTGCCGGGCCTCGGGCCGGCCCGCGCCTGCCTGCTGGCGGCGGCGCTGGAATTGGGCCATCGCCGGCTGGGTGCCGACCTACAGCGCGGCGCCGCCATCGACGACCCGATGTCGGCCGGCCGCTATTTCGCCCAGCGCCTGCGCGGCCTGACGCGTGAAGTGTTCGCGGTGCTCTTCCTCGACACCCGCCACCGCGCGCTGGCGTTCGAGGAGATGTTCCGCGGCACGCTGGACGGCGCGGAAGTGCACCCGCGCGAAGTGGTCCGGCGCGCGCTGGCACACAACGCCGCGGCGCTGATCGTCGGCCACAATCACCCCAGCGGGAACCCGGAACCCAGCGCCGCTGACCGCGCCCTCACCGCGCGCCTGAAACAGGCCCTGGCGCTGGTCGACCTGCGACTGCTCGACCACTTCGTGATCGCCGACGGGCCGCCGGTGTCGATGGCGGCGCGCGGATGGGTGTGAGGGGCACCGCGGGGGAGGCAGCCGACCCGGGCAGCGAGGCATTGCCGACACGGCAGTGCGCGCCCGGGGCGGACGGCGCCATCCAGGCCTGAGGCCCGATCCCGTCGCGCCTCGTCGCGTACAATCCCGGGTCCCGCAACACCCGCAGACCCCCCGTGAAAGCCACTCTTCGCGCCCTGGTGGCGCAGGCCATCGACGCCCTCCGCGCCGCCGGCACCCTGCCGGCCGACCTGGCCACGCCCGAGTTCGTGATCGAGCGTCCCAAGAGCCATGCGCAGGGAGATTTCTCGACCAACGCGGCGATGCTGCTGGCCAAGCCGGCCAAGTCCAACCCGCGCGCGATCGCGCAGGCGCTGGTCGATGCGCTGCCGGCGAGCGCCGAAGTGGGGCGGATCGAGATCGCCGGCCCCGGCTTCATCAACTTCCACGTCGCCGAAGGCGCATGGCGCGAACGCATCGGCGAAGTGCTGGCGCAGGCCGCGACGTACGGCCGCAATGCCACCGGCAAGGGCCATCGTGCCGGTGTCGAGTTCGTCTCGGCCAATCCGACCGGTCCGCTGCACGTCGGCCACGGCCGCGCCGCGGTTATCGGCGACTGCATCGCACGCGTGCTCGATGCCAACGGCTGGGACGTCACCCGCGAGTTCTACTACAACGACGCCGGCGCGCAGATCAACAACCTGGCCATCTCGGTGCAGGCACGCGCGCAGGGCAAAGGCCCCGATGACGCCGGCTGGCCGGAAGACGGCTACCGCGGCGACTACATCAAGGACGTCGCACGCGCCTACCTCGACGGCGCCAGTGTCGAAGTCGATGACCATGTCGTCACCGGCGCCAGGGACCCGGACGATCTCGACGCGATCCGTCGCTTCGCCGTGGCCTACCTGCGCCGCGAGCAGAACCTCGATCTCGCCGCGTTCGGCGTGTCGTTCGACGTGTACTTCCTCGAGTCGTCGCTGTACACCGACGGCAAGGTCGAGGAGACCGTGCGCGAGCTGGTCAAGCACGGCCACACCTACGAGGAAGGCGGCGCGCTGTGGCTGCGCAGCACCGACTTCGGTGACGACAAGGACCGCGTGATGCGCAAGTCCGACGGCACCTACACCTACTTCCTGCCCGACGTCGCCTACCACCTGTCCAAGTGGCAGCGCGGCTACGAGCGCGCGGTGACCGAGCTGGGCGCCGACCACCACGGCAGCCTGGCGCGCGTGCGCGCTGGCCTGCAGGCGCTGGACTGCGGCATCCCCGAGGGCTGGCCGGAGTACATGCTGCACCAGATGGTCACGGTCATGCGCGGTGGCGAGGAGGTGAAGCTGTCCAAGCGCGCCGGCAGCTACGTGACCCTGCGCGACCTGATCGACGAGGTCGGCCGCGACGCCACGCGCTGGTTCCTGATCGCGCGCAAGCCCGATTCGCAGCTGACCTTCGACATCGACTTCGCCCGCAGCCAGTCGCTCGACAACCCGGTCTACTACGTCCAGGTCTCGCACGCGCGCATGTGCGGCCTGGTGCGCCAGCTCAAGGAGCGTGGCCTGGGTTACGACCAGGCCAACGGCCTGGCGCAACCGCTCGACCTGGACGATGCTCCGGCGCGCGAACTGGTCGCCACCCTGCTGCGCTACAGCGACGTGGTCGAGACCGCCGGCCGCGACCTCGAGCCGCACCAGATCGCCGTCTATTTGCTCGAACTGGCACAGACCTTCCAGACGTACTACAACGACCACCAGTTCCTGGTCGACGACGCCAACACCCGCGATGCACGTCTCGTGCTGGCGATGGCGACGCGCCAGGTCCTGGCCAACGGTCTCGAACTACTGGGCGTCAGCGCCCCCGAGGTGATGTAAGTGGCAGCACGACGCGGCAAGACGCAGGCAAAGCGCAACCAGGGAAATGGCGGCGGCTTGCCGGGATGGGCATGGATGGTCCTGGGCATCCTGCTCGCCGTTGTGGTCATCCTGGTCGCGCCCAAGTACCTGAAGTCCGGCGGCGACGGCTTCTTCCGTCCCCAGCCAAACCCGGACGCAAGGCCGGCGGCGGTGTCGAGCGGCGAAGATGACGCCATCGCCAGCGACGGCGACAGCCGCGAGCCGGCGGACAAGCCCAAGCGCGGCAATGGTGACAAGAAGGACACCGACTACGACTTCTACACCCTGTTGCCGGGCAAGGAAGTGCCGATGTCGGACGCCGAGCTGGCCGCCAGCGAACAGGCCGAAGCCAAGCGCGAGGCCGCGCAGCAGAAGGCAAACAAGGCCGACGATGCCGCCGCGGACAAGGCCGACAGCAAGACCGTCGCCTCGCTGCCCAAGCCGGTCGAGACGGCCCCGGCGGCGACGCCGGCCACCGCGCCGACGAGCGCTGACACGACACCGGCGGCAGCAGCGACCACCGCCAGCGCCGCCACACCGGCCGCAGCGGCGGTCGACGATGGCACCCGTTACCTGCTCCAGGCCGGGGCGTTCCAGGCCTCGGGCCAGGCCGAGGAAATGAAGGCGAAGATCGCCCTGCTCGGCCTGAGCGCGCGCGTGGAGTCGGCGAGCATCAAGGGCTCGACCGTGTACCGCGTGCGGATGGGACCCTACGGCACCGCCAGCGACCTGGCCGACGCCAAGCGCAAGCTCGCCAGCGGCGGACTGCCGGCGATGGCCATCAAGGTCAAATAAACCGGACCGTAGCCCGGGTAAGCGAAGCGCACCCGGGGCACCGGCGACACCACCCCGGGTGCGCTTCGCTTGCCCGGGCTACGTGAGGTCCGGGCTACGTGAGGCCTCTGCGACCACGGTCACCGCGCTGCGCGAACGCGCGGGCTAGACTGCGGCGATCTTAGAGGGGACGGCATGGACAAGCGCATTCTTTGGGGCTGCATCGCGGCATTGGGCCTGCTGATGCTGTTCGCGTGGGTCACGATGCTGTTCGGCGCGCGCATGAACCAGGCACTGGCGACGCCGCTGGGCGAGCTGCCATTGCTCGATCTGCTGGGCGTGCTGGTCGCGATGACCGCCGGCGGCGCCATTGCCGGACCGCGCTTTGCCCGCATCGCGGCGGCGCTGGTGGCACTGGTATGGGTGCTGAGCATCGCCGTGCTGTCCACGCTTCCCGCGCCGTCGATGTCGGTGGCGGCGGTGCTCAGGTTCAATGCGCTGGCGATGGCGCTGTCGTTGGCCTTCGCGGTGCTGGGCGCCCGTGTTGGCGCCCAGTGCGGTGCGCAATGCCTGGCGCGGATCAGCCGCCGCGCTTGAGGGTGATCAGGGCCGAAGTATCGGCCTCGCCCTGGCCGTGTTCGATCAGTTCGGCATAGTCGGCCAGCGCCTGTTCGACGGTCGGCAGTCGCAGGCCGCAGTCGCGCGCGATGGACTGCACGATGCGCAGGTCCTTGAGCATGTGCGCGCACTTGAATCCCGGTGCGAACTCATCGCGCAGCATGGTCGCGCCACGCTTCTCCAGGAACCAGTTGCTTGCCGCGCCGGCCAGCAGGGTCGGCAGCAGCTTGTCGGGAATCAGGCCGAGCTTCTCGCCCAGCGCGAGGCCTTCGCTGACGGCCTCGTTGATCCCGGCGACCAGCACCTGGTTGACCGCCTTGGTGGCCTGGCCGGCGCCAGTCGCGCCCATGTGGGTGACCCGCGCGGCATAGCTTTCAATGATGGGGCGGACGTTGTCGAGCGCCTCGGAATCACCGCCGACCATGACCGACAGCTTGCCGTTGCGCGCGCCTTCGACGCCGCCGGACACCGGTGCATCGAGGAAGGCGATGTTGTGCGCACCGAGCATGGCGGCGCAGCGGCGCGCCGTCTCCACGGCCACGGTGGAGTGGTCGATCACCACCGCACCGGGCTTGAGCACTTCGGCCAGCGCGGCGACGTTCTCCAGAACGTCGGCGTCGAGCGAGACGCACAGCACCACCACGTCGCAGTCGGCGAAGTTCGCCGCCGAGCGCGCCGCGCGCACCGACAGCTCCGCCGCCATCGCATCGGCCTTGGCCTGGGTGCGGTTGCCCACCGCGGTCAGCAAGCCCTTGCTGTGTACGTAACGCGCCATCGGCGCGCCCATCGCACCCAGGCCGATCAGTCCAACTTTCATCGTATTCACATTCCACGTGGTGGCAGGAGGGGCAGCGGTTCGCTGCCACCTTCCTGACTGATAACGCGATCCGCCGCCCCGCGGGGACCGCTGCAGTCCGCGCCGGGGCGCGGAGTCGTATGGGTCGTGTCTGGTTCGGGTTTGACGCTTACGCCAGCGGCGTGTCGTCGAGGTAGGTGTAGCCGGTCAGTCCTGTTTCCAGGGCCGCGTCCATCCGTGCAGCTTCGTCGGCCGGCAAACCCGCCGCGGCAACCTTGGCCTTGTAGGCCGCGCGCAGGTCCGACAGCTTGTAGCCGACGTAGTCGAGCATGACATCGGTCGTGTCGCCGCGACGCTGCTGGGTCAGCTGGTAACCCTCGGTCGCCTTGGTGTCGACACGAACCTCGATGGCATCGGTGTCGCCGAACAGGTTGTGGATGTCGCCGAGGATCTCCTGGTAGGCACCGACCAGGAAAAATGCGAGGCGGTAACTCTCGCCCGGGCGCGGCGCGTGCAGCGGCATCGACGTGTCCAGGCCTTCGTTCTCGACGTAGGTCTTGACCGTGCCGTCGGAGTCGCAGGTCATGTCGGCGAGGATGCCGCGGCGCGTCGGCGCCTCGTCCAGGCGCTCGATCGGCACGATCGGGAACACCTGGTCGATCGCCCACACGTCCGGGATCGACTCGAACACGCTGAAGTTGACGAAGTACTTGTCGACCAGGCGGTCGTTGAGTTCGTCGAGCAGCTCGCGATGGCTCTTCTCGTCGAAGCTCAGACGCTTACGCACGGCGTGCGCGATCGCGTAGAACAGATCGTCGATGCGCGCGCGATGCACCAGGTCTATCTGGCCGAGTGCGTACAGCGACAGACCTTCGCTGTGGTGGTGCTGGGCCTCGTGGAACAGCTCCACCGCCGGGCGCTGGTCGAGTTCGGCGTGGATCTCGCGCAGGTGGCGGATCACGGCCGGCTCGTCGTCGTGCTCGTCGGGGATGCGGCCTTCCGGCGCTTCCTCGACCTCGGACACGTTGGCCACCAGCACCGCGTGGTGCGCGGTCATTGCACGACCACACTCGGTGACGATGCGCGGCGGCACCAGGCCGTGTTCGGCGCAGGCCTCGGCCAGCGGCTGGACGATGTTGCTGGCGTACTGGTGCACGCCGTAGTTGATCGAGCAGTAGCCGCGCGAACGCGTGCCCTCGTAGTCGATGCCCAGACCGCCGCCGACGTCCATGTAGGCGATGCGCGCGCCCAGGCGCGACAGCTCGACGAAGTAGCGCGTCGCCTCGCGCATGCCGTTGGCGATGTCGCGGACGTTGGAGATCTGCGAACCCATGTGGAAGTGCAGCAGCTGCAGGCAGTCGGTCATGCCGGTGTCGCGCAGCTTCTTCCACAGGTCCAGCACCTGGCGCGGGGACAGGCCGAACTTGGCCTTGTCGCCGCCGCTGTTCTGCCACTTGCCGGCGCCCAGGCTGGCCAGGCGCATGCGCACGCCCAGGCCGGGCTTCACGCCCAGCGCCGCGGCTTCTTCCATGACGATCGCCAGCTCGGACGGCTTCTCGATGACGATGAAGGTCTGCATGCCGAGCTTGCGGCCGATCAGGGCCAGGCGGATGTACTCGCGGTCCTTGTAGCCGTTGCAGACGATCAGGCCACCGGGGCGGCTCAGCGCCAGCACCGCCATCAGCTCGGGCTTGCTGCCCGCTTCCAGGCCGAAGCCGTCGCCGTGGTGCGAGGCCAGCGTTCCGGCCACGCCCTGGTGCTGGTTGACCTTGATCGGGTACACGGCGGTGTAGCCGCCGGCGTAGTCCCAGTCGGCCTGGGCCTGGGCGAAGGCCGACTGCAGCTTGCCGAGGCGGTCGCCGAGGATGTCGGGGAAGCGCACCAGCAGCGGCAGCTTGGCGCCGTTGCCGCGGGCGCGGTCGACCACCTCCGGCAGCGACACGTCCGGACCGGCTGCACCGCGCGGACGGACCACGACCTGCCCGGCCGCATTCACATCGAAGTAGCCCTCCGACCAATGCGGAATCGAGTAGGTCTTGCGGGCCTGATCGAGCGACCAGTGGGACATCGGCGTGCTACCGGCGGAGGTTGGGGGAGGCGCATTCTACAGCCCCCCTGCCCTGCGGGCCGTCCACATTCCGCCAACCCCCCGCAGAGCCCCTAGCGGCGGCCGTAGACCGGGGCTCCGGCGGCTTTCTTGACCCGCGAGGCCACCGACCGCTGGTTGGCCGCGGTGAACACGATGAAGCTGCCGGGCAACTCCAGCGCATCCACCACCTTCTGCAGGGTCGAGGACTCGTTGAGCACCATGCCGCGCCAGGCCACCAGCACCGCGTAGTGGTGCACGCCCGAGCTGTCGCCGTCGATCTGCTTGCGCGCGATCCAGGCCTGCTTGACGTTGCCGACGCCGTCGAAGGCCTCGACGGCCTCGCGCAACACGGCCGGTTCCAGGCCGTGGGCGACGAAGCGGTCGCGCGCACCCAGTTCGTTGCGGGCATGCAGCGCATCGATGCGGCGATCGTTCAGCGCGCGCAGGCGCGCCTGCACCGCTTCGCGCTCGGTGATGTTGCCGCGGCGCTGGTGGTAGCGATCGAGCTGGTGGAGCGCGGGCTCGGTCGCGTCCGGGTCGAGGTCCATCGCGCGGCGCAGGTGGACGACGCCGGCATTGTCGTCGCGCTGGAGCAACAGCACGCCCAGCCGGTAGTGCGCCAGCGGGTCATTCGGACTGATCTCGATGGCCGCACGGAACAGCGGCACTGCGTCGACGTCGGGACGCAGGTCATCGACCAGGCGCGCGTGCTCCACCGCCTCGTCGCCCGTGCGTTCGGCCCGGTTTTCCAGTTCGTCGAGGCGGGCGCTATCGCGCCGATGCTGGCCGTGGCGCTCACGCCATTGCTCTTCGACCTGTTCGCGCCACTCCTGGCTGAAGCGCTCCTGCAACAGCTCCTGCAGCGGCCCGAGCAGCACATCGGCGGCACTGCGGTTGGGCGCCGGCACCGGAGCAGCGGCTTGGCCGAGCGCCTCCAGGCGCTGCGCCAGGGTCGGATGCGTGTCCTCCAGATCCGGCGTCTCCTGCAGCAACTCGGCCAGGCGCGTGCTTTCGTCCGCGCCCGGCCTGGAGAAGCTCGCCGCCATCTCGCGGTACAGCGCCAAGGGTGGCTGCGCATGGGTCTGCATGGAGCGCTGCACGCCCGGCCAGAAGTCGCGGTCGAGCACGGTCGCGCCCAGCCCCACCCGCTGCAAGGCCTGGGCTGCCGCAGGCGCACCGACGACGCGTGCCGCCGTCGCATCGGCCTCGTATTCGTTGGCGCGGGCAAGCACGAAGCTGTAGGCGTTGAAATACGGCGCATACCAGTCGAAGAAACGCCTGAACAGCCGCGTGGTCCACGAGCGCTGCAGCGCCAGGCCGTCGAGCAGGGTGTACCAGCTCGCCCGCACGCGGTAGATCCAGCCGGCGAAGCGACTGTGACCGCCACCGAAGTGGCCGAACTCATGGGCGATGACCGAGTCGAACTGCTCGCGGTTCAGCAGCTGCATCAGCGGCAGCCCGAGCACCAGGTAGTGCGCATGCCCGATCAGCCCCATGGCGCGCGGAACGCTGGCTGCTGCAGCGTTGAGCTGCGAGTCGATGATGATGCCCTGCAGCGGCGGCGCGCCGGTCTGCTCGCGCAACCACTCGACCTCGGCCCGCAGCTCCGGCGCCTCGCCGTCGCGCAGCACGTAGCCCGACGGCGGCTCCATGCGGATCCACAGCGACTTGATGACGAACCAGCCGAACGCGATCGGGATCCAGATGATCTTGATCAGTTTGAGCAGCAGGATCGGGCTGATCGCCGCCAGCACGAGCACCAGACCGACCGACATGCCCAGTGCCAGCACGACCGTGCCGCCGAGCACCGCGAAACCCAGGCCCGCCAGCAGCGCCAGCTTGAAGCGGTACCGCCCGGGCGATTGCCGCGCCTCGCGCTCCAGACGATCCACCAACCCCCGATACCGCGCGACTGACGCCATCCTTGTTGCCTCCCCCTGAGGTGGCGACATCGTAGGGGGAATGGGCACCGCTTGAGTAGGCCGCGGCGCGCCGGCGAGCGCCGGGGCCTGGCCGGAACCTTCGCATCCGGCGCGTCACGGCCGGTCCGCTACAATGCCGCCCCCTATCCCCCGCCAGCACCCGGGCCCGTCATCGACGACGGTCACCTTCGGGATGCGGCCACCTCCCCTGGGACGAACCGGCATGAGCAACAACACCTCCTGGCATTACGAAAACTTCGAACCGACCGGCTCGGCCATCGGCTATCGCATCACCCGCAAGCTCGACGAGGTGCAGTCGCCGTTCCAGAAGATCGAGATCTTCGAGAGCACCGACTGGGGCAACCTGATGCTCATCGACGGCGCGATGATGCTGACGACGAAGGACAACTTCTTCTATCACGAGATGATGTCGCACCCGGCGCTGTTCACCCACGCCGCGCCGAAGAACGTCGTCATCATCGGCGGTGGCGATTGCGGCACGCTGCGCGAGGTGCTCAAGCACCCGGGCGTGGAGAGCGCGGTGCAGTGCGACATCGACGAGCAGGTCACGCGCATGGCCGAGAAGTGGTTCCCGGAGCTGTGCGACGCCAACAACGATCCGCGCGCGACGCTGATGTTCGATGACGGCATCGCCTTCATGAAGAACGCCGCGCCCAACAGCCTCGACGTGGTCATCGTCGACTCGACCGACCCGGTCGGTCCGGCCGAGGGCCTGTTCAACAAGGCCTTCTTCGAAAGCTGCTTCCGTGCCCTCAAGGACGACGGCATCCTGGTGCAGCAGTCCGAGTCGCCGCTGATGTTGCTGGAGCTGATCAAGGAAATGCGCGCGGAGATGGGCAAGGCCGGCTTCACGACGTTCCAGACGCTGCCGTTCCCGCAGCCGTGCTACCCGACCGGTTGGTGGAGCTGCACGCTCGCCCGCAAGGGCAAGGGCTTCGATTTCCGCGAAGCCGACGCGCGCGCCAAGAGTTTCCAGACCCGCTACTACACCGCCGACATCCACCAGGGCGCGGCCAAGCTGCCGCCGTTCGTGGCCGCCGAATTGGGCGAGTAAGTCCGGCGACTGGCAGTCCAACAAAGAGCCCCGCACATACGGGGTTCTTTGCGTTTTCGGGCCGGAAGCGGCCGCCGGCACGCAATGCATCGTTCCGTTCGCGGGACTGTCACAAGCGCCAGCGCGGCCTAGAATTCGCGCCTGCCTCGCCCTCCCCCTGCGAGACCGGCCCGTTCCCTCCCCCAGACGGTCCACGGTGCCGGCCTGGATGCCGCCCAATGAATCTGATGAAACTCCCGGCCCCGCGGGTGCGGCCGGTGCCGCGACCGTCGCGGATGCTCAAGCGTGGCGAACGATTGCTTGAGCCCAATGTCTATGTCGCCGACCTGGGCGGACGCCCCGCGGTGATCAAGGATTACAGCCGCTATCGCTGGACGCCACTGGCGCCGTTCGCGCGAATCCTGGTGCGCCGTGAAGCGCGCGTGCTGCGGCTGCTGCGAGGCTGGCGCCACGCACCGGCACTGCTCGGCACGATCGGCGGCCTGGCGCTGGGCATGGAACTGGTACCGGGTGAGCCGCTCGATGCCGACACGCTGCAGGCCGCCGGCACACAGTTGTTCCAGCAACTGCGTGGCGCAGTGGCCAGCCTGCACGCCGCCGGCATCACCCACAACGACCTGCATGCCTCCAACATCCTGGTCTGCGGCACCACGCCGGTGCTGATCGACTATGCCTCGGCGCTGCGCACGCCACGCTGGCTTCGATCACTGCCGCTGGTGCGGCAGCTTCGTCGCAGCGACCTGGCCAATGTGTTCAAGATGCAACAGCGACTGACCGGTGAAGGACCTACCGCGACGCAGGCCGCTGCGCTGGCCGAGCCGACCTGGGTGCGCGCCATACGCGATGGCTGGCGGCGGTTGTACCGGGTGATCAAGCGGTAAAGGGGGCACCGCTATCGCGAGCGCTGCGACCGGACGATTGCCGACGCGCGCGCAGTTGCAGGAATGGTCTCTCGACGGCGTAGTGCAGGAGCGCGCCGCCGGCGAGCGTCGCCGCCGCATAGACGGCGAATGCAATCAGGCCGCTGCCCTGTAGCCATTCGCCGAGTTGGACATGGACCGCATGCAGTACCAGCATGTGGCTCAGGTAGAGGCTGTAGGACACCGCCGCGATCCATGCCGCGCCCGGCACGCTCCAGCGCCCGATCCAGCTGCGCGTGCTCGCACCGGCCACGACCAGGCTGGCAATGCCTGCCGACAACACCGGCCAGCCGATCGAGTTGCCCCGCAGTCCCGAGCGTTGCTGGAACAACCACATCGTCAGCGCCAAGATCGCCAGGCCGAACGCCGCGAATCCGTTGCCGAGTTTGCCCATGCGCGCCCACAGCCCCGGGCGGTACACCGAGATGGTGGCCAGCACGACGCCGGCCAGCAGGCCATCCAGGCGATTCCAGGTCGGGTAGTAGATGTCTTCGACGAACCAGTTGCGCGGCGGATCGAGCGCGGTGTTGTACAGCCACGTGCCGGTGCGCAACAAGACGCCCGCCAGCACGACGAACACGCACATGCCGATGACCTTCATCACCGATGGCCTGCGCGTCAGCCACCCCGCCAAGGCCGGGAAGGCCAGGTAGAAATGCCCCTCCACGCACAGCGACCACGCGTGCGAGAACGCTGCCTGCGCGTCCGAGAACGCGACATGCGGTTCGTAGTGGGCCTGCAGGTTCATGGTGAACGTTGCGAACTGCCACCACGGGGCAATTCCGTCGCTCTCACGCAGGCCCGGGAAGGCCAGGTAGATCGCCAGCGTCACCGCGAACGCCGGCAGGATCCGGTAGGCGCGGCGCGAGTAGAAGTCGGCGAACGACAGCCGCTCGCCGCGTGCCAGTGGCGCCAGCACCTGGCTGCCGATCAGGAAGCCGCTGAGGACGAAGAAGACGTCCACGCCCATCCAGCCAAAGCGCGACAGCCAGGCGAAATCGGGGCCGAGGCCGCCGACGAGAAACGAATGGAACAGCATCACCCAGATGACGGCGATGGCACGCAACAGCTCCAGTCCGGGAAGTCGGCTCATTGACACATCCTGTGTCGGTACCGCGCCGATCCGTGGCGCGACGGGCCTGTTGGACAGGCCTAGTGCGGAATCTAGAGCGCGTCGCCGTCCATCTCACCGGTGCGGATGCGCACTGCGCGTTCCAGGTCCCAGACGAAGATCTTGCCATCACCGATCTTGCCGGTGCCGGCCGCCTTCATGATCGCTTCGACCACGGCCTCGACCTGGTCGTCGGTGATGGCGACCTCAAGCTTGATCTTGGGCAGGAAGTCGACGACGTATTCCGCGCCGCGGTAGAGCTCGGTATGGCCCTTCTGCCGACCGAAACCCTTGACCTCCGTGGCGGTGATTCCGGCCACGCCGGCTTCGGCCAGCGCCTCGCGGACGTCGTCTAGCTTGAACGGCTTGATCACCGCCATGACCATCTTCATCGCATCTCTCCCGGTCCGGACCGGACCCCTGCTACGCGGCAGGATAGCGAAGACGGCGCCAGCGCGAGTAGCCATGCGCTACAGTGGCCCGCCCGCTCGGAATTTCCTGACAGCAGGTTGCAGCAGACGCCTACGGCGCCCTCACGCCCCCCGCCCCAAGCTGCGATAACTGCTGGAGGACACATCACCCATGATCGACCTCAACCATATCGACGACCTCGCCCGCCGCCTGAGCACCCTGGTCCCGCCGGGCCTGCGTGAGAGCCGCGAGGAGCTCCAGCAGAACTTCAAGTCGGTGCTGCAATCGGGCCTGGCCAAGCTCGACCTGGTCACGCGCGAGGAGTTCGAGGTGCAGCGCGCCGTGCTGCTGCGCACCCGCGAGAAGCTCGACGAGCTGCAGCGCACCGTCGCCGAGCTCGAAGCCCAGCTCGGCGGCAGCGCCACGCCGCGCCACTGACCCGGTTTCACCGTGAACCTGGCACTCGTGCACAGCCGTGCGCGATCGGGCGTTCGCGCGCCGGCGGTTCGGGTCGAGGTCTACCTGGCCGGCGGCCTGCCGTCGATGTCGATCGTCGGCCTGCCCGAGGCGGCGGTGCGCGAGGCCAAGGACCGGGTCCGTGCGGCGATCCAGTGCGCACAGTTCGAATTCCCGGCGCGACGCATCACCGTCAATCTCGCCCCGGCTGACCTGCCCAAGGAAGGCGGGCGCTTCGACCTTGCCATTGCGCTGGGGATCCTGGCCGCCAGCGGGCAGGTCCCGCTGCAGGCACTGAACGACCATGAATTCGTCGGCGAGCTCGGCCTGACCGGCGAGCTGCGCGCGATCGACGGCGCGCTGCCGGCGGCACTGGCCACGGCGCAGGCCGGGCGGCGGCTGATCGTCCCCGCCGGCAATGGCGCCGAGGCCGCGCTCGCCGGCCGGGTCGAAGTGCGCACCGCGCGCACGCTGCTGGAGGTGTGCGCTCACCTGGCAGGTCGCAAGTCGCTGCCGCTGGCCGAAGCGGTGCCGAGCGTGCGCGGCAACCAACCGGATCTGGCCGATGTGCGCGGACAGGCGCATGCGCGGCGCGCGCTGGAGATCGCCGCCGCTGGCGGTCACCACATGCTGCTGATCGGCCCCCCCGGCTGCGGCAAGACCCTGCTCGCCTCGCGCCTGCCCGGCTTGCTGCCGGATGCATCGGAAGCCGAGGCGCTGGAAGCCGCGGCGATCGCCTCGGTCAGTGGCCGCGGCCTCGATCCGGCACGCTGGCGCGAGCGCCCGTTCCGCGCGCCGCACCACACCGCAAGCGCGGTCGCGCTGATCGGCGGCGGCGCGCAACCGCGTCCGGGCGAAGTGTCGATGGCCCACCACGGCGTCCTGTTCCTCGACGAGCTGCCCGAATGGGAGCGGCGCGCGCTGGAGGTGCTGCGCGAGCCGCTCGAGTCGGGGGTGGTAACTGTGTCGCGCGCGGCGCGCAGCGCCGAATTCCCGGCGCGGTTCCAACTGGTGGCGGCGATGAACCCCTGTCCCTGTGGCTGGGCCGGCGATGCCTGCGGCCGCTGCCGTTGCAGCAGCGAGTCGATCACGCGCTATCGCGGCCGCGTATCGGGTCCGCTGCTCGATCGCATCGACCTGCATGTGGAAGTGGCGCGGCTGCCGCCGTCGGAGTTGCGCCCGGATGCGCCGCCCGCCGAAGACACCGCGACAGTGCGGACGCGGGTCGTGGCTGCGCGCGAGCTACAACTGGCGCGTGGCGGCAAGCCCAACTCGCAACTCGGCCAGGCCGAGACGGCGTCGACTTGCCGGCTGTCGGCGGGTGATCACATGTTGCTGGAGCGCGCAGTCGATTCGCTGCAGCTGTCGGCGCGTTCGATGCACCGGATCATGCGGGTGGCGCGGACGATTGCCGATCTTGCAGGCGAGGTGTCGATCGGCACGACACACCTGACCGAAGCGATCGGGTTGCGGCGCGCAGCGCGCGGACTGGAACCGCAGGAAGCCTGAGGGCGCCCCGGGTGCATCACGCTACCCGGGGGCCCGACGTGCGATCAGTTGCTGACGCAGCCCTGGCAGGCGCGGCGGCCTTCCATCATGTTGCGGGCGGCTTCGCGCTCTGCCTGCCACTGGGCCTGGGTCTTGCAGACGCGTTCCTTGCGGGTGCTGCCGAGGATCGGGCGGCGCTCGCAGACCATGCGCTCGTCGTCGTTGCTCTTGTTGACGACCGCTTCGATCCACTCGAGCGTGTTGAAGACTTCGGTCTTCTGCGCTTCGTTGAGTTCGTCGGTGGAGGTCTTGCCGTCGATCGTGCGCAGCATGCGGTCCTGCTTGCTCAGCAGTTCGCTGCGCTGGTCCGGCGTCAGATCCTTGTAGGGACCGGTGCCAGCTTCGACGCCTTCGCGGATCTCGTGTTGCTGGGTGCGGATGTCATCGATCATCAGCACGCGGCTGTCGACGGACGCGAATGCCGGCATGGCCAGGGCCAGGCCCAGCACGGCAGCGGAAAGGAGGCGGAGAACGCGCATCTGTGCGGACCTTGGTGAGGGCCTTCCAAAATAACTTGACCGATTTGGCAATGTCGACTGCCTTTTCGCGCAAATTTCGTTCAGGGTTGTGAAACCGGCTCCCCGTGCGTCCAGACCCGTTCGGCGGGATCGAGCTCGGCGGTCTCCATGACCTGTCCGCGCCAGCCGAAGCCGCAGATGGCCAGCGCCCCCTGGTGGATCGGGTCGAGGCCGAAGGCCTGCTCCAGCTCGACCTCGTTGATCGCGCCGGTGATGAAGGCGCCCAGTCCGGCCTCGGTCGCAGCCAGGTAAAGGGTTTGCGAGATGTGGCCGCCTTCCAGCGCGACCACGCGGTAGCCCTTGGCGTGGTGGCGGTACTTCCAGAAGGTGCGGTCGAAGCGCGGCGACAGCAGTACGACCACGTGGGCGTCGGCGAACCAGTGCTGCTGGGCGACCATGTCCATGACGAACTCGCGCAGCGGCTTGTCCGGCCCGGCCAGCGGTTCGAGCGCGTGCTCCTGCGCCCGGTAGTGGTACAGGCCCGGCGCCACGCCCTCGACGTGCTGGACGATCAGGTAGCACTCCATCGGGTGCAGGCCGCCGCCTGAGGGGACGTTTTTCTTCAGGAACACCATGTCGTCGCTGACGCGCACCTCGGCCTGGGCGGCGAAGACGCGTTGAAGCAGCTGGGCGAACAGTTCATGGGGCACCTTGCGGGCCGGGTCGAAGTTGCGGCAGGTGGCGCGACGGGCGAGGAGGTCGTCGAAGGCGGTAGGGGCGATACGGGGCAAGGGCAGCCTCGCACTGTCATCGGCGTGGCTGGCCCCGACCGATGGCGGCACGCCGAGCACGCTGCGCATTCCTACTGCGGTTCCGGTGCCGCTGTCTTCCATGTTCCTGACGGCATCGACGCCGGTCCAGCGACTGAAGGCATGCAGCGTCGCAGCCAGTGGGTGCCAGTAGACGTCCCGCAATCGTTCGTCGCGCTGGCGCATGTCGGCGTGGCGCTTGCCGCTCCCGATCAACAGCCCTTTGCGTAGCAGCTGCCTGACCGAGTCCGCGTCGGCGTCGATGGATGTCGTGTCGACCCATTGCGCGGGACTGAGCCTGCCAAGCAATTCCCGCTCGGCCTCATCGACTTCCACTTCTTCGCCCAGGTGTGCCGCCAACGCGATCCAGCGGCGCTCCCGCAGCAAGCCATCTCCGCCGCTCAGAAGCACGCCGAGGTCAAAGCTGACCTGCTCACGCGGTTCGAGCAGCAATACCGTGCAACGCCTGACTTTCATGATTCCCCGGGGAGCAGAACAGCCCGGTGACAGGTTAACCCCACTGCGCGCCAGGCGTGGATGCCTGGCACTGCAGGCGGACCCGCTAGACCAGGTGGACCAAGGTGGAACCGCTGGATTGGGCGCCGGCGCATTCGTCCCAACGCGGGTGCCGCTCTTGCTGACGCTTCGGTCTCAATGGACCGGTTCCGGCAGCGCCTTGTGACGAGCAGCACAGACGGTTAGATTCGTGCCCTGTCCGGCCCGCAACGGGCCGTCATCGGGGAAATGGGGAATGGCCGGCAAGAAGACTGCTCCACTGGATGCGAGGTCTGCGGACAAGCTGTTGGACCTGCTTAGCAGCGACAACGACTTCCGCCGATCCTTCAAGAAGGATCCGCGGGCTGCGATGCAAAAGGCAAAGATCGGCGTCGGCGCGGATCCGGCCCTGATGGCCTCGGTAGCCGCCTGTTGCCAGGTAACACGCATCGCCCCGAAGGCCGATGTCATCAAGGCCCGCGTGCAACTCAGGGAAATGCTGCTTGCCGGCCTTTCGCAGCATCCGATTCAGTTGGATGCCGCCAGCAACGCGTCCCTGCGTACCCGCAAGTAATCTGGCAGCGTCGCAGGATTCCACCGGCGATCGAATACCGCCAGGTCTTTCGTGGCGTCTTCCTTGCGGCCGAGCTGCATCTGCAGTTCGGCCGCACGCAGTTGCGACAAGTTGGTGTCCACTACATTGAGCGACTGCTGGCACCAGCCACAGCCAAGCTCGATGTACGCCCGGCCCCGATGCGTGGAAAGCCATTGGGCCTGCGCGAGCGCCTGCTCGGTCTTTCCCGCCTGGGCATAGGCCTCGAGCAGTGCTACCCGGACCTGGAACCGCTCATCCCCGTCGATGGCGTTTTCCAGGTTCGACAGCGCTTCGGCAGGCTTGCCCGATGAGCGAAGGTCATTGGCGACGAGCACGACCATCATGTCGCGCAGCGAGGGCGCGCCAAGCAACGCTTTTTGAGGCTGCAACCGCCTGGCCACCTCGCGTCCGAGTTCGACGTCACCCATCCGCTGCGCCAGGATGCCGGCGGACGCGGCCAGGTATGCGTCATCAAGGGCGCCTGCAGCGTTTCCCGGTGAATCCACTGCCTTCAAGGCGCTGCGCGCAGTGTCGCGGAGCCTGCGCAGGGACGCATCACGGCTGCCTTGCACCCACTCGCTGACCGCAATGGGGAATGTCGCCGCCCTCGCCCGGAACGAACCCGACTCGACGGCCTTGATGACCGATTCGGCCTCCCGGCGCGCCTGCCTCCATTGGCCCCGGTCCAGATAGACCGCGGCGTGGTTGAAGTCATCGCTTTTCACGTCGGCAGCTGCTTTGGCGAACAAGGCCTCTGCCGCGTCGAACTGCCCTTCGGCCGCATTTGCACTGGCGCCGCGCAGTATCGCCTTGCCAACTCCATCGCCCGTGGCGTGGGCGAATGCCGCCTTGGCCTCGTCGTAGTTCTCCAGCGCGAGCTGGAACTGGCCCACCAGATCGGTGGCAAGCGGCGAGAACTCGTACTGTGCCGCTGACGCCCGCTTTGCGAACACCAGACCTTCGGCAAAGCGATTGCGGGAGAACAGGTCGTACCCGACGTTCGCGGCTGCCGGAAAGAAGTCCGGATACATGGCCGACAGTTCGCGCCATCGATCGAGCGCCTGCAGTGGCGCGTCGACCTGGGCCAGCCAGGCATCCAGATACATGGCATCGCGCGGCGGCAGGTGATCACGCAGCTTCGCCGCCTTGCGAAGATTCGCCACGCCACCGGGCAGATCGTCCAGAGCGTTGTGGGCACGCAGCAGTCCGATATAGGCCAGCGCGAACGACCCATCGAGTTTCACGGCATTGGTGTAGAACCCCTTCGCATCCGCGTACTGCCCGCGCCCGTATGCCTTCTGCCCGAGGGCATAGGCGCGAAGGGCGTCGAGGTCGCCGGTGGTTGCTTCCGGAAGCTTGACGGAATCCTTGTCGATGGAGGCAATCGCCTCACCCAGCTTGCCGCGCAACGTCCGGGTGGCTTCGTCGATCGAGCTGAGGGCCGACTCGGCTCCATTTCCGTCGACGGACTCGGCATAGACGGTGGCCTGGGTGTGGGGATCGATCACCTCCACGCTGACGCGCAGCTTGCCGCCAACTTCCGCAACCGTCGGAAGGATCACGGCCCGGGCGCCATCGCGCATCGCAATCTCGGAGGCGATTGCACGGTCCAGGGGCGTTCCTGGTTGAAGCCTCATGCGCTCAAGCGTGTTCCGTGTCTTCATGTCGCTGAGCACGTTCACATACCGCGACTGTTCCAGACTGATCCGGAATGCCTGCTGCAACGAGTCGTCCAGCACCGTCTGACCGGTGAGGTTGCGCAGGTCCGCCACCACCACCCAGTCGCGCTGGTTGAAAGCGATCGCCGGCGCCGGGCGGGTCATGAACCAGATGCCGATGCCAAACATCGCCACCACGGCCGCCTCGGCCACGAGCGAAGCCGGCCGGCGCCACAGCGGGATGTCGCGCCAGGCCTTGGGCGTATTCGGCGGTGCACGCAGTGGGGCGATGCCCGGCTCGCCGACTTCATAGACGTGCTGGCTTTCGGGCATCCCCTTGAAACGCCAGCGGCCATGCGATTTCCACAACAACTGCTGGCCACGCTCGCCCAGTTCGCGCGAGGCGCGATGGGCCAGCGGTTCGGCCACCGACGACAGCAGGATCTGCCCGGGGCGCGCCATCGACATCAGGCGCGCGGCGGTCGGCTTGGCCAGGCCTTCGACTTCCAGCGGCTTGGCGCCGGCAAGAACGGCTTCGTCGGTGTTGCGCCAGGTCAGGACCTCGCCGACATGCAGGCCGGCGCGTGCCTTGATTTCCTTCCCGAGCGAGGCGCTCATCACTTCCAGCGTGCGGACGTAGTCGAGGGCGAAGCCGAGGCCGTCGATCGGGCGCTCGAACATCAGCAGCAGGCCATCGGAGCGGTCAATCAAGCGCCCGCGCCAGCGCTGCTGGAGATCCAGCACGAGCCGGTCGTGGTCACGGAACAGCGTCGCCGTTGCGACATCGCCGATGCTTTCGACCAGGGCGGTCGAGTCGCACAGGTCGGTCAGCAGCAACGTACGCAGTTGCGGTGAGTCGATCGACGGACGATGGGTCATCTCATTCATCGATGGTGCTTCCCTCTTCGGCCTAGGCCGAGGTCAGTTCCGCATCGTGATCCTGCCATTGCACGCAATTGCCGCCCATGCGCTTGGCCCGGTACAGGCCTTCGTCGGCACGGGCGTACCAGTCATTCCAGTCCTTCGTCGCGTCGACCAGGCAGGCGCCGACACTGAGCGGACACATCAGGGGGGCGCCGTGCACCATCTGCATCAGGCCCTGGGCGGTGGAGACGACGAACTCGGCGAAGCGCATCACCTCTTCGCGGTTGTCGGCCACCATCAGCAGGCAGAACTCGTCGCCACCGAGGCGGCAGGCCAGGTCGTCCGGGCCGGCAAGCGAACGCAGGATGTTGGCCACGCCCTGCAGCACACGGTCGCCGATCAGGTGGCCGTGCTCGTCGTTGACCTGCTTGAAGCGGTCGCAGTCGATCAGCAGCAGGCCCATCGCGTGCGGCATGCCAAGCCGGCGGTACTCCTGCAGGTGCAGGGTCAGGCCGCGGCGGTTGTAGAGGTTGGTCAGCTCGTCGGTGCGGACCAGCTCTTCAGTCTGGTTGAGCTGGTGCGTGGCGGCATGGAGGCTGTCGAGCGCGGACTCGAGTTCCTCGTTGCGGCGACGCAGGCGGCGGATCAGGCTCTGTTCGTTGAGCACCACGCGCAGGATCGCGCGACGCAGGAAATATGACACCAGGCCCGGGTCGCATTCGACCAGTCGCTGGAACTCCTCGTGGCGCAATTCGATCAGCAGGCCGTCGCTGGCGGCGACGGCGTCGGCGCTGCGGACGTGGTCGCCGATCAGCAGTCCCAGTTCGCCGAAGAATTCGCAGGGACCCAGGCGCTTGCCGACGAGGTCCTCGCCGAAGTCGAGGTCGATGACACCGCGCGCGATCACGAACATGGTCGTGCCCAGCTCGCCGCGGCGGAACAGCACCTGGCCTGCCTCGATGCGCCGCGAACGGCCAATCTCGGCAAACAATTCGTATTCCGAATCGGTGAGCACCGCCGTCGCCACATCCGCCGACGCCGTGCTGGGAGTGCCTGCGATGATGGTCTCGCGGCTGTGTACCAACGCCGCGTTTTCGCGATTCATCCCACGACCCCGGTCCGTGGTGAAGGTGGAGAATAGCACCTGAACACGGTAAACAACGGTGAAAAGGGGGGTTGGAGGACGCCTGCCCAAGGGTCTTGGCAGGGGTTTTCGGCGCGAAGCTGAGCAGGGCTTGATGTGCGCAGGAAGGCCTCAAAGCAGGCTTTTCCGGGCCCTCCCCTTTGCCGGGAAAAAGGGAGGGCGCCAAAACCGAGACTTTTTCTCAGGCGGCCGCGGCGCGCTTTTCGTGGAACTGCTCTTCCTCGGTCGAGCCCTTCAGCGCCACCGTCGAGGACTTGCCGCCCTGGATGGTCTGGGTCACCGCATCGAAGTAGCCCGTGCCGACTTCGCGCTGGTGCTTGACCGCGGTGAAGCCCTTCTCGGCAGCCGCGAACTCGGCTTCCTGCAGCTCGACGAATGCGCTCATCTGGCGACGGGCGTAACCGTGGGCGAGGTTGAACATGCCGTAGTTGAGGCTGTGGAAGCCGGCCAGGGTGATGAACTGGAACTTGTAGCCGTAGCTGGCGATTTCCTTCTGGAACTTCGCGATCGTGGCGTCGTCGAGGTTCTTCTTCCAGTTGAAGCTGGGCGAGCAGTTGTAGGCCAGCAGCTTGCCGGGGAACTTGGCATGGATGGCTTCTGCGAACTTGCGCGCGAACTCCAGGTCCGGCTTGCCGGTTTCGCACCACACCAGGTCGGCGTACGGCGCGTAGGCGAGGCCGCGGCTGATCGCCTGGTCCAGGCCATTACGGGTCTTGAAGAAGCCTTCGACGGTGCGCTCGCCGGTGATGAAGGGCGCGTCGTTCGGATCGATGTCGGAGGTGATGAGGTCGGCGGCTTCGGCGTCGGTGCGGGCGACGATCAGCGTCGGCACGCCCATGACGTCGGCTGCCAGGCGCGCGGCGACCAGCTTCTCGACCGCTTCGCGCGTCGGCACCAGCACCTTGCCGCCCATGTGGCCGCACTTCTTGACGCTGGCCAGCTGGTCTTCGAAGTGCACGCCGGAGGCGCCCGCCTCGATCATGCCCTTCATCAGCTCGAAGGCATTGAGCACGCCACCGAAGCCGGCCTCGGCGTCGGCCACGATCGGCTGCAGGAAGTCGATGTCGCCGCTGCCTTCGGCGCACTGGATCTGGTCGGCGCGCAGCAGCGTGTTGTTGATGCGGCGCACGACCTGCGGCACCGAGTTGGCCGGGTACAGCGACTGGTCGGGGTACATCTCGCCGGCGATGTTGGCATCGGCGGCGACCTGCCAGCCCGACAGGTAGATGGCCTTGAGGCCGGCCTTGACCTGCTGCATCGCCTGGTTGCCGGTCAGCGCGCCGAGCGCGTTGACGAACGGTTCGCTGTGCAGCGAGGCCCACAGCTTGTTGGCACCGAGCTTGGCGATGGTGTGCTCGACCGGCACGGTGCCGCGCAGGCGCACGACATCCTGGGCGCAATACGGGCGGTCAATGCCGGCCCAGCGCGGGTTGGTGGCCCAGTCGTGGCGGAGTTGTTCGGCGGTGTGCAGTGCGGTGGTCATGGCGGTGCCCTCTGCTTCTTTTTCTGGAGCCCTCCGCTTCAAGGGGAGGGTTGGGTGGGGATGGGTTCGCGTCAGTCGAGTCGGCCGTAGGCCGGCAGGGTGAGAAAGTCCTCCAGCACATCGGCGTGGGTGAGGCGGTCGAGCACGCCGATCGCTTCGTTGATGCGACTGGCGCCGGGCAGGCGTGCGCGGTCGCCGAGGCGGCCGGGCAGGTTGAGGAAGGCGCGTTCGAGCAGGGCGAAGTCGACGGGCGTGCCGTCGTCCAGGTGCAGGCTGTCCCCGGGAGGCACCCGGCCGACCGGCTGATCGGCGTGATGCAGCCATTGCCACAGCTGGGTGCGGGCGATCTCTGCAGTCGCCGCGTCTTCCATCAGCCAGTGGATCGGCACGCAGCCATTGCCGTCGAGCCAGGCGGCGAGGTAGCGCACGCACACTTCCACGTTGCCCTCGAAACCGGCGCGGCTGATCGTGCCCAGCGACGGCTTGATCAGGTCGTCGCGGGTGGCCCACACGTCTTCGCGCAGCACGTGGCGCTGGTTGGGCGTGGGCATGCGCTCGTCGAAGATCTCGCGTGCCAGCGGGATCAGCGCCGGATGCGCGACCCAGGTGCCGTCGTGGCCGGCAGTGACTTCGCGCAGTTTGTCTGCGCGCACCTTGGCCATCGCGATTTCGTTCGCAGCCTCGTCGCCGCTGATCGGGATCTGCGCGGCCATGCCGCCCATCGCATGGGCACCGCGCTTGTGGCAGGTCTGGATCAGCAGTTCCGAGTAGGCCTTGAGGAACGGCTGGGTCATCGTGACCTGGGCACGCTCGGGCAACACCTTGTCGCGATGGCGGCGGAACGTCTTGATGTACGAGAACACGTAATCCCAGCGGCCGCAGTTGAGGCCGGCGACGCGCGTGCGCAGAGCATGCAGGATCTCGTCCATCTCGAACACCGCCGGCAGCGTCTCGATCAGCACGGTGACCTTGATCTGCCCCGGCGGCAGGCGCAGCTCGCGCTCGACATGGTCGATCACGTCGTTCCAGAGCTGCGCCTCTTCCATCGACTGCAGCTTGGGCAGGTAGAAATAGGGTCCGCGATCCTTCGCGGCGAGCACGTCCGAGTTGTGGAAAGCGAACAGGCCCAGGTCGAACAGGCTGGCCGACATCGGCTCGCCGTCGATGCGGACGTGCTTTTCGTCGAGGTGCCAGCCGCGCGGGCGCACCATCAACACCGCCTGCTCCTCGAACGGACGCAGGGTGTAGTGCTTGCCGGTGCTGCCGTCGGCGCCCTGGGCGGTGAACTCGAGAGTGCCGGCAACGGCGCCGATCAGCGCGCGCTGGCCGGCGATCAGGTTGTCCCAGGTCGGCGAGGTGCTGTCCTCGAAGTCGGCCATGTAGACCTTCGCGCCGGAGTTGAGCGCGTTGATGACCATCTTCGGTTCGACCGGACCGGTGATCTCGACGCGGCGGTCGAGCAGCGCCTGCGGCAGCGGTGCCACCGTCCAGTTGCCGTTGCGGATGGCGACGGTGTCGGCCCGGAAGTCGGGCAGGCCGCCGGCATCGAAGTGCGCCTGATGGGCGAGGCGGGCGTCGAGGCGGACCTGGCGGGCCGTTTCGAAACGGCGGTGCAGCCCGGCGAGGAACCGGAGCGCGGCAGGGGTCAGTACCTGGTCCTGGCCCTCGGCCTGGGCCAGGACTTCAATATTGCCTTCGATGCCCCCCTGGGTATCGCCGTCTTGCCGCTTGGCCATCACTGCCGACATGCCTGTAACTCCGTGGTCACCTTGGAGAGTCACCATGCGGCGGCGTGTGTTATTTGACAATCAAGATTTTTCAATGCTAATCATTACTTTCCTTAATACGCATTGAAACCAATGGCCACCCAGCCGCCTTCCACCCCACGGTTCGCCTACAAGGGGGACCGGCTCAAGCCCCTTCGTGCGTTCTGCCAGACGGCCCGCCTGGGCTCGGTCTCAAGGGCGGCCGAGGCGCTGTACCTCAGCCAGCCCGCGGTCACGCTGCAATTGCAGGCGCTGGAGCGGGAGCTGGGGGTGCGTCTGCTCGAGCGCAGCGGCCGCCGGATCACCCTGACCCGCGAGGGCCAGGAGCTCTACGAGCTGGCCAGGCCGCTGGTGGAGGGCCTGGACGCGCTGGATTCGGTGTTCCGGGAGAAGATCCGCGGCTTGGATGCCGGCGAGCTCAATGTCGCGGCCGGCAGTTCGACCATCCTCTATCTGCTGCCGCGGATCGTCGAAGCCTTCCGCGCCGCCCATCCGGAGGTGAGGCTGACGCTGCACAACGTCACCGGCGCCGGCGGCCTCGACCTGCTGCGCTCGGACGGGGTCGACCTGGCCGTGGGTTCGATGCTCGACGTTCCGGCCGACCTGAGTTACGAGCCGGTCTACCGGTTCGAGCCGATGCTGATCACGCCGCGCGACCACCCCCTGGCGCGCAAGGAGGACCTGCACCTGCAGGACCTGTCGCCGTATGGCCTGATCCTGCCGCCGCAGCGGCTGACCACCTACCGCCTGATCGACCTGGTGTTCCAGCAGAACCGGGTGCCGTACACGGTGGCGCTGGAGGTCGGCGGCTGGGAGGTCATCAAGCAGTACGTTGCGATGGGCCTGGGCATCAGCATCGTCACCGCGATCTGCCTGACCGAAGCCGACCGCGAGCGGCTGTCGGCGCGGTCGCTGGCGGAGTACTTCCCGTCTCGGACCTATGGGGTCGTGGTCCGTAAGGGCAAATATTTATCGCCACAGGCCCGGGCATTTACAGAATTAATAAAGCCGGCGCTGTTCGAGCGCGGCGACTACTACTCGACCGGGCAGTCTGAACGCTGACCGTTCCCTCCCCTGCAAAACCGGGGGAGGAGACCCTCACGCGTCGTGGTTCTTGCCCTTCGACACGCCCCGGTACCAGTTGCGGATGCGGTTGGCGTCGCTGTCGTAGTCCTCGCCCAGGTCGAACGGCGGACCGATGCCGATGACCTTCTGGCCGTAATGGAAATAGGCCGGCACCACCGGCACCGCGGCGGCCTTGGCGATCCGCCAGAAGCCGGGCTTCCACCGCTCCACCACCCTGCGCGTGCCTTCCGGCGCCAGCGCATACCAGAGCTTGTCGGCCTCGCGGATCATCCGCGCCGCCTGCTCGACCACGCCATGGGCGGCCTTGCGATCGACCGGAATGACGCCGAGGTGGCGCATCAGGGCGCCCATCACCGGCAGCTTGAACAGCGAATCCTTGCCCAGCACTTTCAGGTCCAGGCCCATCGCCATCTTCGCGGCGAAGCCCCAGATGCCATCCCAGTTGGACGAATGCGGCGCGCCGATCAGGACCAGGCGCGGGATGTCGGGGAACGCACCGACCATGCGCCAGCCGCCGGCGCGAAGGATGGCGCGGCCGAGCCAACGGGTGAAGGCATTGGGTTTGACCCGCGGCGCGCTCGGCGGCAGCGTCAACACCCGTTGGTCGTCAGTCTCGGCCATTGGCCCCTCGATGGTCGTGCGCTTTCATTGTGCGGTGTGGTCGTCAGTCCCATTCGCGAACGACGCGGCCACGTTTGATCGTACCGCGTTCACGCTTGCCGCTCAGCCGCCGCTCCTTCGACGCCCGGGTCGGCCGGGTCGCCACGCGCGGGGTCGGCGCAACCAGCCCGGTGGCGATGAAGGCCGCCAGGCGTTCGCGCGCATCCTCGCGATTGCGGTCCTGGGTGCGGAAGCGCTGGGCGCTGATCACCAGCACGCCCTCGTCAGTGATGCGACGGTCGCGCTTGGCCAGCAGCCGCGCGCGCACCGGCTCGGGCAGCGACGGCGAGCCGGCCAGGTCGAAGCGCAACTCGACCGCGGTGGCGACCTTGTTGACGTTCTGCCCGCCCGGGCCGGACGAGCGCACGAAACGCTCGACCAGCTCGTCGTCGGGGATGGCCAGGTTGTCGCTGATCTGGAGCATGGCGAGACTTTAGCGATCCGCGGTGAATACCGCAGCTGTGTCGCCTGCATCGCCGAACAGGGCCAGTGCCCTGGCGAACTCCGCGTCCGGCGGTGCGATCACTTCGATACGTCGCCCGTCGAGCGGATGCGCGAACGCCAGCCGGCGCGCGTGCAGCAGCATGCGATGGATGCCGAGCATGCGGAACTGGCGGTTGTGGCGGCCGTCACCGTGGCTGGTGTCGCCGATCATGTGGTGCGAGAGGTGCTTGAGGTGGCGGCGGATCTGGCGGAAGCGCCCGGTTTCCGGTTGCGCGCACAGCAATGCGTAACGCGACGTCGGGAAGTTGGCCGACGGCAGTTCCAGCTCGGTTGTCGCCAGGCGCGTGAAGCGGGTGATCGCCGGCTTCTTGAGCGGCTTGCCCGGACCGCCATCGAGCGGATAGTCGACGACGAAGCGTTCCTCTGGCCAGCCGCGGCAGATGGCCCAGTAGTCCTTCTCGACCTCGCGCGACATCAGCACCTTGCCCAGCGCCGACGCGCTGTCGCGATCGAAGGCCAGCAGCAGGCAGCCGCTGGTCGCACGATCGAGGCGATGCACCAGGAAGATCGGCTTGCCGAACTGCTCGCGCAGCCGGTCGGCGGCGAAGTCGGTCTCGCCGCGCGCCAGGGCGCTGTCGTGGACCATCAGGCCGGCGGGTTTGTTGACCACGGCCAGCTGGTCGTCGACATGGAGGATGTCGAGGGCTGCGGGCTCTCCCTCCTCCGAATCGAGGAGAGGGTTGGGGAGGGGTGAAGCAGTCACAGATCAGGTCTCTCGTTCAAGCGACCTCCCCCTGCATTCGCAGAGGGAGGAGCAGAGCTAGCTGCGGCGGGGCCAGGCGGCCAGCAGTGCCCAGATGCCGCCGAGGCCGGCGATCCACGCCGCCGCCGGGATCGACCACAGGCTCGGGCCACCGGCTTCCAGTCCGTACAGCACCGTGGCGCAGATGAGCAGGCCGACACCGAGCACGGCGGCGACAGTGCGGCGCTGGGCCGAACGGATCGAGCGGTTGAGCTCGGCGAGGTCGCGCGAATGCAGGTGCAACTCGGACTTGCCTTCGACCTGCTGGGTCAGCCAGGCGTGCAGCAGGCGCGGCATCTCCGGCGCGTGCGTGACCAGCTCCGGCAGGCGCTTGCGGAACTCGCTGGCCAGGCGCTGCGGGCTGTAGCGCTCGACCAGGATCTTGGTCAGTACCGGCCGCGCCACCGCCCAGATGTCGAGCTTGGGATCGAGCAGGCGACCGACGCCTTCGATATTCAGCAGGGTCTTCTGCAGCAGGATCAGCTGCGGCTGCAGCGTCAGCTCGTAGCGCTGCGCGGTGCGAAACAGCTTGAGCAGCACCTCGGCCAGCGAGATCTCGCTCAAAGGCCGGGTGAAGTACGGCTCGCACACCGCGCGCGCGGCCGCTTCGAGCTCGTCGATGCGGATGTGCGCGGGCATCCAGCCGGCGCGCACGTGCAGCTCGGCGATGCGGCGGTAGTCGCGGTTGAAGATCGCCATGAAGTTCTCGGCGAGGTAGTACTGATCCTCGTCCGACAGCTGGCCCATGATGCCGAAGTCGAGCGCGATGAAACGCGGGTTGTTGCGCCGGTCCGGATCGCTGTCGACCCAGATGTTGCCGGCGTGGGCATCGGCATGGAAGAAGTTGTCGCGGAACACCTGCGTGTAGAACACGCGCACGCCCTTGGCGGCGAGCGCATGGCGGTCGATGCCGGCCGCGTCGAGCGCTTCGATGTCGTCCGACGGGATGCCGCGCACGCGCTCCAGGGTCAGCGCGCGCTCGGCGGTGTGCGACCAGATCACCTCGGGCACGTACAGGTCGTCGCTGTCGGCCCAGAACCGGCGCAGCACGCTGGCGTTGGCGCCTTCGCGCTGCAGGTCGAGTTCGGCCGCCAGCGTGTTCTCGATCTCTTCGACAATGGCGCGCGGGCGGATCTTGTCGGCGCTGGGATGGGTGCGATCGACGATTCCGGCCACGGCCTTGAGCAGGGCGATGTCGCCGCTGATCTGCTTTTCGATGTTCGGCCGCAGCACCTTGACCACGACTTCGCGCGACACGCCATTCGCATCCGGCGGCAAGGTCGCCGCATGCACCTGGGCGATCGACGCCGAGGCCAGCGGGCAGGTGTCGAACTGGGCGAAGGCTTCGCTGACCGGACGCTCCAGCGCGCGCTCGACGATCAGGCGCGCGGCCTCGCCATCGAACGGGGCAACGCGGTCCTGCAACAACGCCAGTTCCTGGGCGACGTCCGGCGGCACCAGGTCGCGGCGCGTCGACAGGATCTGCCCGAACTTGACGAAGATCGGCCCCAGTTCCTGCAGCGCCAGGCGCAGGCGCGCACCGCGGGGCTGTGCCGCTATTTCGCTGGAGGCACGCGGCACGAACGGCCGGGCCAGCTTGAGCCAGGGTTCGACCGGGGTGTCGTCGAGCAGATCATCGAGGCGGTAGCGCAGCAGCACGCGGCCGATGCGCCAGGCACGGAACACAGGCTTCATGCGCCGCCCCCGGCTCGCACCCGCAGGCGGCCCACGCGCGCGGCCAGGCGTTCGACGTCATCACGCAGCGTGTCGACGTCGTCGTGGAAGGCATTGAGCTCCTCGCGCGGGATCACGTCGCGCGATTCCTCGGTCACGTACTCGGCGGCGTTGCCGGCGAATGCGCCGGCGGCACCGCGGGCGTGGCGCAGGCCGGCGGCGAACGAGCTGGCGATCTGCACGCCGAGGACCTCACCGAAGACGCGCACGAACGGCTGCTGCCAGTCCGGATCGAAACGTTCGGCCAGGCGCTGCAACCGGCGCGCCAGCTCGGCATCGCCTTCGATGCGCAGCTTGCCCACCGGCGGCGCGTCGTCGTTGCGCAGGAACGGCAGCTGCGACAGCAGTCCGCCCAGGGTGCTGCGGACCGACAGGTCCGGTTCGCCCTCGCCTTCGATCGGACCCACCTCGAGCCGCTCGCCCGCCACCCGCACCTGCAGCGCCAGCGGTGGCGAGGCCACGCGCAGGGCGACTCGGCGCCCGTCGAGCGTGCGCAGTCCGTCGCGGGTGTCGGGGTCCAGTGCCAGCGCGCGGTTGAGCGCGGCCTCCAGGGCACGCCCGGCAATAGGCTTGAGCGCGGCCAACGCCGATGGAGCCGACTGTGAGGGAGATGGGTCTGTCATCCCGTCATTGTAGCCCTGCCCCTGCGGTCCCCAGCGCCGGACGACCCTTGCCCTGGCCGTCCGGCGCCACTAGCGGCCACCGGATCGCGGTGCGCGCCGGTGGCGCGCGATCAGACGCGTCTGCCGCGCAGCATCGAGACGACAGCCAGGATCAGGAAGACGACAAAGAGGATCCAGGCGATGTTGCTGGCCGTGCCGGCGATGCCGGTAAAGCCCAGCACAGCGGCAATGATCGCGATGACGAAGAACACCACTGCGTAGTGCAGCATCGGAAACCTCCGGCGCGTCGCGCCTGATGGGTGTGCTCCGATCCTGCATAGGCATTCGTTTTCAGTGGGTGACGGCGGTGTGTTCCGTCCATGCGGCCTTCAGCCGGGTGAGCCCCTCGTGAATGCTCACGCGCGGCACGTAGCCGAAGTCGCGCTTGGCCGGCGCCATGTCGTACCAGTGCGTCGTGCTCAACTGCTCGGCGAGGAAGCGCGTCATCGGCGGCTCGCCCTTCAGTGGCAGCGCATGCCACAGGCCTTCGCACACCACGCCCGCGACATAGGCGGCGCGGAACGGAATGGTCCGGGTCACCAGCGGCGCGCCGGCGGCCTCCAGCAGGCCGTTGACGATCTCGCGCACGGTCCGCGGTTCGCCGTTGCTGATGAAGTAGGGACGCCCGGCGCAGGCCGCGCCCGGGGCGAGATGATCGAAGGCATCGAGATGCGCTTGCGCGGCGTTGTCGACATACGTGGTGTCGATTCGGTTCTCGCCGTCGCCGACGAATCGCAGGCGCCCGGCCTTGGCGCGTTCGACCAGGCGCGGCAGCAACTGGTTGTCGCCCACGCCCCAGATCAGGCGCGGACGCAGCGCGATGGTGGCCAGCGAGGTGTCGTTGGCGGCGATCACGGCGCGCTCGGCGATCTGTTTGGTCGCTGCGTAGGGCGCCTTGAGGTGATCACCGTAAGGCACGTTCTGCGCCGTGCCGCCTTCGACCGGATGGGTGGCGCGATGGGTGACGCTCGGCGTGGACGTGTAGACCAGGCGTCCGATGCCGTGCGCGCGGCAGGCGGCGATGACGTTGTCGGTGCCCACCACATTGGCCAGGTGGTAGCTCTCGTAGCTGCCCCAGGCGCCGGCCTTGGCGGCGTTGTGGAACACCGCATCGCAACCGCGTGCGGCAGAGACGATCGCATCGCGCTGGGCGAGGTCGCCCTGCACCTGGGCCACGCCGATCGCATCGAGCGCCTCGTAGCGGCCGCGGTTGAAACTCACCACTTCGAATCCGCGCCCGCGCAGGCCGCGGCACAGCGCCTGCCCGAGGAAGCCACCGCCGCCGGTTACCAGAATCTTCATCCATGTCGCCTTTGCCGCGCGCGGCGTTGCCACTGTCTGGGTGGAATATCGTTGATTACATCATCCAGGCGAAGCAGCACGTCACGATTTCGGTAACGGATGCGCACATGGCTGCTCGCTCCCAGCTGGCAAGGTCTAGCGGCTGGACTTCGCCGCGGCCCACACCGCCAGCTTCTCGCGGCCGATCTTGGCGTTGTGGCGGATATCCACCGGAAACTTGGGATGCAGCGCGAACTGGTTGATCCCGGCCGTATGCCGCTGGGCCTGCCCCAGCGCGCGCAGCTCGCGCTCGATTCGCGGCCACTGCCCGGCATCCACGCCGGGTTGCAACTCCACGCACAGCACCGGCCGCTGTGATCCCTGCACTCCGATCCCGATCAGCGCCGTGCGCCGCACCTCTCGATGCGTGTTGAACACCGGCTCGACCTGCTCGGTGTACAGCGGACCCTGCGCGGTCTCGACCCGGTGCGACTTGCGCCCGCAGAACCACAACCGCCCCTGCGCATCGAGGTAACCGACATCGCCCATCCGGTGCACGATGCGCTCGCTTGCGTCGGCGAGCGCCTCGCGGATCTTGGCCAGGCGGGTCTGCGCCTCGCGGTTGAAGTACTGGTCGGTGACGCTGGGACCGGCCACGGAGATTTCGCCGACGACGCCGGCCGCGACTTCCAGACCAGGCGACCACTGCGCGATCGCGTCGTCGCTGATGGCGATGATGCGGACCTCGTTCGGCGCGACCGCGCGGCCGACGCAGGTGCCGGCACCGGCTTCGGTCGCCGCGCGCGTCGCCTGCAGCTCGCGCCCTTCGATGACGGCCACGGGCAGGCACTCGGTGGCGCCGTATGGCGTCCAGAACTGCGCGTCTGCCGGCAGCAGCTCGCGCATCCTGGCGACCACGTCGGCCGGCACCGGTGCGCCGGCGGACGTCACCCGCTTCACCGTCGGCAGCGCCGCGCCATGACCGGCGAGCACGGCCATCAGCGCCGGCGAACCGAACAGCTGGTCGACGCCGAAGCGGGCGATGGCGTCGTGCAGCTTGCGCGGGTCGGCCAAGGCCGGCTTGGTCGGGTCCATGTCGGGGATGATCGAGGTCAGCCCCAGCGCCGGATCGAACAGCGCGAACGGCGGGAAGGTCGGCAGGTCGATGCCGCCGGCACCGATGCCGAAGGCGTCGCGCAGCATCGCGATCTGGGCGACGAAGTGGCGGTGGCGGTAGACCACGCCCTTGGGAATGCCGGTCGAGCCGCTGGTGAAGAGGATCGCGGCCACGTCGTCGGGCTCGGTCGCGGCCAGTTGCGACCCCGCGCCGGCACCTTCGGCCTCGACCCGGGCAAGCGTGGCGTCGGCCAGCCAGGCGTGGCGGCCGGTGGTGATGCGCACCTGCGCCGACCGCGCCCAGCCCAGCAGCACCCGCGCCACCTGCGCCAGCGGTATGCCGATGAACGCCTCCGGCCGGGCTTCGTCCAGGCACTGCCGCAGCGCGCGCCGGTCGATGCCGGGGTCGACCAGCACCGGCACGGCGCCGGCCTTGAACAGGGCGAACATCAGCAGGAAGAACTCCGGCGACGGCCGGACCATCACCACCGTGCGTGTGCCGCGGACGATGCCGCGCCGGCCCAGGCCGGCGGCGATCGCATCGCTGCGGGCGTCCAGCTCCCGGTAGGTCAGGGTCTGGTCGAAGCGCGCCAGGCCGTCCGGACCGCGGCTGCCGGGGCAGCGCATTGCAACCCGGTCGGGGAATTGCGCGGCCAGGCCGGGCAGCGAGGAGGCGATGTTGCAGGGGGTGCTCATCCGTTCATTTTCACCTGTATGCGTGGCGCTTGCTTCGCGCCGGCAAAGCCTCAGAATCGCGCCCCCGAACTGCTGTTTCCGTGCACCGTCCGCCCATGCAACACCCCTGCCTGACCTGCGGCGCCTGCTGCGCCTTCTTCCGCGTGAGTTTCCACTGGTCCGAGGCCGACCCGGAGCTGGGCGGGCGGGTACCGCTGGAACTGACCGAGTCGCTGCGCTCGCACGAGCGGGTCATGCGCGGCACCTCGCAGGCGAAGCCGCGCTGCGTGGCGCTGGATGCCGACATCGGTCGCTACAGCCGCTGCAGCATCCACGACCGGCGCCCGTCGGTTTGCGCGGCGGTGCCGGCGTCGTGGGAGTTCGGCGCTGCCAGCGCGCAGTGCGACAAGGCGCGCATTGCCCATGGGCTGGCAGTGCTGACGCAGGACGACTGGGCGGGAATCGGCGAGGCGGAAAAGAACCCGTTGCCGGTGCTGTGATTCCTTCCGGCTGATCCTGTCCGAGTGACCCCATCGGCCTGCCGCCAGGCAGGCCGCCGGCGTTCAAAGCGGGTGCGTGTCCAGGAACGTGCGGATCTCCGGCACCAGCACCTCGGCCTTGTCCTCGAGCACGTAATGCCCCGCATCCTCGAAGGCATGCACCTGCGCCTGCGGCAGCGCGTCGGTGAAGCCCTTGAGGAAGTGCTTGTCGAACACGAAGTCGCGCAGGCCCCAGCCGATGAAGACCGGGCGGTCGGCATACTCGGGCAGCTTGCGGCCCATCGCCTGCACCAGCGGCCAGGCGGCATCGCCTTCGCCCAGCGGGATGTCCTGGACGAAACGCGAAGTGGCGATGCGATTGGCCCAGGTGTCGTACGGCGCCAGGTAGGCGCGGCGGACGTCGTGCGGCATCGCGTTCTCCACGCCCACGCGCGCGGTGACGGCGGCGAAGGCGTTGAGGCCGCGGATCATGCCGGTGCCCAGCGCCGAATCGCGCCCCAGGCGCAGGGACTTCGGTAGCGGCTTGGCCGCCGGCAGCGGGAACGCGCCGGTGTTGAGGACGACCAGCCGGCGGATCTGCGCCGAATGCGTCAGGCCCCAACCGAAGCCGATACCGCCACCCCAGTCATGCACCGCCAGCGTCACCGGACCGGTCACGCCCAGCGTCTGCAGCAGCGTCTCGACGTCGTCGATGCGCGATTGCAGCGTGTAGCGGTAGCCCGGGCTGGCGCCCGGGGCGTCGTCGGGCTTGTCCGACTGGCCCATGCCGACATGGTCGGGAACGATGCAGCGGTAGCGATCGCGCAGGCCCAGCACCAGCCGGCGCCAGTAGTAGCTCCACGACGGGTTGCCGTGCAGCATCACCACCACCTCGCCGTCCTTCGGGCCCTCGTCGAGGTAGCTCATCCCGATTCCGGGACGGACCTGCAGGCGCTGCGGGGTGAAGGGATAGTCGGGAAGCGGAGTCTCGATCGTCATGGCGGCTCGGTGGCGCTCGCGGGAGGGCCGCAAGCCGGGAACAAGCGACCATTATCCCGTGCGCAGGCGGTTGTGCGCACTTCGATGCCGCCCTCGATGTCCGTGCAGACCGCGGAAGTGGCCCGTATCCCAGTCCGGAACAAGTCCTGGGCCCGCGGAATTGCCCCCGCGGCCGCTCGCTGGGCGCGCACGCCCCGCTGACATCGCCATCACCTTGATGAGCCGCGCGCCGCGCGATCACCGGGAATTCACCCATACGCAACTGCCCGGGCAAGACGATCCGGACGATGACAGCCAACAGGAGCGTGTCATGACCGATCATGTGATCACCGGCGAAGTCTCCAACAGCAAGGTCGCCGCCGTACTCGACAACAAGGCTGCCGCATTGCAGGCGGCCGACACCATCCGCCGCACGCTGCACCTGAAGGACAGCCAGGTGCGCGTGGTCGCTCCGCACGATCCGCGCGCGGGCAAGAAACTCGAGCCGGAGAGCCAGGGCATCTTCTCGACGATGCTGCGCGCGCACTTCTGGCTCGGCCTGCTCGGTGCGGCGCTCGGTGCCGTGCTGTTCTGGGTGCTGTGGACGCTGCGCGTGCCCTTCATCGTCAACTCGGCCGGGTACGCCGCCGGCGCGATCATCTTCTTCGCCGCGGTGGCGGGCTTGATGTTCGGTGGCCTGGTCACGCTGCGGCCTGACCATGACCTCTACATCCTCAAGGTCCAGGACGCACTCGGCGAGGGCCGCTACGCAGTGGTCGTGCATGCGCTGTCGCACGCTCAGCGCACGCAGGTCGCCGAACTGCTGCGTCGCGCCAGTGGCGAGGTCATCACCACGCTGTAGAACGCTCCTGCTTTCACGCGTCTTGCACACGGCTGGGGTTGGCGTCGGTCCATCATGGCTTCGAGTCCGGTCACCTCGGAGAAGCCGGGATGGCGCAGCGCGAACGGCGTTTACGGTGGATCGCCTCGGCCACGCTCGTGTGCGGCGTGGTGCCGGTATCGGCGTGGGCGCAGAAGTGCAGCGATCGCGGCGGCCTGGCATACCTGGGGGTCACTGCGAACGAGCAGCGGACGGTGTGGCTGTCGGGAACGGGCGCCGGATCGTTCCAGCTCGAGTCGACGCAGGGCAACCAGGTCGTCGACCAGTGGAGCAAGCAGCGGCGCGGACTCCACATCTCGCTTTCGCCGGTGGTCTCGTCCGGTAATGGCGGCGTGCACCAGCTGCTCGAACTCGGCAGCAACAAGCCGTGCATGATCGATTCGCAGAACCAGAAGGGCGGGATCAAGTTTCCGTCGCGCCTGCCTCCCCTGCCCAGCCTGCCGCCGAACCTTCGTCCACCGGGTGGCTTTGGCGGAGGCGGAGGCTTCTCCGGGTTGATGCCGACCCGGCCTGGGCGGCCGGGCGGCATGGCGCCGCCCGCGGGCACGATGCCGACGCTGCCTGCTGCGCCCGGTGGTGTCGCGCCTCCGATCGGCACACTGCCACCTGCTGGAATCACGCCGACACTCCCGGGAGGAGTCACACCGCCCGCGGGCGCGATGCCGACGCTGCCTTCCGCACCTGGCGGTGTCGCGCCCCCCATCGCTACGCTGCCACCCACTGGAATCACGCCGACACTGCCCGGTGGGGTCTCGCCGCCGACGGTCGCGATGCCTACGTTGCCCACGTTGCCCGGTGGGGGTGTCGCGCCACCCATCGCCACGCTGCCGCCCACCGGAATCACGCCGACACTGCCCGGCGGAGTCGCGCCACCCATGGCCGTGATGCCGACATTGCCCACGTTGCCCGGTAGTGGTGTCGCGCCCCCCATCGCTACGCTGCCGCCCACCGGAATCACCCCGACACTGCCGGGTGTAGTTGCGCCGCCGTCAGGCGCCATGCCGACGCTGCCTGGCGCGGTAACGCCGCCGGTCGCGACGTTGCCGCCGACAGGGATCACACCGACCTTGCCTGCTGCGCCGGGCGCCGTGATTCCACCCGTCGGCACGCTTCCACCCGGCGGTGGCACCGCGACGCTGCCGCCGGCCGGCGCGGTTCCGGGCCTTCCCACCGCACCGGGCGTCGGCGTACCGCCGTCGGTGGCGGCGCAGGCGGCCATCGTGGCGGCCGGGCACGTGGTCCTGCCTGACGAATGCGTGCAGAGCGAGCACCAGAACGTCATCGACGACGCGACGCGTCAACGCTGCCTCGACTTGCAGGGCCTGGAAGGCGCCGAAGGATTCGGCCGCAGCGTGCCGGTCACGCCGGGCCGCGAGTTCGCCGAACAATCACGCTGGAACGCCTGGTTCGACGGACGCGGCACCGACACGTCCGATCGACGCGAGGGCCAGGATCTGGATGCCAGCGGAAGTTACTTCACGATCGGTGTCGATCGCCGCCTCGACAACGACGTCGTGGTCGGTGGCCTGGTCTCGTACGAAGACAACGACAGCGACAACTTCGAAGGCGCGATGCGCGTGCGGTCCGACGGGTTCGGCGCCGGCTTCTACCTCGCCCAGCCATTGTCGGCACGATGGGCGATGGACACCTCGGTGACGTATGCCGTGATCGGCAACGACATCGGCATCGACATCGTCCACGGCGATTACGACACGCAGCGCTCGTCGCTGGTGTTCAACATGACGGGGCAGTACGGCGGCGACGACTGGCAGTACCGTCCCAAGGTGTCGTTGAACTACACCCACTACGACAACGATGCCTACCTGCTCACCGGCATGCTGGAAGGAATTCCGCTCAGCTTCGAGGTCGCCGCCGACAGCTTCGACAACGGGTCGATCGAAGGCACCTTCGAAGTCAGTCGATTCATCGAGACCGCGCGCAGCGTCGTCATTCCCTACGCCGAGTTCGGTGCGCGCTACAGTTTCGTCCGGCCCAACGACGGCGATATCCTCACCGCCGAACTGGTACAGGCATCCACCTCGGCGTGGGTCGGTTCGCTGCGACTGGGCGCACGTGCGCTGGTGTCACGCGCCACCTTCCTCGAGTCCAGCATCGGTTATCTGAGCGTGGGACAGGACGGCACCGACGCCTGGGAGCTCAGGCTTTTCCTTTCGCGCGCCTTCTAGCGGGAACCCGGCAGGATTCGTGCCGGGCCGCGAGGCCCCGTAGCGCGGGCGTGTCCGCTGCGTGGCCTGCGCGCTGGTCGTTCCGCGTAACTCTTTTGCAGTCGATTCCAGTGCCGCCCCCCGGCGGTCGCGTCGCAATGACGCGTCCTCTGATGCAAGGAGTCCACCATGAAGTCCCCCCGGATGCATTCGTCCCGCTGGTTGCTGGCGGGTGTCCTGCCATTGGTCGTTCCGTGCCAGGCACTGGCCGACGCCGTGACTGACTGGAATGCCACGACCAACCAGGTCATCGGCGCGGCAGGGGGCCCGCCGCAGCAGTTCCGCGTGTTCGCGATGGTCCACATCGCCATCCACGATGCGTTGAATGCAATCGATCCACGCTACAAGACCTACGCCGCCGTCGGCGCCGGAAATCCGAACGCATCGCCCGATGCCGCGGTCGCGCGTGCAGCGCGCGATGTCCTGCTGGCGACGCTGCCAACCCAGGCCGCGACGATCAACACCGCCTACACCAACTTCATCGCTGCGCTGCCCGCCTGCGCTCCGGCGCAGCCGGCATGCATCAGCCAGGGCGAAGCCATCGGCGCCGTCGCCGCCGATGCCATCCTCGACATGCGCGTCCTCGATGGCTCGCAGACGCCGCATGTTCCGTACACGCTTGGACCTGCTCCTGGTGTCTACCAGCCGACTCCGCCCACTCCGCCTGCGCCGGCTCCATTCCCGCAGTTCGGCGGCTGGGGCAACCTCGAGCCGTTCGCGCTGTCGAGTCCATGGCAGTTCAACCCGGGCCGCGCGGCCATGCTCAACATCAGGAGCAAGGCCTACGCCAAGGACTACAACGAAGTGAAAGCCGTCGGTGACGCCGTGCTGCGCAATGCCGCGCCTGATTCCGAAGAAAGTCGCATCGCGCGCTTCTGGCCCGGCGGTGGCGGCAACCTCAACGGCGTCGCCCGCGTCATCGTCGCCGACTACGACTTCGACCTGTGGGAACACGCGCGCCTGTTCGCACTGATGAACATGGCCATCAACGATGGTCTGGTCGCCACGTTCCGGGTCAAGTACTACTACAACTTCTGGCGCCCCTACACGGCGATCCACTGGGTCAACGACGGCAACGCGGGCACGCAACCCGACGCCACGTGGACCTCCTACATCGTCACGCCGCCGTATCCGGACTACACCTGCGGCCTGCCCAACACCGTTGGCTCGTTCGCCGGCGTACTTCGCGAGTTCTTCGGCACCGATGCGGTGCCGTTCACCCTCACGGCAAGCGGGCTTCCGCCGGCGGTCACGCGCAGCTACACCAGCCTGTCACAGGCTGCGGATGAATCCGCGGATGCGCGCGTCTATGGCGGCATCCATTTCCGTACCGGGTGCGAGGCCGGGGTGAAGCTGGGCGAGAAGGTCGGCAAGTTCGTGTTCAAGACGCAGCTGCGGCCACAGCGCAAGCACCATTGAGTCGTCTGTTGCGTTGAGAACGGCAACCGGACCGGCAGCCTTGTGGCCGCCGGTCCGGTCACTGCGATTTCATCCGTTCGATGCGGCCACCGGCGTAGCGTGGGCGGTCATTACAGCTGAGTCGTGGAGAGCGGGATGTCGACCGTCAAGGCGTGGGCCGCCCAGGGCCCTGGCCAGTCATTGGCCTTGCAGGACCTCAACCTTGGACCGCTCGGCGCGGAAGAAGTCGAAGTGGATGTCGAGTACTGCGGCATCTGCCACTCCGACCTGTCGATGCTCGACAACGAGTGGGGCATGAGCCAGTACCCGCTGGTGCCTGGCCATGAAGCAATCGGCCGCATTTCTGCTGTCGGCAGCCATGCCAAGGGGCTTAAGGTCGGCCAGCGCGTCGGCGTAGGCTGGACCGCGGAAACCTGCATGCATTGCCGGCAATGCCTGTCCGGCGACCAGAACCTGTGCGCGTCCGTGAGGCCGACCATCGGCGGGCACCACGGCGCGTTCGCGCAGAAGGTGCGAGCGCACTGGGCCTGGGCGATTCCGGTTCCGGACGGTCTGGATGTAGCAAGCGCCGGTCCACTGCTGTGCGGCGGCATCACCGTCTTCAAGCCGTTCCTGGCGTACGACATCAAGCCAACGATGCGCGTGGGCGTGGTCGGCGTCGGCGGCCTGGGCCACATGGCGATCAAGTTCGCCACCGCCTGGGGCTGTGATGTCACCGCCTTCACGTCGACCGCGGCCAAGGCCGACGAGGCGCACGGCTTTGGTGCGCACCATGTGGTTGCCAGTCGTGACTCGGCCGCGATCAACGCCGTTGCCGGCAGCCTCGACCTGCTGCTGGTGACGGTCAACGTACCGATGGACTGGGATGCGATGGTCGGCACGCTTGCGCCGAAGGGGCGCATGCACGTCGTTGGCGCCGTACTGGAGCCGATCCCGGTGGCGGCTTTCAGCCTGATCATGAAGCAACGTGAGATCTCCGGTTCGCCTACCGGTTCGCCCGTCGACATCGCCAGCCTGCTCGCTTTCGCTGCCCGCCACGACATCCGGCCGCAGGTCGAGATGTTCCCGATGAGCAAGGTCAATGAGGCCCTCGAACATCTGCGGGCCGGCAAGGCGCGCTACCGCATCGTGCTCGATGCCTCGGCGATGTAGCCACGGCGCGCGCCCTCGATTGTGCCGATCTGATGCGTTGCACTGGCGGGCGCTCCGCTTGGACGCACCAAGCGTGTCGGCCCGGGCGGCATCAGCGACAGGCGCAATGAACTGGCCGCCTACACGGTGGTGCAGGCCGAAACGCACGAAGCGGCGGCGAAACTGTTCGTGAACCACCCCCATTTCACGATTTTTCCCGGTGAAGCGGTCGAGATCATGGAATGCCTGCCGATCCCGGTTGCGCCGGCCTGAGTCATCTACCAGGCACGCCCTGGGCAATCCAGTCGCGCGCCTGCGCTGGCGAGTCCACCAGCACCGCATCGGCTCCCAGCGCCTGCGCGTGCCGGTAGTCCGATCGCGTGTTGATTCCGATCCACAGCAATCGCGCGCTGCCGTGGCCCTGGCGGAAGCACGCCATTGTGGCATCGGTCCAAAGCTCAGCATCGACCTGCGAATGGCCCTCGCCCAGCGTGAAAGTCTCGGTGACCTCAAAGCGACGGCGCAGTTCGAACGCCGACCAGCGCGCGACCTTCGGCGGTTCGCAGCGCCCTGACAGCAACTGTGTCACCAGGCGGCCGCGGGTATCGTCGCGCGTCTCGAAACGCTGCGCGCGAGGGTAGCGTGCCCACAGCGGATCGAACGACGCGTCGGTCGAATAGAGCAGCACGCGTGACCATTCGTTCCGTCGCTGCAGCACGTTGGCGACGGCGGCAACCAGCGGCTCGGCCGGCAGCGATTTCATGTCGAGCACGACCGGCACGGAACGCGGAATCCGCGCCAGAACGCTCTCCAGGGTCGGCACCGGGACCTGCCTGGCACGGTACGGATACCGGATCGCTCCATGGGCGCCCTCGACGCGGAAGTTCCAACCCGCATTGACCCGCTTCAGCTCCCGCCACGTCCAGGCGCTGACCGGACCCCGGGAATTGGTAAGCGCCGACAGGTCCTGCGGCCGGTAGAGCACCGGGACCCCGTCACCGCTCAACTGGACGCTGAGCCAGATCGCATCGGCGCCGTTTGCGAGCGATCCCCTGACTGCAACCAGCGTGTTCTCCGGGAAGTCGGCGGCCCCGCCGCGATGGGCCACGATCAACGGCGATGCGAACCGCGCGGAAGGGTCCTCTACTGGCGGCTGAGCGAAGGCCGCAACACAGTGCATCGATCCGATCAGCGCGCACAGGCGCAATGCGGTACGCATGAAATTGCCTCCCTGGCAAATGCATGCAACCAACCTATCCGCAGCCGCTGCTTCGGGTCATGACCAATTGGAGTCGATCGTTGAACGCAATCGGCCGGGTTTGCACGCACAAGGCTCGACCGCGCAAAGAAAAAAACCCGGCCTGGGCCGGGTGCTTTGCATTGCGTCACACGGTTGCGGAGCGTCTTACCAGACCACTTCCGCCATCGAGCAGTTCAGGCCAGAGCCGATGCCGAGCAGCGCCACGCGCGTGCCCTTCTTCAGACGGCCGCCTTCGCGCAGCTTGCTCAGCACGATCGGCACCGAGGCCGGACCGATGTTGCCGTGCTCGCCGAAGATGGTCATGACCTTCTTCGGGTCGATGCCGAAGGCCTTGAGGAAGGCCTGGGTGTGGGCCTTGCTGACCTGGTGGATGACGAACTCATCGAGCTCCTCGACCACCCAGCCCATCGCGGCGCGCGCGGCGACAAAGGTCGTCTTGGCGAGCTTGAGGCCCTCGATCATCAGCATGCGGCCATCGGCCACCATGCGGTCGTGGTGCAGGTCACCGCGGCACAGCTGGTTCCACTCGGTGGCCGAACGGGTGACGCTGCCACGGTAACGCGGTGCGCCCGGGGCCAGCTCCGTACGCGCCAGCACCATCGCGGCGGCGCCGCTGCCGAGCGTGAGCGTGGCCATCTCGTCGCGGAACTGTTCCTGGGTGACGTCGTCCCGGCTCAGGCGCTCGAGGGTCTTCTCGTAGGCCAGGTCGGCGGTTTCGCCGTTGACAACCAGGGCGTAGTCGATCTCGCCGCGCTCGATCATGCGGCTGGCGATGTCCATGCCGTTGAGGAATGCCAGGCAGGCATTGGCGACGTCGAAGTTCTGGCAGGTGTTGGGCAGGCGCAGGTTGCCCGAGACGATGGAGGCCGTGGACGGCTCCAGGTAGTCGCGGCTGACCGACGTGCTGACGAGCAGGCCGACGCGATCGGCATCGATGCCCGCATCGGCCAACGCCTTCACGCCTGCAAGCGTGGCGGCATCGGAGGCACGCACTTCACCGTCCCACAGACGGCGTTCGCGAACACCCGCCACTTCTTCGAGCACGTTGTAATTGATGCCCAGCCGATCGAGCGTTGGCTTGAGGCGCGTATTGATCTCGTCCGAGGTCAGCCGGCGGGGGGCATCGATATGTGCGAGGCCGGCGATTGCGACGTGCTGGAACAACATGGTGGTCTGACCGGAGACGGATGAACACACCATCTTAACGCTTTATTGAAGACCCCACCATTCGGGGGCGTGTGGTTCACGCCCCCGGCGACGGACGGTCCGGGGCGGATCAGCGCCCGATCGGGTAGGTCTGCGCGCTGCCGGTGGCGGCCGGAGCCTTCGAGGCGGCGCCCCCGGCGCCACAGCTCCAGGCGGCATAGCGCTGGGCCCCGTTCAGCGGCTCGCCCATCGGCTGAACGGTATCGGCCTTCAGGGCCGGCGCTTCGTTGCGCGCCGAGGTCTCCAGCTCCTCGCGAACGCGCAGCGGATTGCGCTCGTAGAAGGCGACGCTCTTCCTGACGGTCACTTCGACCTCGCCCTTCTTGACGCAACCGGCCGGCAGGCCGCTGCCGTCGATGACGCGAACCGACGACGCGCCCGGCGCCATCTTCACCCAGGTGCATGCGCCGACGGCGAACGTCGAACCCACTGCCAGGACCATTGCCAACATCGACTGACGCATTTGCCTGCTCCGAAAACCTGTTTGACCGAATGCGGCGCGGCGCACATCGCGCCGGCCTCTCGAACCGGCGCGATTGTCGCCCTGTTGGCTGACGTTGTGAATGAGAGGAAGTGAACAGCAACTGAGGCGATCGTCGCGGTTCGGGAAAATGCAGCCTTCTCCCGCGAGGGGAGAAGGCAACGTCCAGCGCTTACTTCTTGTCCGGCGACGTCTTGTCCGGCGACGTCTTGCCATCGGCATCGAGGATCTGCACGTCCCCCAGCTTCAGAGCGCGCACCGGCTGTTCGATCTGCTTGAGGTCGCCCACGACCACCCAGGTCAACGCATCCGGGTCGATAGTGGCTGCGGCCGCCTTGACCTGGTCCGGTGTCAGCGCCTCGATCTCCGCCTTGCGCTTGAACACGTAATCGTCCGGCCGGTCGTAGCGGACGATCGCGCTGACCGCACCGAGCACCGCCGATCCGGTTTCGAATGAACCCGGCAGGCCGCGGATCTCGGTGGCCTGGATCTTCGCCACCTCTTCCGCGGTCGGCGGCTTCTGCCCGGTGGAGTACAGGCTGATCTCGCGCTGCAGTTCCTTGAGCGAGTCGGCGGTCTTGTCGATCTGCACCGGGGCAAAGGCCATCCACGGGCGCTGGCCGAGCGAGTTGGCCGAGAAGCTGTAGGCGCCATAGGCCCAGTGCTTGTTCTCGCGCAGGTTCATGTTCAACCGCGAGGAGAACTCACCGCCCAGCACGGAATTGGCGATGTCGAAGCGGACCGAGCTGGGGTCCTTGGTCGAGGGCACGACTTCGCCGGCGAAGATATTCGCCTGCACTGCGCCAGGCTGGTCGATGAGGAACACGCGCGGCGCCTTGGGCCTGGCCACCTCGCCAATCACCGGCTTGGCCGGCGCTTGACCGGTGCCCTTCCAGTCGCCCAGGTGCTTGTCGAGCAGCGGCACGATCTCCTTGAGCGTAGTGTCGCCGACGACGATGAGTGTTGCGTCCTGCGGGCGCACCCAGGCCTGGTGGAATGCGACCAGGTCGTTGCGGGTCAGCGAGGCGATCGACTCTTCGGTGCCGCTGCCGCTGAACGGCATCGCGTAGGGATGGCCCTCGCCGTACAGCAGCGGCGGCAGCACGCGCAGCGCGGCGCCGTTCGGGCGCGCCTTCTCCTGCTTGATGCCGGCGATCCAGGTTGCCTTGATCCGGTCGATCTCCTTCTGGTCGAAGCGCGGCGCGCGCAGCATCTGCGAGAACAGGTCGATCGACGGCACCAGGTTTTCCTTCAGCGCCGACAGGTAGACCGTGCCGCCGTCGAGCGATGCACCGGCACCCATGCTGGCGCCGAGCGATTCGACGCGGTCGCCGAACGCCAGCGAATCGAGCTTACCGGCGCCCTCGTCGAGCATGCCCATGGCGAAGCTCGAGGTGCCGAGCGTATGACCCTGGTCGGCGCTGAAACCGCCGAGGAAGGCGTAGCTCATCTGCACGACCGGGATGTCATGGCGCTCGGCCAGGATCAGGCGTGTGCCGTTCTTGAGCATCGCGCGCTGCAGCGAGGGGAACTTGAGGTCGGGGAACTGGCTGGTCACCGGCACGCCCTTGCTGCGGTCGACCGTGCTGGGCGTGGTGGCGTACTTCGGGTCCACCGGCGGCAGCGTCAGCGGCGCCGGCGTCACCGAGGGGTCTTCGGCAATGACGGTTCGCTCGCCCGGCACCACCAGGAGGGTGTGGCTGCCCTTGGTCAGCCACTTGTTGCCGATCGCCTTGAGGTCTTTGGGGGTCGCGGTCTCGATCACCTTGAGGCTGTCGCGGAAGCAGCCCGGGTTGCCGGTGTAGACCGTGCATTCGGCCAGCGCGTCGGCCTTGCCGCCGAAGCCGCCGATGCGCTCGATGCCGCGCACGAAGCCGGCCTTGAACACGGTGCGCGCCTGCTCGACCTCGACCTTGCTCGGGCCATCCTTGAGCAGGCGCTTGATTTCCTCGTCGATGACCGCTTCGACCCTGGCCGGGTCGACGCCCTGCTTCACGTCGGCGGTGACCAGGAAGCTGGAGCTCAGCTGCGAGCCGTAGGCCGAGGCGGAAACGCTGTCGACCAGCTTGTCCCCGTGCAGCAGGCGGCGATCCAGGCGCGATGACTTGCTGCCGCCGAGCACCTGCGCCAGCAGCTGCAGCTGGTCAATGTCGGTGGTGCCGGTCTGGGCGACATTCCACACGCGGTGGATGCGCGCCTGCGGCACCTTGTCGGTCATGGTGGCGCGGGTGGACTTCTCCAGCGGCGCGACGTCCACCTTCGGCTGGGTCATGGTCGGCGTGGCCGGGATGTTGCCGAAGTACTCGGTGACCTTTTCCTTCGCGGTGGCCAGGTCGATGTCGCCGGCGAGCACCAGCACGGCGTTGTTCGGGCCGTACCAGGTGCGGAACCAGCCCTTCACGTCCTCGATCGAGGCGGAATTGAGGTCGGTCATCGAACCGATGGTGCTGTGGTGGTACGGATGCGTCACCGGATACATCGCCTTGCCCAGCTCGTCCCAGACCTGGCCGTAGGGCTCGTTCTCGCCCTGGCGCTTTTCGTTCTGGACGACGCCGCGCTGCTCGTCGAGCGTGGCCTGGTCGATCGCGCCGAGCAGGTGGCCCATGCGGTCGGACTCCATCCACAGCGCCATGTCGAGCGCGGTGGTGGGCACGTTCTGGAAGTAGTTGGTGCGGTCGGAGTTGGTGGTGCCGTTCTGGTCGGTGGCGCCGACCAGCTCGAAAGGCTCGAAGAATTCGCCGCGATGATTTTCCGAGCCGTTGAACATCAGGTGCTCGAACAGGTGGGCGAAGCCGGTGCGTCCTGCCGGCTCGTCCTTGCTGCCGACGTGGTACCAGATGTTGACCGCGACGATCGGCGCCTTGCGATCGGTATGCACGACCACACGCAGGCCATTGGGCAGCGTGAACTCCTCAAACGGAATGTCCACGGCCGCCTTGGGCGCAGCCTGCACGGCGGTCGGTGCGAAGCCGGTGCCGGCGACGGCCGTGGCCAGGGCAACGGCGAGGACCGCGGCGCGCGGTCGAAAGGTAGCGGTCATGAAACACTCCTGATTGGGTGACGCCCGAACTCCCTTGTCCGGGTGAAGTCCTCATCCTAGGCCACCGGCGAAGGCAGGCAACAGGCCAAAAGTCCCACTGGGCGGCCTTGGGCTTGCATTGGGCAGGCATTGACCTGCGTTTGGGCCAACGCGGCACACAGCCGGCCCGGGCCATACACTGGCGCCTTCGTCGCCCCGGGATGACCGCAATGAGTGATTCCCCGCTGCCCCGCCGCTGTCTGGTCACCGGCGCCAACCGCGGCCTGGGCCTGGAGTTCGTTCGCCAGCTGCTCGCCCGTGGTGATCGCGTCGTCGCCACCAGCCGCCATCCGGGGCGCGCGCATGCGCTCAACCAGTTGGCCGGCCAGAACCCGGGCCGCCTGCACGTGCTGCCGCTGGACGTGGCCGAGCCGAAGACGCATGCCGAACTCGCCCGCGAGATCCCGCTGGTCACCGACGGCATCGACCTACTGATCAACAACGCCGGCGTGCTGCATTCGGGCGAGCGCTTCGGTCACGTCGCGGCGGCGCAGCTCGACGACAGCCTGCGCACCAATGCGGCGGGCCCGTTCCTGCTGACCCAGGCGCTGGCGCCGCACCTGGCCGAAGGCGCCAAGGTCGCCAACCTGTCATCGATGCTGGGCTCGATCGCCTCGGTCGACGGCTTCCACACGCCAACCTATGCGATCTCGAAGGCGGCGCAGAACATGGCGACGGTGCTGCTGGCCCAGGCCCTGCGCGAACGCGGCATCACGGTGATCGCCCTGCATCCGGGCTGGGTGCAGACCGACATGGGCGGCAGCGGCGCGCAGGTGACGCCGGCCGACTCGGCACGCGGGCTGCTGGGCGTGATCGACTCGGTCGGGCCGGACGACAGCGGGCGCTTCATTGACTGGCAGGGCAATTCGCTGCCCTGGTAAGCCGGCCGGTTGACCGCACCGGAAGAATCCAGACACTGTCGCGATGTTCGACGTCATCCTCTACCAGCCCGAAATCCCTCCCAACACCGGCAACGTGATCCGCCTGTGCGCCAACACCGGCGCGCGGCTGCATTTGATCCGACCGCTCGGGTTCGGCCTGGAGGACCGCCAGCTCAAGCGCGCCGGCCTGGACTACCACGAGTACGCCACGCTGCAGGTACACGACGACCTGGATGCGGCGCTGGCGGTCATCGCCCAGGCCAGTGGAGTGCCGCCGCGATTGTTCGCCCTGAGCACGCGCGGCACGACCCGCTTCGATGGCCCTGCCTACGCCGCAGGCGATGCATTCCTGTTCGGCCCGGAGACGCGTGGCTTGCCGGCCGATGTGCTCGAGCGCGTGCCGCCAGCGCAACGCCTTCGCCTGCCGATGCGCCCGGACAACCGCAGCCTCAATCTGTCCAATGCGGTGGCAGTGGTGGTGTTCGAGGCGTGGCGGCAGCGGGGATTCGAAGGCGGCCAGTAGGTGCGAGGCTGGAAGCTACGCACGCAAGGCACGGAACTGACGTCGACGCGCAGACTAGTAATAGTCGAGCGTATATATCAGCGTGGACTGGATGCGCCCGCCAGCAGGGGTAGCTCCAAACCGGTAGTAGTGCGCAGTGAAGGCCTGCTGGAAGCTGGTGCTGTCGACCGTCGTCTCGTAGCGCTTCGTCGTCGCGTCGATCACCGCCCCTGTACTTCCCTCCACGACCTGGATCCCATACCCCACTGCTGCCGTGGCGTCCATGAGCGTGTTTTTCAGGAGCGAGATGGAAGCGTTCTCGAAGCTGGTGGCAGCACTGAAGCGTAATGAGAACACCAGTCCTTCGCTGCAGTTTGCAGCGATCGTGAAGTTGCGCGGCGCAGCAGTGCTTCCGACGCTGGGCAGTTCCCGCGCCGGCACCTCCGGAAAGGCAATCGTCGCAAGCGGCTGCAGTGCGCAGGTCCTGGCACTGATCGTGCCCCCTGTCACCATGCCGTTGTACGCGCCTACTTGCGTAAAGGAGGTATTGCCACCCGTGTCCGAGGTTCGCGAATCGGTCCTTATGTAAGGAATGGTAGTCACCGCTCCGCTTTTGGAGCCGCTGGTCAGATTGATGAACTGCGCCGATCTGCCTAGGTTGACCGACCAAGGTCCGCCGTTGCTCGGCGGATGCGTTTCCCAGAAGAGGTAGCCGTTCTGGGTGGTTCGCCGTCCGGCCGTTGTCGCAGCCAGAGACGGGCCCGCTGCCGGAAAGTCGAAGAAGTAGCGAACCCCTATTCCTGGAAGGTTCGTGGTGTAGACATCACTGAAACCTGGGGCTAGCTTCCCCGCTTCAACGAAGAAGTTGAACCATGCATATGCGCTTGGCGCCCCTGACTGAACCACGCTGATCGTATAGGGCGCCAGCGGGATCTCGCTCGAGACAGGGGCCCCGACCGGCGTATCCGGTGCCACGTTGATCCTACCCGACACGGCCACCGCGATTTCGGGCCCCGTCCCGGTCAAGCAGGTTCTACCGGCGGGACAAGTCTGTGCCGATGCATCGACGCAAGCGAACATCGTCACAAGTAGCAGCAGGCAGAACGCGTACATCGAGTGACGACGACCCCGTCTTCCGTCTGGAGATCTTCTGGCCCGGAACGCAGGCAGTGACGGGACGCTCTCGGATATGCAGTTCTTCGCGATGTCCATTGGAACCTCTTCGGATTTGCCGCGGGCGTCGTCCGGGCGGACTCGCTTGGCGACCTGCGGAAGATGCATGCGGTCCGCGCCGGCAGGTGCTGTTGCGCGAGCGTCCTCGATCAGTTGCATGTTGCGTCCGCCGTCGTGTATCCCATCTTGATGTTGGTGACCTTGGGGAGCGAGTAGCGCAGCTTGCAGGTTTCATCGGCGGCAGTGCCCCAGCGCGCCGTCAGCTCACCACTGTCGGAACCCAGGCTGCGCGCAATCACCTTGCCGCCCTGCGCGACAGTGCCGATGCTGAGGCCCTGGGCATCCAGCACGTCGGCACCAAACGGCAGTGGCTCGCCATTCGCAAGCCGAGTGCGGAGGATGGCTGCGCGTCCTCCGGTGCTCGTCTCGAACCGGACCAGTGTGATCGCGCCCGACGTGGGTACCGTCTGCTCCTGGGTCGAGTCGAGCTGGACGTTCAACGGCAGGCCGTTGGGATCGATGTCGATTGAGCTGCGCGTGAAGGGCGACAGGTTCGATACGACGGCGTGGCCCCAGCGGTCGACCCGCAGTCCGCTGCCGTTGGAGACGATCGCGCCCTTGGCGCCCTTCGCTTCCACGATCGCCACCGTGTCGCCGAGCGTTGGCGTGAACGTAACGCCACCTGCGTAGGCAACGATGCCGCCGGAAACGCCGGCACTGACCTGGCTGTAGTTGTTGGACTTGCTGGCGCTGCCGGTGATCGTCGCGCTTGGCAGCGCGTAGGATGCGTTCGCGCCATAGGTGCTCGAACTTTCTACGCCAACGCCACGGTTGTGGCTGGCGTTAAGGCCGTAGCTGAAAGCGCTGTCGCGCCCCAACGTGCCGGTCACCGACTCCTGGAAGGTCGCCGCGCCCGATGAATCGCGCTGCAAGCTGGTCTGCGAGTACGGCGCGCGTGGGCCCGAACCCAGCGGGATGCCCACGGTGAACATCACCCGGTTATCCCAGTCGCCACGGCTCAGGTCGAACTGGCGCGATGCGGAGAACCCGAAGTTGATGCGCTTGTAGGTGTTGTTGTAGCCCAACTGGTACTGGGTGTCGGTTTCCCGGCGGTTCCAGTAGTCCTGGCGCGAGCCGGTGAGGTAAAACGAGCCCCAGCCGGCCGGCAATGTCTGGTTGACCGTCAGCTGCAGGCGGCCACGCTCTCGGTCTGGTGCTGGCAGCAGATCGTCCGGGGCGCGGGCGTTGAGCGCCACTGCGTCTTCCAGGTCGAGGAACCCCTCGCTGGAGTATCGGTATGCCGCAAGCGTCAGATTGGTATTGGTCGGCGCGACCAGCTTGCTGTAGCTCAGTCTGACGCTTTGCCCGCTCCGGTCCGGCTCGTGGTCGAGCTTGGCGTTGGACCGGGTGATGTCCAGGCCGATCGCACCGAAACGTGTGTTGAGCGCGGAGCCGACGGCAACAGCCTGGTAGTCCTTGGTCACCGTCGCACCGCCGTAGGCGGTGATGCCGTTGCTGAGGCCGCGCTGGTACGTGCCCTGTAGCAGCTCCGGCTCACTGTCGACAGTGGGATGGCGGTACAGGCCCGCCGTGAGGCTATAGCGGCCAATACCCGGTCGCAGCGCGTTCACCGCGGCGGAGTACGGCACCTTGGAGACATTGACGCTGCCATCGGCTTCGGTGACCACCACTTCGAGGTCGCCACCGTATCCGCTGGGGTACAGGTCATCGATCTCGAACGCGCCGGGAGCGACGTTGGTTTCGTACAGGATGCTGCCGCCCTGGCGGACCTGCACGCGCGCGTTGCTGTTGGCGATGCCGTGGATCGTCGGCGCGTAGCCGCGCTGCGACTCCGGGTACATCCGGTCATCGCTGGCCAGCTGCACACCGCGAAAGCCGAAGCTGTCGAAGATGGTGCCATCGGTGTAGGCGTCACCAATGGTCAGCTGGCTCTTGATCGGAATGAGCGATCGTTGTGCGTAGGTCTGCACACCGTCGTACTTGCCGCCATTGTTTTCGTCGTAGCTGAAGTTGCCGATGTGCCGCAGGCGCCACGGCCCTATGTTGGCGCCGGCATTGATGCCGACGTAGCCCTGCGTGATCGCATTGCCCTGCGATTCGGCGCGGTAGGCGTTGGCGTTGTACTGGAGGCGGAACGCGTTGATGCCTTCGTCCCAGAACCGGGGATCGACGTAGCCACGTGCGTGCCGGTCGAGCGCTGCTTGCGGAACGCTGATGTCCAGGCGCTGCTCGCCGTTGTCGAACACGGCGGACGCGCCTTCGATCAGGCTTGGCAAGGTGACGCAGGTGTCGCCGGAGCTGTCCTCCAGCCTTGCCATGCTCTCCGGCGTGAGCTTGGTCATGTCGAGGCCAAGACGCCCGATCAGTTCCAGGTCGAAGCACGGCTGGACGTTGTCACCACCTGGCGTCAGCGGCCGCAGCGTGATCTCGGCCTTGCCCAGCAATTGCTGGTTTACCTGCAGGTCTGCCAGGTAGGTGCCCGGCAGCGCGGCATTGCCCCGGGCGAACCGACTCAGGTCGACGTTGCCGCCGCTTCCTTCGAATGCGTGCAGGAAAGCTTCATTGAACTCGACCAGCGTGCCCGAATCATCCGCGTTCGGACCACCCGTCCACGCGCCGGCGCCGCCACTGGTCAACAGTGCGGCGACCGCCAGGCTGATCGGGCGAAGACGTGGATACTGGTGATTGCGATGTTGCTTGCGCATGCTTCTGGTTCGGCCGGGCAAGCCGCGTCCCTGCCGAGGAACACGGCTTTGACGGGCAGTTCATTGGTGTGCGGGCCACGGGTCGGCACCGCCGCGGATGGTTCAGGGCGAATTGCCCTTGGGCGCCGACTGACTGATCAGTCCGGCTTCGCCATCGATCGGTCCACCGTAGTCATTGATGGCGTGGTAGGTAACCTTTGCAGCAGATGCCATTGGTACCTCCCCCTGCAATGCAAATGCCCTGGTTTCTCCAGGGGCGACCATGCCACCGTCGGTAAAGCGCGCCGTTCGGCCGCCTCCGGTCACATCAACCGAAGCGAAGGACACGAAGTAGGGCGTCGGGTTGTGCATCTGGATGGCATCGCGACCGGCGTCCTTGACCAGACTCCAGCGAATCTGCGCCGGAGCGTCGGCGGCACCGGCGGCCTTTAGCGACGACGGTCGGAAGAAGAGCTTGATACGGGTACGGAACGCCATCTGCAGCACATTGGCTTCCAGCGCATCCGCGCCGGGCTTGGGCGGCACTTCCAGCAGGTTGAACCAGAAGACCGACTCCTTGTCCTGCGGCAGCGCCTCCCCCGTGTAGATGATCCGCACGGCCTGGCCCTTGCCAGGATCGATTCGCGCGACCGGCGGAGTAACGGTGAAAGGAACATCAATGGTCGATGGCGCGGCATCGGGATCACCGCGGTCGAGCCAGATCTGCGTCAGGGCCGGCGTCTTCCCGTCATTGGTCAGCTTGACCGTCACCTCCCGCTCCTGCGCCGGATACACGACGCGCGTTCCGGCGATCACCACCGAGGCATCCGCATTTGACGCGCACATACCGCCGACTGCGAGCAGACAGGTTGCCGTGAGTGCCTTGAAGTCCTTCTTCATCGGTTCATTCGCATCCGCAAGTGGACGGAGGAGAACCCTCCTCCGTCGGCCCGAGCCACAACTCAGTTGTAGGCCATTGAGTAGGTGACACTGGACGTCACCGCGCCCACTGCGAGCGGCGTCGAGTTGATGTTGTGGTACCGGGCGATGTAGTTGAGCGTGACCGCGCCGGTGGCGATGGTGCCGGGTGCGGAGTTCTGCGCCACGTCGGCAGCACCGACCGCGATCACAGTGCGGTCCTGGTTGAGCAGCTGGATGCGCAGGCCTGCCGAGGAGCCGGCACCACTGGTGAGCAGCTCGCCGCTTGCCACGTCCACGTTGGGACCCGACTCGAAGCGCGTGTGAACCGTGCCGCTGGTCGGCGTGCAGGACGTCAAAGCGATCTGGAACGCCGTTTCGCCGGACGTGGAACCCACGGTCCTCAGGTTCGACTGCGAAGCGGCAGGCAGCGTGACACTGACGTTACGGTTGCCGTCTGCGGCGGTGCCGTTGATCGAGCAGGTCTGGGTGGTGAGTTCACCGGTGAAGTTGATCGTGCCGTCGGAAGCGAACGCCGACTGGGACGCCAGCGCGATGGCGCCGACTGTCATTGCCTTGAAGAGGGTGGTTTTCATGTCTCAGTAGATCCAAAGAAGTGGTGCTGACAGGTTGGCGTTCGTCGCGACGTTGCCGGTTGCCGCCTGTTGGCATGGCTGCGGCAGCGCAGGGACGTTCGCATCCTGGCGATCGGTCAGTTGTAGACCAGCGAGTAGGTGACGCTAGACGCGATGACGCCCGTGCCGAGGGCCGGCGAGGCGGCCGCGCGCTTGTAGCGGGCGAAGTAGTTCAGGGTCACTGCGCCACCGGCAGGAATGGTCTTTGCCGTCGAGTTCTGGGATACGTCCGGCGCGCCGATGTTGATGATGCCGCGGGTCTCGTTGAGCAGCTGCACGTGCAGGCTGGTGGTACCGCCGACACCGCTGGTCAGCAGTTCGCCGGTCGTGGCGTCGACATTGGCGCCGGACTCGAAGCGCGTGGCCACCGTTCCCGACGCCGGGGTGCACCCGGTCAGGGCGATGGAGAACGGGGTCTCGCCGGCGACGGAGTTGAGCACTGCCAGGCTCGACTGCGGCGTTCTCGGCAGGGTCACGGAGATGT